>CAKZKQ010000736.1 GCA_937123825.1 uncultured Pseudomonadota bacterium
CGCGACGTCAGCCCCCGCAACATCCTTTTGAGCTACAACGGCGAGGTGAAGATCAGCGACTTTGGGGTGGCCAAGGCCGCCACCCAGCGCAGCCGCACTGAAGTGGGGATGCTCAAGGGCAAGGTCGGTTACATGAGCCCCGAGCAGATCGCTGGGGAGACGATCGACAAGCGCTCGGACATTTTCTCGGCCGGGATCGTGCTCTTTGAGATGTTGGCGATGCGGCGGCTCTTTATCGGGCCCAATGATCTCAACGTCATGCTCAAGATCCGCGACGGCGACATTGGCCGGGATCTGGAGGACCTGGACTTTTTGCCCAGCAAGCTGCGCGACATCGTCATGCGCGCGCTGAGCCACAGGCGCCGCGATCGGTACCGCTCCGCCCAGGAGTTGCACCGCGCCGTGATGGACTTTGTCTACGAAAACGACTTGCGGGTGACGGACGAGGATCTGGGGCGCTTTTTGCGCCGCGTCTTTGCCAGAGAGTACGCCCAGCAAAACGAGAGCCGCCAGCGCGATCCCGACGACATTTCGGCCTTCCCGGCGCTGCAAAGCCCGCAGGTGGCCCGCTACCGCTTTCGTGAGCCCAACGGCTCGATCGTGGGACCGATGAGCCTGGAGACGCTCATGAGCATCCTGCGCTATCGCAGCCACGAGGCGGGCAACGCCATCAGCGTCGACGGCGGGGCCTGGGTGCCGCCCGACCAGGTGCCCCAGGTGCGCGATCGTCTGGAGCAGCACGCCCGGCGAAGCGATCGAGGCATCCCCAGCAGCCACCACCTTGGATACGCCCCCAGCCCAGGCGCCTCGCCCATGCAAGGGGTCATCCCGCTGACGCCCGAAACGCCCCGCAGCGATCCGACCGATGTCCATGAGCGTCTGGTCAAGGGATCGCTGGTCGAGTACCCCTTTCCGCTCCTTTTGCACGCCCTCTATGAGCGGCGAGACAGCGGTTTGCTCAAGGTGACCACCGAGGGGGTTCGCAAGGCGATCTTCATTGAGAACGGCGCGCCGGGTTATGTGGCCTCCAACCAGCCCGACGAGCTGCTGGGAAACTTTTTGTGTGAGCACGGCGTCATCAGCGCCTCTCAACTTCAGGTCGCGCTCAACCGGATGAGTGAGTTTGGGGGGCGTCTTGGGGACGTCCTGATCCGGGAGGGGATGCTGCCCGAGACCGAACTCTTCCACTACCTCTCTTTGCAGACTCGCCAGAAGCTCCTGGGGGTCTTTACCTGGGCGCACGGCACCTTTGAGTACCACGGCGGCAGGCTTTTTGAGGGGGAGAGCTATCCGCTGGGCATCGCCACGGTGGAAATTGTGGTCCAGGGGATCCGATCGCGCTACCCGGTGGAGTTGATCCGCGATCACTTCGAGGGTCGTCTGCGGCGCGAAGTGGGCATTCTTGAAGAGCCCGGCGTGCATCTGGACGAGTTGAAGTTGACGGCCAAAGAGCTTGGCGTGGCCGCCAGCATTCGCGACTGTGGCACCATTGAGCGCCTGCTGGAGACCTATGCCAGCGCCTCCCGCGTGGAGGAAGATGACATCTGGCGAGTGCTCTTCATTCTGTATTGCACGCGCATGTTGAGGTTTGAGCACACTGTCCAGCGCACCTTGCCGGTGTTGTGAACTGCTTGACGTCTTTGGCTCAACTACATACTTAGTGTCGAACGACAGGCGTTGTGTGTGATTGCGCACAGCCCCGACGTTTGAAGAGGGGTGTTGTGATGATGAGTTGGATGGAAGGGGACAGGTGATGACGACGAGCCAGATGGATGCTGACCAGGGAAGGGCGCTGCCGCAGTTGCCCGAGCAAGCGGGGGCCGAGTCCCTCTCGCTGGGGGGGATGGCCAAGCAGGTTGAAAAGCTGCTCAAATCCCAGGACATCCACGTCAAGCCGCTCTCGGTCGCCCCTGCGCTCAAAGACTTCCTGAGGCTCTACACCAGCCGCCTGCCCGATCCGCTCGATCCAGGCGCCGGTGAGGTCGATTTTGTGATCGGCGTGGCCTGTGGCGAGTGGACGTCGGCGCGCGTGGATGATTTCATCGCCGCCATGGCGCCCCAGCGCGTCCGCAAGGGGCTGCCGCTCTTTCACCTCTACAGCAGCCACGCCGTGCCGCCCGAGGTGGCCTTCCTCTTTGAGACGATGCTGGCCGGTGTCTTTGAGATCATGGCCTGGGAGGTGCTCGAAGAGCCCTCACTCGACAGCCAGGACTGTTTGGACCTGGCCGAGGCTGGCCGCCAGCTCCTTGGCGATCTCTACTCCGTCAACCTGGCCCCCGACGACTTGCAGTGGCTCTCGGTCGTCAACCAGCTTGTCATTGAAGAGTTTCGCTGGTTCAACGACGACGCTGACGCCCCCGCCGATGAAGGCATGGACTACGTCCCCCACGCTGCCCTGATCCTGCTTGGCTGCGTGGCCGGTGAAGCCGTCCGCCTCAACCACACCCACGAACTTGTCTGGGCCGACGCTGAGGGGCTCAACCTCCCGCGCCTTGGACGTCTGGGGACCACCGTGGCGCTGCCCGTGCTCGACACCGTGCTGCGGCGTTTTGAGGTGGGTCAGAGCGCCGATCTGTGGGAGAGCTACGAGCTGTGCTTCGCCAGCGGCCAGCTTTCGCCGCCGGTGAGCCTGGGCGGCGAAGTCAACCCGTTGGACTTCTTGCCCAACTGGGATCCGGAAGGCGATGTGGCGCTGAGCGACGCCGTGGCCGAGTTTAAAAAGCGCTGCGAAGACGCCAGCATCGAGCTTGTCCCCCATCCGCCCTGTCAGGATCCGGCGCTGGCCGACCACGTGGTCGCCTTCACCTGCTACCACGAAGACCAGTGCTACGACCTCTTTGTCAGCACCGGCCAGTGGACCGAAGCGCTGACCCAGGCCTTTGTGCGCGAGTACGGCCACCGCAGCTTTGAAGACTGGGAGATCGGCCAAAGCCCCGTCTTTGTCTTCTTCTCGGGCCACCCGCTGCACGATCTGCTGGAGTATGCCTTCATCCAGGGGCCTCCCATCGCGCCGCTCGAAGCGCTGGCCCGAGTGGAGACGCCCGTGCCCAACGTCCCAAACGATCCCAACGCCCCCGACATGATCGCGCTGTGGTTCATCCACGCCCTGGAACTCTACACCACCATCGGCCTTGACCTGGGTTCCCCCTCGGTCATCCCCGGCCTGGAGTTCTTCCTGCGCGAGGAGCTGCACTACGAGCCCGATCTGCTCGACGAGGTCGAAGCCCAGCTTGAGGCCTCTTCTTTTGAACCGCTGGGCATCCTGGTCGCCGTCGGCATGACCATGGGCACCTCCCTGGTCACTCGCCATCCCGAGACCTACACCTGGCACCACCCCGAAGGCGCCGACTGGCCCGTCCTCAAAGACAACGACGGCCAAACCCGCGACATGGTCGCCGAGGCCCGTCAGATCTTCGAAGCGGGCGCCTGAACCGCGGCCTGGGCGACACACGCACAACGTGTTGCTCTTGCCCCACAGCCCAATGTTTTGCCGCCAACCACAAAAAAGCCCTTCCTGATCAACCTTGATCTGAAAGGGCTTTTGACGTTCTCACGCCCGATACCAAAGCAAATCGGGCATCTGTGCTTTGGTATCGCTCATTGTGTTGGTCGAGTGTCTCAGTGGGTCATCACTCTGCGCTGCAGTCCGTCGTGTCCGTCCCTTCCGCACAGAAGCCCGGCTCATCCACATAGATGCCACCCGAGGTCTCTCCCCGCCAA
>CAKZKQ010000737.1 GCA_937123825.1 uncultured Pseudomonadota bacterium
TCTGAGTTTTTCTTTTGGAATGATGTAAGGTTGGTAGCGGATTGGGGGCCTGTGGGTCATCGCTGGGTGATTCAGCGTCTGACATCCATCATTGCTCGCCCCAAACCCGTGGCTTTCTCCTTCTTTTTGAATTGCTTGGGTTTTGCGTCAGGCCTTTGGCGGCTTGATGGCCTGTGGCTCAACACCCAGTACTTCGGCCCCTGAGTTTCATGCTGGCTCGCTCCAAACCTTGGGCTTCTTTTCTTTTTGATGACCAATAAGTCCTTTCATAGCTCTGGCGCGGTTGTTGGGGCGGTGGCCATTGTGGCGCTGGTGATGGTGCCGGTGCTGGGGATGGCGTTGGCTGTGCTGGCGCCCGTGCCTGGGATCGAGCCGCCGCCTCCGCCGACGTGGTCCGAGTTGATGCCGCTCTTTGGGCGCACGCTGGGGCTGGGGTTGGTGGTGGGGACTGTGGCGCTGGCGCTGGGGTCCTGGCTGGCCTGGGTTGAGCAGCGCGCCCAATGGTTTCCGGTGCGCTGGCTTGCGCTGCTGACGGTCTTGCCGTTGGCGGTGCCGAGCTATTTGATGGCCACCATTTTGCGCGAGGCGATGGCCCCGGCGGGGTGGCTGGGCGCGATTTTGGGCACCGAGGGGCGCTTTACCGGGTTTTGGCCTGCGGCGCTGACTCTGGTGCTGGCCACCACACCCTATGTGCAGCTTTTGGTGGGCGCGTCGCTGCGTCGTCTGCCGATCGCTCAGGAGGAGGCCGCCCGCAGCCTTGGGGCCAGCCCCTGGCGACGGTTCAAGATCCTGATTTTTCCGCACCTGCGGCCCACCTGGGCCTTCGCGCTTGTGCTCGTCTCGCTCTACACCATCAGCGACTTTGGCGCTGTGGCGGTGCTGAACACCGAAGTGCTCACCTGGGAACTTTACAAGTCCTACAACAACTACGACATCCCTGGGGCCGTCTGGTTTGGCTTTGGGTTGATGGCGTTGGTGGTGCCACTGCTGGCGCTCGTGCGTCTCTTGCACGGCCAACAGCGCGTGGAGCGGGGGTCATCGGGCCAGCGCGCCGCTGTGCGGCGGCGGCTGCCTTTGGCGGCCAGGACGGCCACGCTCTTTTTGCAGTTGGCGGTCATCGGCGTGGGGGTGGTCTTGCCCCTGGTGGCGCTCATTGGGTGGGTCATCGACGGGGTGCGCGCAGGCGGCGACAGCTTCTCGCCCATTGGTGAGGAACTGTGGGACTCGTTGGTCTTTGCGGTGCTGGGCTCGTCGGTGGCGCTGGTGTTGGCGATGGTGGTGGCCTGGGCTGCGGTGCGGCACCTGCGCCGTCCATGGTGGCTTGAGAACGCCGCTTACCTCACCAGCAGCCTGCCCGGCGTGTTGGTGGCGTTTGGGATTGTGCAGATGGTGGTCATCCTCAAGCGCCACGTGCCGGTGCCCTGGGGGCCGAGCACCATCTGGTCTGCTCTGGAAGGCGTGGGGGTGATGGTCGTCTTGGGCTACTCAATGCGTTTTCTGGCCGAGGGCTACGCCGCGCTCAAGCCTGCGCTCTTGCGCCTGGATCCGCGCCACGAAGAGAGCGCCCGCAGCCTTGGGGCCGGTCCCTGGCGGCGGTTTTGGAAGGTGACCCTGCCTTCTTTGGCCCCGGGCATGGGTGCGGCCTACGTGCTGCTCTTTTTGGCGATCGTCAAAGAGCTGCCCATCACCATGATGCTCATCCCCACCGGCCACACGACCCTGGCCTACCGCATCTTTGATGCTCAAAACGAAGGCCTGCTGCCCGAGATCGGTCTTGCAGGTCTGGTCCTGCTCAGCCTGGCGCTCAGCGTCCAGGTGTTGCTCTTGCGTTGGAGGCGTCATGTCTGAACACCCTTTGTCCGCGCCTCTTGAACTGTGTGGCCTTGGTCACAGCTACGTCCCGCGCAAAGCGCCGCCCGTCTTTGCCGGGGTGGACCTGGAGGTCAGCGCCGGAGAGTTGTTGGCGGTTTTGGGCGCCAGCGGTTCGGGCAAGACCACGCTGCTGCGCTCGGTGGCCGGGTTTGTGACCCCCAGCCAGGGGATCATCCGGGTTCAGGGCAAAGACGTCTCGCGCGATGGACGCGAGTTGATCCCGGCTGAGCGACGCCGCGTCGGCATGGTCTTTCAAGATTACGCCCTCTTTGAGCACATGACCGTCACCGAAAACATCGCCTTTGGCCTCCACCGCAGCCCACGCGATCACATCGAACGTCGCGTCCAGTCGCTCCTGGAGTTGATCGAGCTGCCCGAGCTTGGCAAAAGGCGCCCCTCACAGCTCTCGGGCGGTCAGCAGCAACGCGTGGCTCTGGCCCGCGCGCTTGCACCTGGTCCCAGCCTGCTCTTGCTCGACGAACCCTTTGCCAACCTGGACGCCGCGCTGCGCCGCGAGTTGGCCGAAGGCGTCCGCGACATCCTGCGCGAAGAGGGCGTCAGCGCGCTGCTGGTCACCCACGATCGCAGCGAAGCGCTGGGGCTGGCCGATCGCGTGGCGGTGCTTGGCGGCGAAGGCGCCACCGCCGGTTTGCTCCAGTGCGCACCGCCCGAAGAGGTCTACCGTCAACCCGCCACAGCCCAGGTCGCCACGCTGACCGGCGACGCCATCTTCATCGACGGTCAGGCCAGCGGTCAGGTGGCTCAAACGGCGTTGGGGGCCATCAAGCTTGGCCGTCAGGCGCAAGGCGCCGTCTCGATCCTTGTTCGCCCCGAGCAGTTGCGTTTTGCGCCCAACCCAGAAGGTCAAAGCACGGTCCACGCACGGCGTTTCCAAGGCGCCCGCTACGATCTCTCGTTGCAGACCCCTGCCGGGCCGATGCCGATGGAGTTTGCCGGTGTGCAGGCCCCCGAGCGCGGTGCGCGCGGTGATGTGACCCTCGAAGGCCTCGGCTGGCCACTTTCTGTGTAACTCTCCCGACCTCACGGCGTACTGCCTTGTGTGACCAGACGCTCCGTGTCCCTACATGGGATGACTGAAGCCAGCAAATCAGGTCGAAGGGGTGCGTTGTGGGGCGGATTGCCCACAAACACAGGGCGCCTCCTTGGTGCGGCCTGACGCCAGACCTAAGAGGCAGGATATGTGGAAGTGGATGTGTGCGGCCAGCGCAGCGCTCTGCGCGGGATTGATCGGGTGTGGGAGTCCACAACAGGCGGCGCCGTCGTCCTCGGCGGTCTCTCCGACCCCTTCGCTCTCAGCAACGCCCATGCAAGAGGGAGCCGTGATCAGCAGCAACAAAGAACCCGCCAACGAGTACCCCACCGAACTGGGTCAGGTGCACTGGGGGCGCGACTTCAAGGGGGCGTTGGCCGAAGGCGAGCGCACTGGCAAACCCATTTTGGTGCTCTTTGACGAGGTCCCTGGCTGCCACACCGTCCAGACCTACGGCCGCAAGGTGCTCAGCCACCCGCTCATCGTCGAGGCCGCCGAGACGCTCTTTGTCCCCGTGGTGGTCTACAACAACGTCTTCACCGGTCCCGACACCCGGATCATGGCCGAATTCAAAGAGCCCACCTGGAACAACCCCGTGGTGCGGATCATCAACCCCGACAAATCCGCGCGCGTGCCCCGGATTTCGGGAGATTACAGCGTCGGCGGTCTGGCCAATGCCATGGTCAAGTCGCTCCAGGCGCCGCCGATGTGGTTGAAGATCCTGGCAGGCGAAACCAAGGCCAAGCGCGACGGCACCAAAGACGCGCTCTTCTCGATGTACTGCTTCTGGAGCGGCGAGGCCTCTTTGGGCCAGATCGAAGGGGTCGTATCGACGATGCCTGGTTTTGAAGGGGGCAAAGAGGTGGTTCAGGTCACCTACGATCCGACCGTCATCAATCTGGACACGCTCGTCAGCCGCGCTGGCAACGCTGGCACGCATATCTCCTCGCCCGGCAAGATGCGCCCGTCCCTCAAAGACAACAAATACCACCTGGCCCACACCTCCTGGCGTCAGGTGCCCATGACCTCCCTCCAAGCCACGCTCGCCAACGCCTCCGTCAGCCGCAAACAAGACCCCATGGGGCTCTTTTCGCCGCGTCAGCGTCAAATCCACAAGGCGCTGCTGGCCAACCCCGATTCCAGCCGCCCCATGCACCTTGGTCATGGCGACCTCATCGAAGCCTGGAGCCGCCTCCAGCGCTGATCTTGCCTGCCCTCCATCCACTCGCGCATGACCCTCGATGGCTGTGCGCACCATGCCCCAGTGAAAAGTCGTGATCTCTTGCTTGGTTGGTGTCCACACGTTAGCCTT
>CAKZKQ010000738.1 GCA_937123825.1 uncultured Pseudomonadota bacterium
AAAATGGCTTGCGTCCAGCGATAAGGGGGGGAAGCGTCCCTGACCCTCATTCTGGAAAAGCAGGCCGATAGCAGCATCTGCCCGCCCGTGTTGCACTTCCGTCCCGTGGTCGTTACCCACCATGACGATGTCCAGTAATCCGTCCTGATCGACGTCGATGGGTAACAGTCCATAGGCGGGAGCGAACTGGGCCTCTTTGGGCAGGGGATGTATCGCAAATTGTCCGTTATCTTTGTTCTCTATCCAGGAGGTTTTCATCCAGTTGGCGCTGCGTTGCAGAGCGTCATCGAGTTCTCCGCCAGCAAAAATGTCATCCACCGTTGCTTCACCATATTCGGCAAAGGTGTTGATGTTCTTACGAATACCTACAAACTGCTTGATGACATCCTGAAGTGGGTGATAGAGGTATTCGTGTCGTCTGCCCAGGCTATCGGGCCAGTAACAAGAGATAAAAGGGTCCAGACTGCCATTGTTATCCAGGTCTTTGGCGTAGATGCGTAATGGCTCTTCGGTACTACATTGAAAGAAGATATTTTCTCCGAAATTTCCAGCGATATAATCGGTATCTCCATCATTATCGAGGTCGGCGGCAGCGATACTATTCCACCAGCCGGTATAATCTGCAATACCCGATTGAGCGGTGATTTCCCGGAGTAGCCCCTGTTGGTTTTCAAAAATCCGGATGGGCGACCACTCGCTCATCACAATCAGGTCGGGCCAGAAGTCACCATTGAAATCGGTCCAGATCGCATCGCTCACCAGACTTTCGGCACCCAGTTCTGGGATGACACTACTAGTAACTTCACTAAACCGGGGCTGGCCAGGTGCACTATCGTTGCGCAGGATATAGCTGTTTTCGCCCTGAGGATAAAATAAAGGACGCACCCTGCTACCGACAAACAAATCAATGTCTCCATCCCGATCGAAATCGGCTCCTTTTACTGCTGAGCTATTGGTTAATAATTCCGGGAGGGCATTTTTTACGAAAGTGAAATTCCCCTCACCATCAACCAAACCAAAGACCATCGGTGGAACATATTTGTATGATGCGTTGTATTCGTTCGGGTCATCTGGGCTTACAAAACCAGCCGCTTGCACCAACGCCATGCATTGACCCACCGCTCCAAACGCTGGCGGGCGATGCCCTCCATGGAAGAAGTCCCGGAGGAATCCAAAACCCAGGGGTTTACGCTGCCAGGACCATTGTCCACTCCCACCAAAGGGCCCAACAACAAGCGCAGCAAAGCCAAAAAAGACAAAGCCAAAAAACCCAAGAAGGCAAAAGTCAAAAAGGCAGCCCGCTCACGACAGCGATGAGCACACCCAGGACACGTCAGGGGAGGCCGCCAGGAGCGCGCAAAGCGCTTCAACGCCCACAGCAAGCTCAACCGCGCGCCAAAGAGCGCCAATCAAAAAATCAACGATTCCGGGAACTTTACCCGCCCAAACGCCTCCAATCCCACCAGAGCCCTCACCCAGATGGACACCCGCGCGGTCTGCGCCAGTCCATCGGCACAGGTCCATCTCAACGGGAGCAGCAAACCATGCTGGCGGCGACTTCACCCACACCCCACTCCACCTTCACACTCCAGCGGTGGCCCATCGCACTGGCCCTATGCCTCATGCTCTCCCTGAGCACCTCAGGATGCGGCCCCACGCTCGCTCAGATGCCTTTTGAAAACCCCATCAACACCAACAAGTCGGGTAAAGACCATACCCAAACCGATAAACCAGCCCACATGACTCACTTTGTAACGGTCTGGCAAGGCACAACGGTGACACTACCAACAGGTCGAGGAACCTTTGACTACGATGTGGACTGGAACAACGACCTGGTTTTTGATCAAAAAAACGTTGAAGGGGTAATCACACACATATTCAAGGATGAAGGACCTCACACGATCCGTATTCGAGGACGCTTCCCACACATGGACAGCCGACGAAAAAACATCGAAGGCAAGCTATTGTCTGTAGAGCAGTGGGGGGACATTCGCTGGGAATCTATGGCCAACATGTTCAAAATGCGTCGTTCAATGGTGCTCAATGCTACAGACGCACCTGACCTCTCACAAGTCACTGACATGTCTTATATGTTCGAAGGTGCACAAATTTTCAATAGCTCTATCAATCATTGGAACACCTCCAATGTCACCAACATGTCCTATATGTTCAGCAGCGCCCACTCATTCAATCAACCCATCAATCATTGGAACGTCTCCAACGTCACTGACATGTCAGGCATGTTTCAATACACACGAGAATTCAACCAACCTCTGGACAATTGGGATACTTCCAATGTCGCTGACATGAAACGAACATTTGAGAGAGCCATAGTTTTCAACAGTAACATATCCACTTGGAAAACATCCAATGTCACCAACATGGCCAACATGTTTTCATACACTAAGAACTTCGACCAGCCCTTGGACGCCTGGGACACTTCCAATGTCACCAACATGGCCAACATGTTTTGGTCTGCTGAAAACTTTAATCAACCTGTTGGAAGTTGGGACACATCCAACGTCACAAATATGCGCAACATCTTCGGATACACCCACGCATTCAACCAACCCTTGGATACCTGGAACACCTCCAGCGTCACCAACATGAAGAAAGCTTTTGCGTGGGCACGGGCATTTAATCAACCCATCGGCACCTGGGATACCTCAAATGTCACCGATATGGCCCATATGTTTGCTGGAACACAATTCAATCAACCCATTGGAAACTGGGACACATCAAATGTCCGCGACATGGGCGGCATGTTTTCATGGGCACGGGCATTTAATCAACCCATTGGAAACTGGGACACATCAAATGTTCGCGATATGGGCAGTATGTTTTTCAATGCCGCGTCGTTCAATCAACCCATTGGAAACTGGGACGTATCAAACGTGTTCAGCATGCATCACATTTTCAGGCATGCCATAACTTTCAATCAAGATCTTTCTAGGTGGCAACTCAGCAACCGAATCCACACGCCCCCCTTCCAGAAACCACCATCAATGAATGACGATTTCATGCCTCAAAAGGTAAAATAACATATCCCCTCTCCACACTTTATTCACGTCAACGGCAACGCAATATGGCATCAGAACAACTCGCCTTTGAGGCCATAACGGTCCAAATGTTTGGACACCAACCCATCGCCTCGTGGAACGTCTCCCGCGTCCAATTCATGGAAGACATGTTCAAAGGCGCCGCACGCTTCAACCAAAACCTCTTTGATTGGCCCGTCGGAAAGGTCGAGCGCTCCCACCAATTCGAAAAACCACCCGCCATGGACCCAGGCTTCATGCCCACCTGGTCCCCCGCTCACAGTCACATCGTCTATTGACCCAATTCCCTGCCACACCACCATCCCAGAAATCGCCGCCTGCAGCTCTCAACATCACCCATCAAAAGACGCGATGAGTGCATGACTTCACGGCTCGGGCGCCACACCACGCACGATCACATCCACCACGATCTGCGCCCACTGTGGCGTCACAGGCTGACGTCCCAATAACGTCCTGTTCATGACGCTGCCAGCGACCATCATCAACACGGTCTCTGGTGGACAACGCTGGATGTCCCAATCACCACGCGCCACCGCCCTCATCACGATTCCAACGACCGCCTCGTGGGACTGGGCCAGCGGTTTCTGAGACATGATGTGCAAAAATTCGGTGGCGCGCTCAGAGAGGGCAGCGCGTGTCAACGCGCGGCCTTGGGGCGACGACATGTGAGCCCCAAGGGTGTCGATCATCCCAAGCAGATCACCCTTCAACGAACCCGTGTCCTGTAAATCGGTGGTGACATCGGCCAGCGAACGCTCCAAAGCCGCCAGAATCAGCTTATCGAGGTCTCCCCAACGCCGGTAGATCGTGGTCTTGTTCACCTCGGCGGCCTTGGCAATGCGCGCAATGCTCACCCCCTCTAAACCGTGATTGGCCAACTCATCCAGCGTCGCCGCCAGAATGGCGTCTTCGATGGGTTTGCCTCGCCGGCGACCTGCATCGCGCCTCTTCACCATACCAGCCTCCTTGGCTTCCATGTCCCAAACCCATGTTTGCAACCCTCCTGTCCCAAGTAAAGGCCGATCAACAGGGCCCCCGAAAAACATTGCAACAAAAAGTTGCAATAAATTTTCCACCTCCCTACATTGAGTCCAGGAGCCCTGGTGGACCACAGCTCCGCAGCAAAGAAAGAGGACTTTCCCACGGCGCCTCAACAGACCGATGGGAACGTCCATACGCAGACTTGCACCTTGATGGGGGCTAAAAATTGATTCTAAAATACCAAAAACAAACACTCACTCCATGGGCCGTCCTGACGCTGTGGTGGATGCTCACCACGGCCGGGTGCGACACACAAAACAACCCTGAGCCTTCACAAGACAGCGACACAATCACCTGGACCTCAGGCGTTCAAAGCATCGTCGCGCGACGGTGTGGGGGGTGCCATGTCGCAGGAGGGGTCGCCCCCTTTGCCCTCGACACATACGATGACGTGGCATCCCTCGCGCCCGCCATACGCTTCAGCGTCTCATTTGGCTCTATGCCGCCCGTGCAGGCGGATCCTGACTGCCAGTCCTACAGCAATGACTATTGGATGCCTGAAGAAGAGCGCAGCGTGTTGCTGGCATGGCTGGACGAGGGCGCGCCAGCGGGCGACATGGTCGCCTTTGAGCCCGTGGCCCCTTCGATAGACACGTTGACCGAAGTGGACCTCGTCATCAGGCCCGCCGAGCCCTATGAGCCGCCAGCGGACGAGTTGGACCATTACCACTGTCTGCCTTTTGACGCGGCCTTTGAAGAGCCCGTGTGGGTGACCGCCCACGAACTCGTGCCAGACGCCAAAGAGCTGGTCCACCACGTCATCCTCTATCTGGTGCCTCCCTCAGGGGCTGCCAGCATGGAGGCAGAAGACGAGGCCCACCCTGGACCGGGCTATCCCTGCTACGGCACCAGCGGCCACGGGGGTCAGCCCATGGGAGTCTGGGCGCCTGGCGGCGGCCCTCAACGATTCCCAGACAACGCGGCCTTTGAAATCCCTGCTGGTGCGCGCATCGTGGCGCAGATGCATTACAACACCAGCCTTGGCCAGCTGCGCCCCGACCAAAGCAGCCTCAAACTCAAGACCACCGCCACCGCCCCCGAACAACGCGTCGTCATGCCCATCCTCAACGGCTTCTTCGAGATCCCAGCCAGAACCGCGCAGTCCTTTGAGTTCAGCTACACCTTCGAGCAAGACATGGCAGAGCACAGGATCTTTGCCATCATGCCCCACATGCACAAAATCGGCCGCCAACTCCACGTCGAAGTAGAGCGGGCCGACGGCGCCCAGGCCTGCCTGACAGAGGTGACCGATTGGGACTTTGAATGGCAACAATTCTACGCCCTTGAAGAGACCGACCTTGTCGTCCGCGGCGGAGACAAGATCCACTATCGGTGCACCTTCGACAACAGCCAGGGTGCCCAGCCCGTTGCCTTTGGCGAGGGCACTGAAGACGAGATGTGCCTGGTGGTCATGGCCATGGTCGGTCCCCCTGCACCGCAGAACCCTCAAGAGTCCTTGTGTCCCGACTACGCAGATTGTCGCCAGATGTGCGCCGAGCCGGGCTCCACCGACTGCTACATCGATTGCATCAGACCCCAACCCGAAGCCTGCAAAGGCTGCATGATGCAGGGCATCGGCGAGTGTGGGCAGGCCCATTGTGCGCAAGACGGCGCGGCCTTCTTCCAGTGCCTCTCGACCCAATGCCAGGTCGATATCATGGACACCGAAGGCATCCTCAACTGCATGCAAACGACCTGCCGCGAGCCCTTTGAGGCTCAATGGACCTGCTTGACCCAACAATTTGAGGACGGCACATGCAACGCCAACTTCGACACTTGTGGCTCTGTGCCTTGATGGTGGTGTGTGGCGGATGCGGCGATGAACCAGGCATGACCACACCCACGACCATCACAGGTCCATGGTTGCTCGCCTCGGACTGGGCGCTGGTCGAACCAGAGAAAGATCCCATCCCAGGCCGCCCCACACACGCCGGGGCTTGTGAACATGGCGCCTTTCGCCTCGAAACCGACGTGTTGGAGTTGGACACTGGTGTTTGCCCATGGATCACAGTCGCGGCCCCCGCACAACGACCCCTGGCCGCTGGCACCACGCTGACCATCGCGTTGCTCCACGACAACCTGATCTCGAACACCTCGGCCTTGTCAACGTTCATCATCGGCACGGCCACAACGACGCTCTATGAGCGCACTGTCCCCATCCCACGACCGGCACAGTTTGTGGAGGGCGCCATTACATTGACGGAGCCTGTGCCAGAAGGCGCCCTCATCTATGTGCATGTTCGAAACCACGGCGCCAACACCTACACACTCCTGGAAGTCGCCCCCGCTCCCCCTTGATGTCCGTTGTTGGCCGCGACACGTCGTTGATGGAGCGGATGCAGACGATGACAAAACCACACCACGTTGGGTGTCGGGGTCACTCGTCGCTGTTGTCGCCTTCTGCCTGGTCTTTGAGCGCGACTAAAACGCCTCAAGTGCCCCCAACATGCGCCGCCTGCTCAGCGGCATCGTGTCATTCAACCCAAATGTGTCAAAGTGGCCAGTCCACAACGTCAAAGCCCCACAGAGATTCGATAAACCACCGGCCATGAAACCCGGTTTTATACCCCCATGGCCCCAATGAGCGCACACCAAACGTGGATGGGGCTCCAATGCTCCTTTTAACATGGACTCAGAACCCTCAAAGGGCACCTTAAAAGCCAGATCGCTTTGCCTCAACACCGCTTTTGGTGGCCTGTGGGTGGCCTTCCTCACCACAATCGTGGCCTGCAGCGGCGCTGCCATCCCATACCGCCCCCCATCGAGTGCAAACCACCTCGCCGCGCCCGCTTTAACGCCACCGCGCGGACACCAACACCCCTCCCAAGCCACCCAAAGCGCCGTCAATGTCTCCTCCAAGGGCGACCCCCTTGCACCAAAGGCTCGAATTGACCACCTTTCAAACTTCCAGACCGCCACTTCCCACTTTGTGGCCACATGGACCGGGGCCGAAGTGACCATTCCCACCGGAAAAGGGGGCTTTGACTATGACGTGGACTGGGACAACGACCTGATTTTTGATGAATTTGGTCTGACTGGGTCT
>CAKZKQ010000739.1 GCA_937123825.1 uncultured Pseudomonadota bacterium
CACAAGGAAGCCAAGCGCAGCGCAGGCGACCGAACCAAAAGCGCAGCGCAGCAAGCGAACCAAAAGGAAGCCAAGCGAAGCGCGGCGACCGAACCGCGTCCTCGCACCGCGAGGACGCTCTCAGTGTCCGTTGTTGGGGCCGATGTGGCGGGGTTGTTCGTCGGTGTCGTAGCCGATGAACCAGGAGCCTTCGGTGAGGTCGACGTGGAAGTGGTTGTCGTGGGCGGCGTTGTAGTTGGGGGTGAGGATGATGTTGAAGATACGCTCTTCGTACATGCGTTGGGCGATCTCGTAGATGACCTGGGCTTCGAAGGAGGTGGGGTTTTCGGTGTCGTGTTCCCAGTGGTCTTCGAGGATGTATTCGCGGCCCTGGTTGTCGACAAAGCCGTAGATGTCGATGGCCATGCCGAAGCTGTGTTTGCTTAAGGTGGTGCGGCCGCTGATGGTGCGGCAGTTGTAGGTGCCGATGTGGAGCAGCTCGCGGATGTTGTACTCTTGCAGGACGTCGCCAAGGCGCAGCAGTGAGCGGACCAGGGGGCAGGCCATGTTCATGGCGCTGGGGGTCTGGCTGGAGAAGTAGCGGTAGGTGATCCCGCCGATGGGGCCGCTGACGCGCACGGGGTCTTCGACGGTGCAGATGGCGTTGGTGCCTTCGGGGCTGGTGGGGGTGTGGTTCCAGTGGTCCCAAACGACGCCGGCGTTGTCGATGGCCTGGAGGCAGAGGCTGTCGGCGTCGGGTGCGCCGTCCCACCAGGGCGGTACGCAGACGCCTTGTTGGACGCCGGGTTCGTTGTGTCGGCCCAGGATGCGGCAGCGGTAGTCTTCGCGGCAGCCGCCGTTGGGGTAGAGGTCGTAGTCGCAGCGGGCGGCGCACTGGCCGCCGTTTTCGCCGCTGATGCAGAAGGTGACGCTGTTTTCGCCGTCCAGATCGGGGCAGAAGCGATCGCACGCCTGGGTGCACATGCCTTCGGTGTAGCCCTCGGCCTCGGTGCGGCAGATGGGCTCTTCGATGAAGTTGCAGTTGGCGGCCGAATCACACGGGCCGCCGATCCAGCCCTGGTTGGGCACGGGTTCGTCGGGGTCGTCGGGGACATCGGGTTCTTCGATGACGTCGGGCTCGTCGGGATCATCGGGGACGTCGGGCATCATGGAGGCGTCGCCAATGCCCATGTCCGCAGGGGGCCCGGCGTCGGGGATGTCGTTGTTGGGCCCGTCGTTATTGGGACCGTCGTTGTTGGGGCCGTTGTTGTTGGGATCGGCGTTGTTGGGCGGATCAAAGGGGTCGTTGTTGTCTTCGTCGGGGACAAAGTCGTCGTCAATGAAGCTGTCGCTGCCTTCATCAAGTTCGTCGCCCACGCAGGCCGACATCCCCAACATCCCCGTCAACGCCGCCAGCGCCACTGCCGTCTGGATCCACTTCATACTTCACGCGCCCCCACATCAAATTACATCCACGTCGTCACCAACCGGACCCCACAAAGATGATGTCCACCGGGTTATTCTGGCACAAAAGAGCCGGAAAGCAAGACGCTGACTCGTCAGTCATATTTATTCAAACCCGAATCTTCACGCTCGTCAAGCTTGTCGGATGGTGTTTGCAATGCACTTGAGGGAGGGTTAGTGTGAGAATGTGAAAGTGTACGTTATGGCTGGTGAAGGCGTCGGGATCACCGACCCATGAAGAAGTGGCATCATGTCCAGAGGATCCAACCGTTCCATTTTTGGTTTGGGGGGCTCGGCCCACAACTCCGAGGCCAAGTTGGCCCCCGAGCGCCTCTTTGGCGTCCACATCGGGATTGTGACCAACAACAAGCACCCCGACGGCGAGTACAGCGTCAAAGTGCGCTTGCCCTACTTTTTTGATGCCAACAAGGATGAGTCCTGGTGGTGTCGCATCATCTCGGGGATGGCAGGCAAGGACCGCGGCATGTACATGCTGCCCGAGCCCGATGACGAAGTCCTGGTCGCCTTCCTCAACGGCGACCCCAACCAGCCCGTGGTCATCGGCGCCATGTGGAATGGCAAAGATGTCTTTCCCAAGAAGGTCAAAGTCACCCCTGACGACGTCGAGTACCAGATCCCCAATGTGGACCAGGGCGGCGAGAACAACTACCGCTTCTTTCAGTCCCGCGAGGGGCACGTGCTGATGTTCAGCGATGAGGCCGGCAAGCTGCGCGTCAGCATGCGGACCCAGGCGGGCAACGAGCTTGTGCTTGACGACTCGGACGGCGCCGAGAAGATCCAGCTCTACGACAAAGACAACAAGCAGTGGATGGAGATCGACGTCCCCGGCAAGAAGATCACCCTTCAAACCGACACTGGCGACATCCTCATCAAAGCCAAGAAAACGATCACCCTCGACTGCAAGGACCTGGTCATCAAGACCAGCAAGTCCATCAAGATCGACTCAGGCACCACCACCGACTTCAATGCCAAAGGCAACATGGCATTGGGTTCAAAGGCCACGATGAACATCAGCGCCACCGGACCCATCAACCAGACCGGCAAGCCCATCAACCTCAACTGATGTCGCCTGTCGCATGACCGGACCGCCCACGCCGTGAACTATGTCTGCCCGCTATGTCGGGGCACTTACGACGACACCTTTCGGTTCTGGACGCTGCGACGCCAGCCTGGCCAGCTTCGCTGCTCAAACCCCGTCTGCGAAGGGCGCTTCATCACCCAGCCCTTCCCCATCATCTTGCCCAACCCTGCCAGCGCTCTGGTGCGCATGATCGACGTCCCCAAAGGCGTCACCATCCCCGCGCTGGGCATGCTCCTGCAGCACATCACCGAGGACAACCCGCTCTTTGACATCCTCGACACCCGCTCGCGGCACCTCTGGAGCCAATTCTATGACCTGATGCCCCAGACCTACTGCCCGCCCTGGATGCCCGAGGCCCCTTTTGTCATCCGCGCCCTCTCGCTGCTCGATCAAGTCGAACTCAGCCCCGGCACCCGCGCCCTGATCGCAGGCAGCGGACCCGGCCGGGGCGCCCTTGAACTGGCCGAGCGCCTCAAATCCCTCGGCCGCCCGCCTCTGCCCGGCACCTCCAAGATCTCCAAGGCCCCCCTGTCCGCGCACTCCTCCAGCGGCCCCCGGCTTGCACGCACCAGCCCCGAGGTCCACGCCCTCGAACAAGACCCCGTCTTGCTCCAGGCCTTTCGCGAGATGACGCGCGCCAAAAAGCTCTCCATCATCCTGCGCGCCAGCGTCGAGCGCTGGCACACACCCGAGACCATGGAGCTGCCCCGCGCCCTGTCCGCCGCCGCCAACATCATCCACCCAGTCTGCTCCGACATCCTCGAACCCCCCTTCGAGGCCGAGAGCTTCGACCTGGTCGTCTGCCTCGACATGCTCGACAAGGTCCCCGACCCCATCCGCCTCCTTGGCCAACTCCAAGCCATGACCCGACCCGGCGGCTTCCTCCTGCTCGCCTCGGCCTTCAACTGGCGACCCGAAATCACCCCCCGCAACAAACGCCTCTCCTCCGTCGTCCCCCACGCCCGACTCTCCGACACCAACCTCCTGCAACAAATCCTCACCGGCCAGATCTCCTGCGGCATCACCTTCAACATGCTCCCGCTGGCCCTCATGGAAGAACCCATCCCCGCACCCATCCGCATCCACGACACCCACATGGCCATGCACCGCTCCCACATCTCATTGTGGAAAAAATGAGCTCCCTCGCTTTGCTCGGTCGCGGTTCGCGGCGCCTCGCTTCGCTTGGCTTGCTTTTGGTTCGCGGCGCCCCGGTGGGGCTTGCTTTTGGTTCGGTCGCTCGCTGCGCTCGCTTCCTTTTGGTGCGGTCGCTGCGCTCCCTGATAGCATTT
>CAKZKQ010000740.1 GCA_937123825.1 uncultured Pseudomonadota bacterium
AATCGAATTCCGCTTTATCTTGCTTGAAGACTTGAGCGAGGCGACCACGGACAGGCATCCGGGTGCAGACATCGACGCTGTCTCATTGCTCAAGCCCAATGGAGACGAGTTCTTTGCGGTCTCAGTCGAGGACAGCGACGTTTCTTGCGACACCAACGAAGCTTGCGACATCGCCGCAGCGCTTGGCGCACCGGACGCCATCTTTGGGGATGAATGCTTTGGAGGCGGCGAGGTCGACCCGACGATCTTCACCTCCATGGAGCAAGGCTTTATGATCATGGGCTTTTCCGACGACCGCACCAACGCGGTGATCGAAAACGGCGACGTCATCCACGTTTACGAGTTGGGCGCCACCGAGTGCGATCAATACGATGATGAAGCTGTGTCTGTTGGGGTCTCAGAGAGCATCATGGGCACATTCATTGAGATGGGCGTGACCGCACCGGGAGACAACCTGATCGAGATCACCGGGCTCTGAGGGCTGTCCCGATGGCAGTTCAGGGCAAGCCTGGGCAGCCGATGCCGTCAAAAATCAGGACGTTGTCTTCCAGGCGACATTCGGGGACGAGCGCTTCGTCTTCGTCGGGACGCGCGACGGTCATCTGGACGTCCACGGGACCGGCGAGGTTGTCAAAGGTGAGCACAAGGATCTCTTCGTCGCCGGGGATGAGCAGCTCGGTGGTGGTGGCCTCAAGCAAGGGGCGCTGGTCGAGGCGTTCGGCGCTGAGCGTCACGCCGGGCGGCACCTGAAGGATGCCTCGGTTGTAGATGCCCACGCCAATGGTGTAGCGGTCGGGGCACTCGCTCAGGTCCACAGCACCGGGCACGCGGCGCAGCACGAGGTTGGGCGCGGGCGTGGTGCTGATGGTGGTGGGCTGAGAGCGGAAGCGGTTGTCGCCCTCAAGCCACCAGGGCCCCAAAAATGGCGGCGCGCGCAGGTTGTCCTGGGCGTTCTGGACAAAGTAGGCCACCTGGTTCCAGCGGTTGGGGGCATCGACCCAGCGATCGCGCACATCCCCCAACACAAGCACCTTGCTGTCGATGTCGCCCGATCCGGTGGTGACCACGATCTCCAACGCGCCGTCGGCGTCCACGTCGAGGACCATCGGCGCAGCCAGCGGCAGCGTGGAAGCGCCCTGCTCGACCGTGGTCAGCACAAAGCCATCCCCACCCCGAACCACCTTCAAGCCCTCGGCGTCTGCCACCAGCACCTCAGACTCGCCGTTGCCCTGCAAATCCACCACAGACACCGCCGTGGCCACCGAGGCGCCGCTCAGCGGGGTCTCCCAACGGATCTGCCCATCGCCTCCAAGCGCCACCAGCGTGTCCTGACGGGCCACGTAGACGATCTCCACCGCGCCGTCCCCGTCCAGATCGGCCACAGCGGGCGGACCGGCGCCCTGGCCGGGGTCTCCAGGAATGACGGGACCCCAAATGACCTGACAGTCGGCATCAAGGGCGCGGATGGAGCCATCGACCGAGGCCACGATCAGTTCGGGGCGCTCATCGCCCTGGATATTGGCCAGCGCGTTGTAACCGTCGAGCCCCTGGGAGCAGAGGGTTTGGCCCTGGGCGGAGTAGATGGTGCCTCCTGCGATGATCTCCAGGGGACCTTCCCCATCAAGTTGGGCGGCCAGACCCACGCCGGGCAAGCCCAACCCCAGGTGGCCTCCCTGATGCTCCTGACCGACCCAGATCCGCTGACCCACCTCAGAGAAGAGGCTGCCACCGGCGACCACCTCGGCAAAACCGTCGGCGTCGACATCAAAGAGGCCAGGGATGTGGTCGGTGCGGCTGCCCGAGGTCCACAGCGGCGAGCCGGTGGCGTTGAAGGCCACCAGACGGCCGTCGCGCAGAGCGACGGTCTCGGTGCGTCCGTCTGCGTCGATGTCCCCGAGCGCCAATGACCGCACCGCGCCAAGGGCAGAGGTGGTGGTCCAAATGCGACGCTGGCCGTCGGCAGACCAGATCGCCAGCGCATCCTGGGCTTCGAGCGGCGGGCTCATGGGGATGGCGATCTCGGCGTTGTCCAGCGGCCCCGGGACCCCGTCGCCGTCATCGTCCCGCACCGAGGCAGCCACAGGGGGGCCCGCCACAAAGGGGGCATCGATGGTCGCCTCGATGTTGATCTCCAGCAGGTCGGGCTCTTCACGGAAGGCGCAGTTTCGGTCAAAGCACAGCCCAGAGACGGGGTTGCACAAGAGGTTGTCGCCCTGACAGTCTTCGTCGCTCAGGCAACCCTGGCACGAGAGCGTGTCGCGGTTGCAGGTCCCGTCGGGGCAGTCGGCGTCGGAGGCGCAGAGCACACACTGTCCCCCGGTTTCGGTGCGCAGGCAGGCCGGCAGCGGCTCGGTGCAATCGCTGCGATCCACACACTGGGTGCAGGTCCCGGCCTCCACATCACACACCTGCCCGGTGGGACACTGGGCATCGGTGACACAGTCCACGCAGCGGCCCGAGTCGGTGTTGCACACGCCCGAAGGACACTGGGCGCCGCTGGTGCACAGGCCGCAGCTATAATCGTCGCGGGTGCAGGTGCGCAGCCCCGCCAGACACTGAGGATCGACCAGGCAGACCTCGTTGTCCGGGCAGTCGTCGGCCTGCTGGCACCGGGTGCAGAACGAGAGGGTGGGGTGACACGCGGGCGCCTCCCCGCCGCAACCCTCATCACCGCTGCACTCAAGGGCATTGACGCATTGGGCAGGGTCGCCGCCGCAAATCTCGCCCGAGGGACAATCAGACGACGAGCGGCACCCGATCGTGCAAAAGCTGCGGATGCAGATCTGTCGCACGCCACAGTCCCGATCGTCGATGCAGCGGATCTGTCCAGGCTGCGGGTCCTGGCCTTCGTAGTCGAACTGAACGGTGGTGCCAGGGACAGAAAAGTCAGAACACCCCGATGTGAGGGTCGACAGACCAAGGATGATGGCAAAAACCATCAGGGCCGCAGAGCGCAGTGGCAGAGATCGCATGGGTGAAGGGAGCCTCCGTAACGGATCCAGCAGCAATTGTTCAGACCCCGCTGATGGCACAGGTATGCCAGACAGGCACTCAGAGTCGGGATTGAGGCCCAGACTGTCAAGGCGACGCTGGTGACGGCGCTGCGCAAGTCTCATCGGCGAGCCTCCCCCAATCGATTGATGCGCTTTGTGGGGTCAGGTCGCCCACAAAACCCATCGAGTGACAATTCCACTAAAAACAACATTGTTGTGAGTCTAGGTGACAAAGTTCGTCACATTGCCCCTCTTATCTACTCATTACGTTTGGGGCGGTGTAACATGGTCAAAGTCTTGGTTGTTCAAGCAAGACACACACGCGATCTGCCTGGTTCAGGATTTCATGAGCGACGCCCGCTGCCGAAAATGCAATGCGTCAGTGCTGCCTTTTGCCGAACGTTGTGGTTCGTGCGGCGCACAGTTCCCCGCAGACGAATTCCTCGACAAGATCATCCGTCACAACATCCAGATTCAGGACGTGTTGGGCGTTGGCGGCATGGGGACGGTCTACAAGGGCATGGAAATGCACTTGCAGCGTCCTGTGGCGGTCAAGGTCCTCAACAACATGGGGACGGTGACCAAGCGTCATGTGGCGTACTTCATGCGCGAAGCGCAGGTCCTTAGCCGTCTGCGTCACCCCAACCTGGTCGCGGTGCTGGACTTTGGTCAGGAAGAGGACGGCACGCTCTTTCTGGTCCTTGAGTACATCCCAGGTCAGACCCTCGACGCGATGCTGGAGGCGGAGTTCCCGTTCAGTCACGCGCGTGCGCTCAGGATCCTCATTCAAATCCTGGGGGCCCTTGAAGAGGTGCACCGGCACAGCATCGTTCACCGCGATCTGAAGCCAGGGAACATCGTCCTGGAAGAGGTCGCCGGGCAGAAGGACTTTGTGAAGGTGTTGGATTTTGGCATCGCCAAGATCCTGGGAGACAACGACAGCGGTTTCTTCTTCCGCAATGGCTCCAAGACCGAAATGGGGATGGCGGTCGGCACGCCTCAGTACATGAGCCCCGAGCAGGCTCAGGGCCGCGAGTTGGACGCCCGCAGCGACATCTACAGCGCGGGGCTGCTGCTCTACGAGATTCTCACCGGCCAGCTGCCCCACGAGTCCGAAAACATCCTGACGATGATGGTGCAGCGCATCGGCGAGGAGGTGCCGCCGCCTTCGGAGCGCAAGCCGGAGTTGGGGATTTCGGCCGAGCTTGACGCGCTGTGCATGAAGGCGTTGACGCGCGACCCCGACGAGCGCTTCGCCAACAGTCAGCAGTTTCGCCAGCACGCCCAGGCTGTCCTGGGTCAAATGCTCACAGGTCAGGCCGCCGGCGCGGTGCCCGGCGTCATGCATCTGGCCAGCACCCAGACCCCCGCGCTGGCCAGGGCCGGTGCATCGCCCCTGAGTCGCCCCACGCTGGAGGCCGATGGAAAGGCCCAGGCAGTGGCGCTGGCGATCAGGCCGCTTGTCATCCACGAGACGAGCAACACGGCCCGCACCGAGGCCGATCGGCTCCTGGCCATCTGGGATTTTCTGGGGCGCGCCATCAAGAAGGTGTCGGGCCAACTGCTGCCCCCCGATCGGGGCATGGCGCTGGCCATCTTCCCGGCACAGACCGGCGGCGGCGTCATCCGCGCCGCGCACGCCGCGCTGGAGCTGCGCGAGCAGGCCACGAGGCGCTTTGCCTACGCCCGACTCCAGATGGGTCTGGCGCCCAACACCGGCGCCCCCTCTTCGGACGACATCGGTCAGGAAGCCCGCGCGTTGGCGCAGCGGGCCATGGCGGGTCAGATTCTGGTCCAGGATCGCCTCAAGGACTCGCTGGGGCGCGTTTTTGAACTCAGCCCCTGGGACAAGGACGATCTGGAGCTGGTCGGACTGCGAGAAAACCGCGCCGAACACACCGATCCTGGCCACGGCGTGGCGGAAGAGGAGATCAAGGCGGGCTTCATTGGTCGGCGCGATCTGCGCAGGCGCCTGGACAAGCTCTGGCGGCGCATGCTCAAGGGCAAGTCGGGCCAAGCGTTGGTCCTGGTGGGCGAGGACGGCGTGGGCAAGAGCCACACGCTGGGCTACATCCGGCGCATGGCGCGCAAGAGCGGCATCCCCGTCCTTGAGGCCTACGCCGACAAGCGGCTCATTGATCGCCCCTTCCGGCCCCTCTTTGACATCGCCATGCAGGCCGCCGGGCAGCACAGCGCCCCGGCCCACCGGCTCAACCCCCAGCGCTTTCGGCGCGGTCTGGAAATGCTCGGCGTCAGCCAGGAAGAGGCCACGATCCTCTTTGAGCAGTTTGTCTCCGGCACCCAGAACGACCCATGGCTGCTCTTTGCTGGCGGCCTGCAGGGCCCGCTGCCCTACGCCAAGCTGCGCCGCGCGCTGCACGTCTTTGCCCCCTTTGAGCGCCGCCTGGCGTTGACCGGAGCGCTGCGCAGCCTCTTGCGCCAGGCCACCAGCACCGGCGCCGCCGTGGTCGTGCTTGAAGACCTGGACAACGCCGACATTGGCACGCTGGGGTGCTTGCCCGGGCTCTGCGATCTGGCCAGGAGCAGACCCCTGCTCTTTGTGGCCACCGCTCGCCATAAAAACCTGCTGGGGATCGACCACATGGAGGCCATCGACATGGCCCCGTTGGAGCGGGCCTCGCTGCCGACCTTCTGGCGAGGACTCCAGGCGATCCGCAGTGCGCGCGATCCGTCGGCCAGTGTGTTGCCGGACAAGAGCAAGACCACCGAAGAGATCTTTGAGTCATCCCAGGGCATGCCCATCTACCTGTCGCGGTGGCTGGAGCACCCCATTGAGCCACCCCCGGCGGACATCGAGGCGTTGATCGCCGCGCAGTTTGGTCAGATGCCAGGGCGGCTGCGGCGGCTCTTGCTCATCACCAGCACTCTGGGGAGCTACTTTGAAGAGGCGGCGTTGGGCGATCTCTTCCCCAAGGCGACTTCGCTGACACCAGCCCTTGAGGGGGCCGCGCAAGGAGCCTGGATCGAGCCTTGCCCGGGGATTCAAGGGTTGTGGCGCTTTCAAAGCCCAGTGCTCCAGCGAATCATCTACCAGAGCATCCCCCCGGCCGACCGCAACAACTACCACCGCCACATCTACGGGCGGATCCAGAAGTCTGAGCAGGATCTGCTCATCAAGGCCATGCAGGCCTGGCGCTGCCAGTCCCACGAAGAGACGGCGCCGCTGGCCGAGCAGCTCGGCGACCGCTTCACCATCGCGGGCGCGCCCGACGCAGGCCACGAGTGGTACATGGTGGCGCTGGAGGCGATGGACAAAGCCGGGTTGCAGAGCGAAGGCGAGCGCCAGGAGTTGCTCTTGAAGGCGGCCAGCACGCTGGCGTTGGCCGGGCACGCAAGCCGGGCCGCGCGGCTGCTCTCGGGGGCCAGCTTCCGCAACCGCAGCCGTCTGGCGCGCGGCGGTATGTTGCGCTCGCGATTTTTGCTCGACAGCGGCGAGCTTGAAGGGGCCGCGCGGTGCAGCTCCGAGACCCTCAAGCACGTGCGCCGAGGTCAGGCGCTGGCGGCGGGGCTCAAGGTGATTCTGGCCGAGGCCACCGCCCGGGCTGGTCGCGAAGAAGACGCCATCCTTCACATCGATCAAGCCATCGACATGCTCGATCAGCACCGCGGCGATCTGCCCGACGATCTGCTCCACTACAACTGGCAGGCACAGATCATCAAAGGCTCCATCGCCACGCGCATGGGCAAGCCTGACGCCGCTCGGCAGGCCCTTGAAGAGGCGCTGGAGCGGGCCCTCCTTGATGAAGACGCCGTGGGGGTGGTGCAGAGCATCAAGACCCTTGGCGCGCTCCTGCGCCGCGCTCGCCAGCCGCAACCGGCGCTGGACAAGTGCCTTGAAGCGCTGCAGAACGCGCAGCTCAAGCTCCAGCCCAGCCACAAGGTCATGCTCCACCACATCATGGGGCAGTGTCGCATGTCGATGGGGCAGGAGGCCGAGGCCAAACAGGACATCGCCGAGGCCAGGCGCATCGCGTTGGAGCTTGGCTGGCACGCGATCATCCCCGCGCTCGATCGTCACATGCAGGGTCGACGCAAGCGCTGACCCCCAACCCCAGCCATTACCGACCCCCCACAAGCTCTGCTCCCTTGGCGCCGAAGTGCGCGGCTTGGCATTGACAAGGGACGCCCGTGCAAGAAAGATGCTGCCGGTGATGAAGAACTGCCTGGGAGAAGAGTGCAGATGAAGAGCATGTGGATGGTGTGTCTGTTGGTGGGCGTGATGGCTGTGGCGGTGGGCTGCGGCGACGATGGCAACACTGACAATGACCCGGTGGACGACGCCAACAACGACACGGGCGCCCCGGTCGGCGTGCGCCTCTTTCATGGCCTCTCAAGCGTCAATGGGTCGCTGACAGCCATTTTCCGCGACGACGCGGGCAACAACATCGAGATCAGCAACATCGGCTTTGAGCAGGAGCGCACCCACGAGGACATCGCCCCGGGGGTCTACACCGTGCTCTTTTCGCCCGATGGCGGCGCGCCGATCGTGGAGTTGACCATCGACAGCTTCAACGTGGAGGCCGGCGGCGCCAAGACGATCTTCCTGTCGGAGTCCCCACAGGGCGATCTGCGTCCCTTTGTGGTGCCCGACGAGATCGAGGCGCCGGGTGAAAACCAGACCCGGCTGCGCTTCCTCCATCAGGCGCGCTCGGGCGGCATCGACGTTTACGATCAGGCCGACGGCCAGCGTCTGGCGCAGCGCATCGAGCACAGCCAGTTCACCACCTACACCGAGGTCGTCGGCGCCCCCTACACCTTTGACATCTTTGCCGAAGACACCGTCATGGATCCGCTGGGCAACACCGGCGAGCTGGCGCTGCTGCCCTCCAATGTCTACACCATCGTGATTGTGGGTCAGGCCGACCCCAACGAAGACGGCGACACCTCTGACAGCACCGTCAGCGCCATCCTCCTCAACGACGCCACCTTCTGATCCTTCTCAGAACGGCCCGAGGGCCAAAGTCGTCAGCGGGCGACCGTGATCAGCGGCGCCAGCTTGCGAAACTTTCGCGGCCCGATCCCTTTGACCCGCATCAACTCGCGCGGTTTGCCAAAGCGCCGTCGGTTTCGGTAGTCCACGATCCGCTGCGCAGTGGCCTGCCCCACACCCGGCAACGACATCAACTGCGCCATCGTGGCGGTGTTGAGATCGAGCGGCTGTGCTTGGGTCTCGGGAGGGTTTGGTTTGCGCGGCGGCGCGGATGGCGGCGCGGCGACGGGCGTTGCCACGACAGGCGGGCAGACTGGCTCGGGGCAGACGGGTTCAGGGCAGTCGAGCGGTGTCAGCGGCTCGTTGATCACCAGCGGGCCGCCCTGGCGAGCCTCACAGGCCGCCACAGCGGCCATCCACAGCCCCACCAGGACCACGTAGAGCCGTCCAGGGCGTTGAAGCAACGCGCTGCGGGGGGTCAACAATCGTTTCAAAACATCGGCAGAGATCATCGAAGCGCTCCTTGGACTTGCGGCCGGGGCGTGGCCTCGGGGGCAGGAGCAGGTTGTCGGGCGCTGCGGCGTCCAGTTGCGCAAAAATCTCAGGAAAGCCCTTCTTCTTCCTCTTTGGCGCGCTCCAACTGGGCCTCTTCCAGCGCGGGCTCGGCGGTGTTGGCCTGTGCTGCGTCGTCTTCTTCTTCGGAGGTGTCGAGCGAGTCGGCTTTTTTGGGGCGGCGCGGCGGCGGCAGCACAAACTTGAAGACGGTCTCCAGGTGCCAGAGGTAGTGCTCCCGAGCGTCTTTTTCCTGACGGTAGACCTCGATGATGCTCGTCAGCTCATCGCGGAAGGTGTAGAGGGTGGGCAGGACGCTGTCCTGGAGCATGTCGCGGGCTTGGTTCAGGGCGCTGAGTTCGTTGTTGGTGGCGCTTTGGAGACCGGCGAGGTTTTGCACGATCCCGGCCAGGAGGCCCATCTGGTATTGGAGGGTGTCGACGGCCTCCTCCAGGCCTACGATGGCGGTCTCCAGGGTGTCGATTTCATCAAGGACGCGGTCTTTCTCGGTGAAGATGGCCACCCAGGCGATGGTGTTGAAGGCCGCCTCGTGTCCCAGGGAGATCTCAAAGTCGTAGGTGTCCATCTCGGGGAGATCTTCGATGAGCGCCATCAGCCGCAGCGCGTCGCCCATCATGAGGTTGGCGCCCAGGACCGGTGAGTTGAGCGCACCGATCGTGGCCATCGAGACCGATGAAGTGACGTGGCCGTGCATCTGAGAGGTCACGGTGGTGATCGCGTTGATCTGCTTCATCAGAATTTCGAAGGCCATGGATCCCCCATTACCACCCGCAGCGCAGGCTGGCTCCGACAATGGATGGGGGCCAGCGTTGGGGTGTTGTGGGGACATTGTGGTCCCTGCGCACAGCGCTGGCCATGAGAAAAATCATTTTTTTGGCAACTGGCCGCGACAGCGCCCGATAACCCTCCTGCGCAACGACCCCAAAGGGGGCCTGACAAGGCTCACCTGGGTCCTGCGCCGCGACAACAAACACATTTGACCCACACGGAGCACTCCCAGGGGCGCGAAGAGCCTCTCGTCCTTTGCGGAGTCCACCAAGGGCCTGAAGATTTTGACGCGCCACCGAGCGCGTCCTTCGGGTCCAAAAGTCAGGCGTGCAGTCCAAACAGGTGCAGCGTCCAGGTCCAGGCGAGCCTCGTCAGGCCCCTTTTGGGTGGGGCATGTGTGTTTTTTGTGGAGAGTGCGGGTGTGAGGGTGGTGTGTGGGGGGATGTGCCGCAAACAATTGGGGCAGGGGCAAGACAATACTGGCGTAAAACGCACAGGCATGGTATGGAATTTCGCTGCGGGCCTTTTTTGTGGGCGTCTTTTTTAAGGGGCGCCTGTGTGGGCCCACCAAGTATCTGACAGCATTTTCATTACACGCTGGAATCATCGGACGAGAGCCCCATGACCATTGTCTACCTTTCACTATTGATGTTGCTGATCGCCGCGGTCCTCTTCGCAATCGGCAAAATCTGGTTGACCCGCTATGCCTTCCGCTACGGCGCAGGCCTGGGCCTGGGTGTTCTTCTGGTTCCCGGGGCGACGGCGTGGTTCTCGTTCTACAAGCTTGAGCGCGAAGGCAAGGAGTACTTCGTCTCGGCGTGGCTCTCGGGCATCGTGCTGGCTCTGGTGGCGGTCGCGGGCTTCAGTGGCCCCATCCAGGACGGCCTCAGCGGCAAAGCTTTCCAGGACGGTTACCTGGAGGAGCTTGAGCGCGCCCGCAACGGCAAAAAGGCCCGCAAGCCCGCCGAAGGTGGCGCCACCTCCGACAAGAACGAAACCAAGACCGAAGAAAAGAAAGAGGAGAAGCCCGCCGACGGCGCTGCCGCGCCTGCTGACGGCGCCGCCCCCGCTGGTGGTGCTGCCCCGGCCGACGGTGCCGCGCCCGCTGGAGGCGCCGCGCCCGCTGGCGGTGCTGCTCCTGCCGGTGGTGCCGCTCCTGCCGGAGGCGCTGCCCCCGCTGGTGGCGCTGCTCCCGCTGGTGGTGCCGCTCCCGCTGGCGGTGCTGCTCCTGCTGGCGGCGCTGCACCTGCTGGCGGCGCTGCCCCTGCCGGTGGTGCCGCTCCTGCCGGAGGCGCTGCCCCCGCTGGCGGCGCCGCTCCCGCTGGTGGTGCTGCCCCCGCTGGCGGCGCCAAATAAGCCACGGCACCCAACGTCCCCACTGCACTGCGGCGCGCGCCTTTGTCATAAAGGTCATCCCCTCCCCTCACGCGCCGCACGACTCTCTACACAGCCCCCCAAAAACAACATCCCACACCACCGCTGTGCCATTGCAGCCCCCACATTGGGATTGCTCTGTCCAAAGACCATCCTTGAGCTTGTTCGATACCAAAATGCAGATGTCCGACTCACTTTGGTACAAGCCAAGCAATGCCAGTCTTGCGCTCCCTCTCATTGAAGTCCCCAGACCAAACATTATTTTTTGACTCAGCCCACGTCCGAATACATTATCCTACATGTAGGACATGTATGACATGTAGGATACATGAGCACCCTGAACCCCTAGGAGGCTGACGTCATGTTAAGGGCACACACCAGCGACCGCCGCCAGCGTCGCAGCTATGATCGCGACACCGCCACCCACTACCTGCTGGTCCACGTCGCTGACCAGTTTGGCCTTGAGGCCTTTGCGATCGCCGACGAAGACGGCGCGCTTCAGGCCACCTCCACTGACTCCCCCTCGGGCGACGCGCTCAGCACGCTGCTGGCCCAATACAGCCCCGCGCTGTCCTGCCGCGTCAACACCCCGCGCAGCGCCTTGCTTGAGGCTCTGGAGACCGACCTGGAGCACCTGGGCATGGGTTGGACGCAGGACGAGGTCATGGTGCGCGAGTTCCACGTCGACGGCCAACGGATGCTGCTGACGGCGGTGGGCGAGCCGGGCACCATGCGCGAAGTGGGCGTCTATCGGACGATCATGGGCATCCGCCGGATCTGGCACGAGGCCCACGACGTCCAGGCGGCCTGAACCGTTTTTTGAATGCGAGCACGGGCCGAGAGCGACCCGCAGACACACCAAGAAAGCATAAGGATTGGGTGATCATGGCAGGATTGGACGCTCTGGACATACGCGAGCGGGCGAGCCACGAGGCACAGAGCGAACCTGGCAGCCGCTCTCGGTTGGGCAGCCACGTGACGCTGACCTTTGCAGAGCGCTTCGAGCGCCACCCCCTGGGTGACCTCTCTGCACAAAAGCTGATGGAGGATCTCTTAACCCAACCAGGCCGCCACGGCGTCCCTGGCAAAGGGATTGGGGACGGACTCCATGGCGCTGAGCCCACGTTTGTCCAACCCTCCCTGTGCGATTTGACCCAGGAGCTTGGCAATGTCGTGGATGTGTCGCTGCGCGCACTCGACGCCGTGTTGGGGCTGCGACGACTGATGGGCAATATCCAGCCACTGAGCGTCCTGCGCCAGCAAGAGCTTGGCGGCGATGAGCGCCCTGGCCCGATCCACCAGACCCGCGTTGGCCTGCCCGGCATCAAGGGGCTGCGTCAACACGAGCCCCAACGCACGCTCAAGGCGGCGGCAGTGCCGATGGAGCACGCGGTGTGACGGCCCCATCCACGGCCCAAAGCCCGCGTCCGGCGACGCACAAGCCCGCGCTGGGCTGACCACCTGAAGGCGCGGCGCCGCGGCCAGCACCCCAGCGGGGGTCTGAAGCGCGCCAGCCTTGGAGAGCGCGCCCACTGCGGCCTCCAAAAAGTCCCAACCCTCAAGCCACAACGCCCCCAGAGCATCCAGTGACAAAACCACCGTCCCCACCACGGGGGTCTGCGACGCTTCGGGGCGGTCTGCGCTGACTTCCAGCGCCTGCATCCAACGCTTCGCCCAGCGTGCGCCATGGGCCTGCGCCGCGCTGCGGGCTGCGCCCGGCTCATAAACCTGCGCCTCCCCCGCCGACGTCATCAAGAGCGACGCGTCACCCAGACGCTGGTGCTCCCCTTGAGCGTAAACCCGGCGCCCCAAAGCCAGGAGCGACTGTCCCTGCGAGGCTCGCAAGTACCCCAAACCATCGCCGTCACCCCAAAACACATCGCTTGCGGGCTCACTGGCGGGAAAACACACCACAGAGTCCGCGGTGCTGACCGGAGAACCATCCCCCATCACCGGCCCGGGCGGCGCCCACCGAACCGAGCGGCCATCCACCACGGTCCACCGCACCCCCTCCTGGGCCAGCACGGACGACAATTCGGGGTCAAAAGCACACTGGGGCAACCACAAACCCTCCCCAGCGTGCCCAAAGCGGGCCTTAAAAACTGCCCGCGCCGCACGCACATGGGCAACACGGCACATCCGACTGGCCACCAACGGCAAAACGGCCCCAACCGCAGGCATCAACTCCGCTCGCCCCTCCCGAGCATGCTTATGCAAGGCACCAAGCACATCCCGATCGCAGCGTTTGAAGGCTTTGATCGCCTTGTCCAAACGATCAGCCGCGTCGAGGGCGCTGGGATAGAGCGGATTGCCTTGCCCCAGACGCTCCGCAGCGGCCCTGGCTTCCTTGTACCGAGCCCCCAGCGCCCCATCCAGGGCCCGACGCACGGCGCGGTTGTCCAACGACGCCATCAAAGAAGGCCCGAGCGCCAGCGACACCGCTCCTTTGGGGGCGCGCTCCAGAAAATCAAGCAGCGGCAGGAGGCTGCCAGCGGTCAAATCCACCAGCCAATCCAGCGCAGGCGAATCCTTTTGCTCAGGATCCACCAACGGACAACGGGCCACGAGCACAATGCAAGCCGAAGGGCGGGTCATGAGCGTTCCTCCCGGGCGTTGGGTTGGGTCCAAACCACCTCGCCTTGCGGCGCAGGGGTGTTGCGCGGAGAGACAAACGGAGCGCTGCGTGCGATGGCCATAAACACACCGTCGGCCGAATCGGGCGCCAACAAACCAATGGTGCAATGGTGCACATGCCCCGGCGCCCCAAGCGGCACAAAGCGCTCGCCTTGCCAACGCTCCAACGGCAGGTCAAGGACCTGGACGCCGCCGCGCTGGGGCTTCCAACTGACCCGCAGCGTCAAGCGGGCCTGCGGCCATTGCCGCCCCAGCCGCTGGCGACACGCGTCCATGGACTGGGCGGTGATCTCCCACGTCAGCCACGCCACATCGGCGCTCTGAACAACAACATCGATGTGATCCGCGCCCCAACGGGCGTCCCAGAGTTCTTCAGGTTTCATGGCATTCCGGGCAAGCAGCGACCCTCACATGCAGATGGCCTCTGCGCCGTTCAAAGCGGGCTGTGCAATGGGTTCTCAGTGCGCCGTCATTTGGTGGTCGGGCTCAAAAGGGCTCTTTGTGGACCGCCGATGACAGGGGCAAGCATTCACCGAAGCTATACCACAGTGTCACAGGCAAGTCAGCGGCAAGCCTCGCGCGCGCCCAGGCGGCAAGCGCGCTCCAACGCGCGCCGTGAGGCCTCGGACTCCCCGCAAGCCGCATGGACGCGCCCCAGCAGCAGGAAGGTCTGCGGGTTGCTCTCGTCGAGCATCCGCGCGCGGTTGAGGTGCACCAGCGCCGTCTGGTGATCGTCCATGGCCATGTGGTTGAGCGCAATCTGGTGGTAGATGGCCACGCGCTCGGCGTTGTAGTCCACGGCGCTCTCCAAGGCCGCCACCGCGTCGTCGTAACGCCCCAAATTGGCCAGCGCGGCCCCCAGGTTGAGCTGCGCCGGTGCATAGCCCGGGTCCAACTCCAGGGCTCGCCGGTAGGCCTTGGCGGCCAACTCAAAGCGCTCCAGCGCAAAGAGGGCGTTGCCGCGATCAAAGTGCAGCCTCACCGCCGCCAGATCATCTTCGCCCCAGAGCACCAGGGCCTTGTCATAAAAGCGCAAGGCTCGCTCGTGCTGGCCTTTGGCCGAGAGCGCGCGCCCAAGGTTGTGGGTCACACCGGGATCATCGGGTTTGAGGCGATGGGCGCGCCGCAGCGGACTCAACGCCGCCGTGGGCTGGTCGCGATCAAGCAGGACCAGACCCAGGTTGTTGAGCGCCATCCAGTGCGAAGGCTCGCGGCTGATCAAGTCCCGGTAGGTGCCTTCAGCGGCATCAAACAAGCCCGTCTCGTATTGGAGGCGGCCAAGGCTAAAGCGGGCGCTGATGTGATCGGGGTTGAGCATCAAAATGCGCTTGTAGAGCACAATGGCCCTGTCCTGAAGCCCAAGCGCGTCCAAACACAGCGCCGTGCGCAGCGCCGCCTCCATATTGAGGCTGTCACCCTTATGGGCGCGCTCCAGATAGGGCAACGCCTCGGCAAAGCGCCCCACATCAGAGAGCGCGCCGCCTATTTCAAGCGCCAACCAGTGCTGGCGAGGGTACTGTTCAAGGAGTTTGTTGTAGAGCCCCAACGCAGCATCAAGCTGGTTGTCCTCCACAAGGGCGCGGGCCTTGGCCAGAAGTTCGCGGGAGGCCTCTTGATCAAGAGAGGGTGGGCCTTCGTCCTTGGCCTGGGCTTGCTCAGGCTCGGCTGCGGCGGGCTCTTGCGCCCACAACGGCACAGACCACAATCCCAACGCCAACCACACTACAATGACGATCCACTTGCTCAACACGACTTTGTCAGACCACTGCATCGGGCCGCACCAAGGCCCGTCGATAAACCTCTCTTCACCGGCAACAACAACCGGTGAAGTTTCAGTTCCGCCCTGGTCATAGTCTGGCGTCAGCGGAAGGTGAAATCAAGTCGCTAGAATTACAGAATAATCAAAAAACAGTGATAAGTACTGTAGCTTCGGTGCGGATCTGAATGCCATCCTCGGGCCACTCGGGCGCAAAGGTCGAGGGGTAGACGACCCAGGTCAGCGACACGCGCCGGTCGTCGGTGACAAACCCTCGGATGTCGCCCTTGTAGACCACATTGAGGTTTCGGGCGCGCTCGCCGGGTGCAAAGCCTTCAGCGTCGGCCAGGAGCACAGGCTGCTGGCCTTCCTGCTCGACGTAGACCTCAAGGGCGTCAATGAAGCTCAGGTCAGCGTTGGCGGGCGCCAGCACCGAAAGGCGCGCCTTGGTAAACTCGGCTTTGTCCGCGTCCTTGGGGTCAGACCCGAGTTTGAAGCGCTTGGTTTTGCTGTAGGGCTCAAGACCAAAGATGTTTTCTTTGGGCTTGGGGATGGTGAACTCGGTGTCGATCTCGTCGGTGAAGTCATTGAGTCCGCAAGCCGTCGTCATGCTCATGACGGCGACCAGGGCCAGGGCGAGGGCGAGTCTGAGGGTCAGTGGGTTCATAGAAAATGCTTCCTGCCAGGCTTCAGTGTGGCTCCAGGCCCAAACGTCTTGTCGATTGAGATGTACGCACGAAACCTTCGGTTCGGTAGATGAACACCTCAAATTTCCGGCACCCGCGACAGATCTCTGAGGCTTACACCCGCAAGCGGCGTGCATTCACGAACGCCCCAAGACCTTCCCTGTAAGTTAGAGCAATGACCGTGCCGTTGTGACGGTGAATTTCAAGACAAACCCAAAGCCTTTGGTATCCTGCCGCTGAGAACTCACCTGTGGCGGTCCTGATGAGCCGCACTGACCGGCAGACCTCAAAGCGCTCTTCGCCCCTGGCATTGGCGCCAGATAACGCACGCAACCCCACGGACGGTCATGGTCAAGCCCAACCTCGAAGTCTCCTTGCCAGACGACACCATCCGCCTGCTCGAACCGGTTCACTCCGAGGCGCGCAGCAGGCGTTGGCGCGCGTTGGGCCAAGATGGGGCGCGCTACGAGGTGCTCTTTGTCCCAGGCGATCAGGATCCAGGGCCGCTGCTGGCCCCGGAGATCGACGAGGGGATCTGCGGCTGGGACCACATCCGGGGCCCTCAAATCGACGGGCACACCACGCTGGTCTTTCGCGAAGACCAACTCCAGCCCCTCTCTGGCGCCATGACGCGCCAGGAGCCCTGGAGCGCCGCGCGGCGCTTTGAGGTCGTCCTGGCGCTCGGCGAACTCTTTGAGATGTTGCACGTCATCGGCGAGGCGCTGGTCATCCACGGGAACCTGGAGGCGTTTGGGCTGCGTCAGGATGGCGCGCGGTTTCAGGTTGTGATGCGCTGGCCCGAGCTGCTCTACCCCAGCACCGCACCGCCGACCCCCGGCAGCCTGCGCAGCTACGGCTTGGACGCCCCCGAGGTGACCGGGCAGGTGGTCCGCCCACTGGATCAGCGCGCCGACGTCTTTATGTTGGGCGTGCTGACCTACGCGCTGCTGACGGGCGTCCTGCCGAGCCCCGGGCTGGAGACGCTCACCGAGCGGCTGCCTTTGATGCGCGCCTTTGATCCACAGATCCCGCTGGGCGTGGAGCGCTGCGTGCGTCGCGCAATCGCCCGCACCCCCGAGGCTCGCCATCCCAGCGTGACCGACTTTCTCCAGGCGCTGCGTCAGGCCTGGGCGCAGTCCCAGGACCGCGCTCTGGTGGGCGAAGACAAGCGCGTGTGGCTCAACTACGCCTCGGTCAGCGCCATTGGCCGCACCAAGCGCACCCACCACCCCATCAACCAGGACGCCCACCTGGAGGTCTTTGATCCTGCGGTCGGCTGGGGGTTCTTTGGGGTCATGGACGGGGTGTCTCGCAGCGACGTAGGCAGCGGAGAGATGGCAAGCTGGGTGGCCCGGACCACCGCCGAGGCGCAGTGGAACCAGAAGTGTCAGACCCCCATCTACGGGCGGCGCTTTGAGGCCCAGACGCCCTTTCCCACCGCTTTCCTGGGCGCCATCGCCCACCGCGCCCACGAGCGCGTCCTTGAGTGGCTGGAGATGCTGCGCCGCGCCAACCCGGACGACGCCCACAAGCGCAGCACGCTGGCGACCACCTTTTCGGCCATGGGGCTCTTTGGCGATCGCTGTGCGCTGTGCACTGTGGGCGACAGCCCCGTCTACCTCATCCGCCTGGACCCCGAAGATGAAGGCGGCAGCAGCATCGAGTTGCTCAGCGCCGCCCAGAACGAGGCCCTCTTTCAAATGCGCCAGGGCGTGGCGCCCGCACAGGCGCTGGGGCAACCGGGGGCCAACTGGCTGGCCATGGCCGTGGGCAAGGTGCGCTGGGAGCAGGACCAACCGCAGGGCGTGGCGCTTGAGCCAGAGCTGTGGAGTTTTCGTCTCAAACCCGGCGATCTGCTCCTGCTCTCCTCAGATGGGGTGCCAGATGCTTTCGGTTCAGGGGCCGAGCGTGCCATACTTGAGGTTCTGGAAGGGGTGCTGGGCGTGCATTGGCCCGGCACCATCCGCTCGGAAGCAGAGTTGACGGCCGCTGCGCGTGCGTTGGTGCGCGAGGCTGACGCGCGCGGCGGTCGAGACAATTTGACGGCGATCCTTGTGGCGGTGGGCCCCCCCGAGGAAGAACCGTGAGCATAAGACCCACAGGCCCTGGAGCCGCTGTCTGTGCAGCGACGGGAACCTTGGCGGAGGCGCGATGGCAGAGCATCTGGAACTGGAAGGACATTTTGATCGGCCCTATGTGCACAGCACCGGCACCAGCCGCGAACTGAACCTCCTTTTAACCATCCGTCCGGGCGAAGAACTCAGGGCGCTGGCCGGTGAGGTCCGCGCCGGGATCAATGTCTGCCTGCTCTTTGATGTCTCGCAGTCCATGGAGGAAGGCGGGAGGCTGAGCGCGGCCATCGCCGCCGGGCGCGAGTTGGTGGAGTTGACCGACGACGACGCGCTGATCTCGATGGTGGCCTTTGACGACGAGGCCTACATCCTGGCCTCGGGCGCCAGCGCCGCCGACAAGCCCGCGCTGATCGAAGCCCTCGAAGGGCTCAGAACGGTCGGCGGCGGCATGACCAACATCACCGCCGGACTCCAGGCCGCCACCGCCCAGATCCAGGTCAACCAGCGCGACGATCGGGCGCGGGTCATCATTTTGCTCTCCGACGGCGAGGACAACACCTGCAAGCCCGACGTCATCGGCGCGGCGGTGGCCGCCGCAGACTCCGACATCCAGCTCTTTGCAGTGGGCATGGGGGACAACTACGAGGCCGACTTCCTCAAGGCCCTGGTCGCCCCCTCAAACGGCACGCTCTTTGGTCACGAGGATGTCCAGCGCGTCAAAGAGGCCTTCATTGATCTGGCCGTGACGCTGGCCAACGTCGTGGCCACGCAGGCGACCCTCGAGTTGACCTTCAACCCCAACGTCCTGGTGGGCAAGACCTACAAGTCGAGCCCCGACCAGCTCTTTCTGGGCAACGCCGTCATGGGCGAAGGGCACAAGCTCACCCGGCGCGTGGGCAACATCGAGCGCCACAAGGAGTACTCCTTCCTCTACCAACTGCGCCTGCCCATCGAGGGGATCGGCCCCATGGACGTGGTCAAAGCGGCGTTGGTCTACGACGTGCCGCCGCTGGGGGTCCAACAGGGCAAGATGGGCAAGATGTTTGCCGTGGAGTTGACCCAGGACAGGGTCCTGGCCGACCGCCGCGACGGCGCGGTGCTGGAGTGCGTGCGCCGGGTGCAGATCACCGAGTTGGTGGAGCGCTTTGTGGAGGCCCACCACGCGGGGCGCGCCGAAGACACCGCGCGCTACCTTGACCTGCTCATCCGCAACTACGACGACGTCAACGACCACACCATGGTCAACCACTACAAGACGATCCGCGGCGAGCTGATCCAGGGGGGGCAGATCAGCCGCTCGATGATCAACGCCAGCGTGGTGGCCAGCACCGTCGTACGCGGTGGCGGCGAGCTTCCCACCTTGGTCGATGACGAGTTTTAAAGGGGGCCTGTAGCGATGAAGATCTGCCCGGTCTGTCAGGAGAGCAACCACGACATGGCCGACGCGTGCATGCTCTGCGGCGCTGAGCTCCCCGCGTTGCCCAGCCAAAGCACCGACGAGGCCCACCCGGACGACGAGCTGCTGCTGCCCCAGGAGCCTCCCGAGCCGGTGGGGCTGGCGCTGGCGGTCTACCACGACCGCGAAAAGCGCGTGGTGGCCTTCTTTGAGTTTGTCGGCGATGTGGCACTCATTGGCCGGGAAGACGCCGCCAGCGGCCTCTTTCCAGAGATCGACCTGGGCGCGCTGAGCGCCCGAGGTGTGTCGGCCTCCCATGTCTCGCGCCGCCACGCCAGGCTCTTGCGCCACCGGGGACAACTCCTGTTGGAAGTCCTGCCCGGCACCACCGGCACCCAACTCACCCACCACCGCCGCGAGCCCGGCCAGACCGTCCCCCTCCCCCCGGGGGAGCGGACCATCCCTGGCGGGCGCGTGCGCACCAAGCTGATGGACTTTGGGGGCAGCATTGATGGCCCATGAGCGCCCCATAAAAGAGATGCGCCTTGGCGGCGGCGCCGATCAAGGCCGGATGCTGCGCACCTGCGCCTGGCTCAAAGGCGGCCGCTACGAGATCATCGACATCCTGGCCGACGGAGGCATGGGGGTGCTCTACCGCGCCCGCGATCACCGCGTCGGCGGCAACATGGTGCTGATCAAGGCCGTCAAGTACGACCCCAGCCAGCTTGGCTACGACCGCCAGCGGGCCCTCTACCACGTCTACAGCATGCGACAGCGCTTCAAGCGCGAAAAAAACGTCCTGCTGGAGATGGCCCGGCGCGGCCTCAACCACGTGCCGTGCATCAATGACTTCTTCCACGACGCCAACCCCGAGCTGGAGCGCGACTACCCTTTTGGGACCTTTGCCCCGACCGAGACCATGCGGATCGGGCGCAAATCTCTGGACCTGGCCGTCGGACAGGAGCCTTATCTGGTCATGGAGCGGATCTTTGGGCGCAACGTCCGCGCCCAGATCGAGGACCTCTCCGAGGCGCGCCTGTTGGAGATCGCCCGCAACGTCTGCCGCCTGCTGGAGCGCCTGCATACCCCGCGCGGCAGGCCCGACGGCACCGACCTGTCTTTCATCTATATGGATCTCAAGCCCGACAACCTCATCCTGGACCGCCAGGGCGGGATCTGGCTGGTCGACTTTGGCGCCGCCATCCCCGTAGTCGACGGCGTGCGAAAGGGCAAAGGGGCCTACACCCCAGGGTTCGCAGCGCCCGAAGTGCGCCGGATCGCCCACCCTTCGGCCATCGTCGACCACCGCGTGGATCTCTACAGCCTGGGCGCCGTGCTCTACCAGGGGCTGACCGAGGGGCACATCGACCCCATGACCCAGGCCACCCCCATGGAAGACGACTATCCGGTGCTGGATTTGAGCGCGCTGCGCACCGACATCCACCCCAAAACGCGCCAACTGGTCGAGCGCGCCCTGGCCCGAGACCCCCAGGCCCGCTACGAATCCGCCCAGGCCATGCGCAAAGCCGTCGAAGACGCGCTGCGCGCCCGCTAAACGCCGCCACCGCCCGTCAGGAGCCACCCGACATGTTCTTCAACCTGGGAGAAGAGATCGCCGAAGCCCAAAGCAGCCCATGGGCCAGCCGCTGGCGCGTGGATGGGTTTCTGGCCACCGGGCGCCACTTTCGCCACTACCGCGTGCGCAATCTGGCCCCAGGGCTGGAGCAGCAAGAGGCCGTGCTCAAAGTCATCAAGTACGACCCCGAGCAATGCAGCGACGCCCAGTACGTCACCACCCTGCGCCAACGCCTGGCCAGAGAGCGCGACACACTGGCCCACTTCTCTCCTCGCCTCCCAGAACCCATCGACTACTTTGAGATCACCAACCAGCAGGACCCGTTTCGCGGCTTTGGGGCCGAGTCGCTGATCCACAACGAGCCGGTGTTGGTGCGGGCGCTGCTGCACGGCGAGAGCCTGGGGCGGCTGATGCAGGAGCAAGGGGCGCCGCCTGCGCCTGCGGAGCTGCTCTTGATGGGTTTGGCCAGGGTGTGCGGCTTTTTGGATGAATTGCACGCCTCGGGCAGGGGCTGGCTCTTTTGGGAGTTGAGCCCAGACCACATCATCGTGGACCCCGACAACGACTTTGAGCCGTCTTTTGTGGGCTGCGGCAACTTTCGCATGCTCAAGAGCGGCCAGACCGTGACCACGGACTCGGCCCCCTGCCCCGACGCGGGCTACGCGGCCCCGGAGCAGCTGTGTGACGGGCCGTGCACCACCGCCACCGACCTTTATGGGTTGGGGGCGCTGCTCTTTCACATCTTCAGCGGCATCGACCCGCGCGATCTGGCTGAAAACATCCTCCAACGCCAACTCCCCAGGCGCAGCAGCCAACCGGCCCTGAGTCCCGAGCAAGCCGCGCGCTTTTGTGACGAACTGCGCACCACCATTGAGCGCTTCTGCCGCCGCAACCTCAAGGGCCTGGGCATCCACCGCGCCCGGCTGCGCCACATGATCCTGCGCTGCCTGCACCCAGACCCCGCCGACCGCTTCGCTTCCCCGCTTGAACTGCGCGAAGCCATCCTCAACAGCCTTTCTCGCTCCATGCCATTGGCCAGAAGGGGCAACTCCCATTGAAGTGCGCCCAGGTCCTGTGGTTTTATCGGCGCCCCTGCGGCGGTCGATGGGGAATGTGGGGGTGGTTGCCAGTGAATCGACACACACCCCCGTTACCAACAAGACCACAAGGACATGAGGGGAGCGCCCCAGACATGTTCACAGACCGGCACAGGGCCAGACAAAGGGGGTTTGATGGTCGCGTTCAAGGAAGTCTCCAATCTTGTGGAGGTGCTGGAACATTCCGTGGGTGCCTTTGGTCCCAAGAGGCTCTTTGGCTTTGAGAGGGGCGGCCGCTACCAGTGGGTGACCTACAAAGAGTTTGGTCAGATGGTGGCTTCGGCGCGCGGCGCGCTGGCGGCACTGGGCGTTGGGCGCGGGGACCGGGTGGCGATCATCTCGGACAACAGCGTGGCCTGGGCCACGGCAGCCTACGCGACTTACGGCCTGGGGGCCCACTTTGTCCCCATGTACGAAGAGCAGCAGACCAGCGAGTGGGTCTACATCCTGGCCGACAGTCAGGCCAAGGTCGTGCTGGTGGCCGGAGACACCATCGCCCAGGAGCTTGGCGAGATGACCGGGGAGTTGGGGCGTCTGAAGCACGTCATCAACCTCAGCCCCAGCGATCCCACGGCACCAAGTTGGCAAAAACTCCTCCAGGAGGCCGAGCCCAAAGAGGCCGTGCAGCCCAAGAGCGATGAAGTGGCCGGGTTGATCTACACCTCGGGGACCACCGACCAGCCCAAAGGGGTCATGCTCACCCACGGCAACTTTGCCCACAACATCAACGCCGTGCGCCAACTCTTCGACATCCGCAACGACGACTGCTCGCTGTCTTTTTTGCCCTGGGCCCACTCTTTTGGTCAGACGTGCGAGTTGCACTGCATGCTGGCCAACGGCGCCGCCATGGGGCTATGCGAGTCTGTGGCCACGGTCTTGACCGACATGCCCAGGGTGCGCCCCACGCTGCTCTTTGCCGTGCCGCAGATCTTCAACCGGATCTACTCCACGCTGCACCAGCGCGCGGCGACCTCCAGCGACATCCAGCGGCGGCTCTTTGAAGAGGCCATCGAAAACGCCCGCAAGCGCCTCCAACTCTCCCAGCGAGGCCAGACCTCCTGGTTGGTGGAGCAAAAACAGCGCGTCTTCAACCGCATGGTCTTCTCCAAGATCCGCGAGCGCTTTGGGGGCCGGCTGCGCTACGCGTTTAGCGGCGGCGCGGCGCTCTCCCGGGAGGTCGCCGAGTTCATCGACGCGCTGGGGATCACCGTCTACGAGGGTTACGGTCTGAGTGAAACCAGCCCCATCGCCACCGCCAACAGCCCTGGGCACCGCAAGCTGGGCTCGGTGGGGCGTCCGCTGCCCGGCGTGGAGATCCGCATCGAGCCGGTCGAGCACACCGACGCGCCGGGCCACGGCGAGGTGGTGATTTATGGGCCAAACATCATGAAGGGCTACCACAACCTGCCGGAGGCCAGCGCCGAGGCCTTTACGGACGACGGCGGGTTTCGCTCGGGCGACCTGGGGCGGCTGGACCGCGACGGCTATCTGTACATCACCGGTCGCATCAAGGAGCAGTACAAGCTTGAAAACGGCAAGTATGTGGTGCCGGGACCGCTCGAAGAGTTGCTCAAGCTCAGCCCCTACATCGAGCAGGTCATGATCTGCGGCGCCAACCGCCCCTACAACACCGCGGTGATCGTCCCTGACTTTCAGGCGCTGGCAGATTGGGCGCTGGAAAATGGTCGCGACCCGGCTTCACAGTCGTTGGTGAAGGACTCGGAGGTTAAAAAGCTCATCCGCGCCCAACTCAACGAGTGCGGCAAGACCTTCAGGGGCTACGAGCACCCGCGCAAGTTCCAGCTCTTGACTGAGCCCTTCACCGCCGAAAATGGGATGTTGACCCCTAAGATGTCGCTCAAGCGCCGCAACATCGTGGCGGCCTACAGCGCGCAGATCGACAACATGTACCTGATTCAAGCGTGAATTACTGGGGTTTGAAGTCCACGGCGAAGCCAAACTCCAGCAAAAGCTCCTCCACCATGGCGTCCACGATCCGCCGGTCATGGGCGCTGGCGCGGGCCACGGGGGCAAAGTCCCGAAAGGCGCCTGCGTCTGGGGCGGTGTCAAAGTCGGGCATCATCTCGATGTTGAGCCCGGTCAGGGTCTGGGCCAACTCTCGGACCTCGTCGGCCACTTGAGCCCACCGAAGGGTGCGCCGATCGGCCAGAATAAGCACACAATGATCGTTGTCTTGCGTCATGGATGGGCTGCAGGTTCGTCAAGGTTGTGTTGTTCCTGGCTCCCGTCACGGACGGACCAGCACAGGCCAACCATTGTCGCCACCATCAAAGAGATTTCAAGCACAGGCCTGGGTTCATGGGTCCGGCACTTGTGACCTCTGGGGCGAGTTTGTTTTGGAGCGTAGAAGCTCAGCGCAGGTGTGTTATCCTGCGCGCCGTCTGGCGAAGAAGGCGCGTTGAGGGAAACCACTGCACTGAGCGCGATGGGGCATTCAAGCGCCCCCTTGGCTGCGACAGCCTGAGTTTGAGGCAAGGCGGCAGCGGCCGCAACACGTGAGGGAAGACGTGGATAAGAGTCCTGAGAGCGACGATCAAAACTTTGAGCAGCAACTCGAAGCGGTCATGGCCGCCGAGCGCAGCAACCGCCTCAAGTGGGGCGTCATCGGCCTGACCGTGGCCACGGTCTCGGTGGGACTCTTTGTGCTCTTTGCCGAGTATCGCACCTTCTTCTTCCGCCCCAAACCCAACATGGAAGAGATCAAGAAGGTCGCCTTTGACAAGACCAACGATCCCGCCTGCCGCACGCTCCTGGACAACGTCGACAAGCTCAAAGACCGCTGGGAGAAAGAGCGCGCCGCGCTGCGCCCGCTCTACAAGAGCACCGACGTGGAGGCCATCGCCAAAGGGCGCCAGGTCATCGCCGAGATGCTCGACGCCTACGCTCTGGAGCGCCGCCGCCGTGAGATCATCCTCACCAAAGAGCCCCGCTCCCAGACCGAACTGGCCCAGTACTTCCGGCACGTCATCTTCTTCCTGAAGAAAATGGACAAACTCCTGGCCGAGCGCGTCGAGGCGATCAACAACCCAGCCGCAGCCCAGGCCGACGCGGGCACAGATGGCGCCAACGCCGACGCGGGCGTGTTTAGAAAGACCGACGCGGGCACCCTTGAAGTGGCCCTCAACAAGCCCAAAAAAGAGGACCCCGACAAGGCCTACGACCGCTCATGGAAGCTGGTGACCGAGGACCACGACAAGTGGCGGATTTACCGCCAGGGCCCGGTGCCGTGCGGCCAGCGCGACGGCGACGTCCCCCCCGTGCCCGACGAGGCCCAGAAGATCACCCCGACTCGCCCTGCCGACGCCAAGGCGGCGCCCAAAGCCCCGGCCAAAGCCCCCGCCAAGACCCCTTCCGAGGCCGACGCAGGCCAACCCTAGGCCCTGTCTGAAGTTCCAGAAGACTTTCACACCATTGCAGGCTCGCGCACATCTTCTTAAACTCAAAGATGCGTCCCAACCATGGGCTCAAACCGGACGCACCGCAGAACGACCCAAAGAGACCAGCGCAAGCCTCATCATGACTGGACAGACCCTCCTGCTCGAAGCCGAGCACGTTCAGCTCCAGATCAACGACCGGGTACGGCACCAGTGCCCGGAATCCCTCACAGACGTGTATAAAAAAATCGGGCAGGTCGGCGCCATGCTGACGCTCGGCCCGGTGGGGTTGATCCTCTTTACCTGCATCTTGCACGTGCCGATCCTGCCTGTGGTGGGATTGATCGGCCTTTTGTGGCTGGTGCGTGTCATGGAAGAGCCGCTGACGCGCATGGCCATGCGCCTGCTCTGGCCGCCGCACCGCCTCTGGCTGCGCATGCGCCGCCCGGACGCCCTGAGCGCCCACACCATCCGCAACATCAAGGTGGCACGCAAACGCACCCGGCTGGGCGTTGATGTGGAGCGAGGTCACCTGCTTTTGTCGGGCGGCGGTGAACGGTGGGATCTGCTGCGCGCCCACGCCGTCGAGGTCGAGCGCGCCATTGACCAGGGCCCCGAGCTTCGCCTGCGGCTCTTTAAGCACGGCCGCACGCCCGTGGTGGTTGGCGCCGCACCCACCGAAGGCGCGCTGGAGAGGATGCAGGAAGACTTTGAGCGGCTGCCGCGCAAAGAAGGCGAAGTCATCCTGATGTCCTGGAAGGATTTTGTGCGCTTTGTGGTCGATCTGCGCCAGATCTACAAGGCCACCGGCCAGCGCCTGCCCGCCCCGCTCGACGCGCTGGGCAGTTGACGCAGACCAGCCCCATCACATCAACGACCGCACCGGAATGGCCCAGCCACCGTTGTTCTTCTCCAGGAACTGCGCGGCGGCGATGGTCATGTGATCCTTGCCGTGACCGGCCACGATCTGCACGCCCAGCGGCACCATGCCCGGACCCAGACCCATCGGCACCGCCGTGCAAGGCAGCTCCAGGACATTGAGGATGCCGGTGAAGATGAAGTCAAAGGGCCGCAGCAGCGGGACATTGTGCTTGGGCGCCTGACGCGGGTGCGTGGGCATGATGAGGATGGCGTCGTCGCCCAGCGCCTCTTCAAGCTCCTGGCGAAGCTCCACGCCAAGCTGCACCAGCCGCCGCATCTCCTGCTCGCCCTGGCGCCCAAAAAGCTCTTCCATCAACGCCAGGACAATGGCCGGGAAGGTGTGCTTGGAGGCCCCAAAGGCCGAACGCAACAACTCAAAGGCGTAAGACGGGGACTTGCCCTGCCCCATCAACTCCCCAAAGCTCGGACCGCCTGCCTGGGACAACATCGCGCTCCAGATGAAGACCGCCTCGCGCAGGCGCGGCGAAGACCACGACTCCACGGCGCCGCCCTTGCCCGAGAGCGCCAGCGCGGCGCGCTCCACGGCGGTGCGCATCTCCTGGTTGGTGCCCACGGCCAGCTTGGCGTTGATGTCGTGACAGACCAAAATGCGGCGGTTCTTAAAACCGACGCTCTTGGGCTCGTCCCACTCCAGATCGATGACCGACTCGTCCTGATCGTCCGAGCCCGCCATGATCCGCAGCAGCGGCATCAGGTCTTTGGCGCGCCGCGCCATGGGGCCAGCGACGTTGTAGCGCCCCGCAGCCCCGCTGGCGCGCGGGTAGTGGCCAGTCATCGGCACCGCGCCGCCGGTGGGCTTGTGGCCAAAGATGCCGCAAAAGAACGCCGGCATGCGGATCGACCCACCCACATCACTGCCAATCCCAAACGGAGAGCCGCCAGCGGCAATGATCGCCGCCTCGCCGCCGCTGCTGCCGCCCACGATGTGATCCAGACCGTAGGGGTTGCAGGTGCGGCCGTAAACCTGATTGTAGGTCTCAAACCACATGGCCAGCTCGGGGACGTTGGTGACCCCCAGCGGGATCGCCCCGGCGGCTCTGAGCCGGGCCACGGCGGTGGCGTCTTGCTGGGCGATGTGGTCCTTGCGGTGAACCGTGCCTGCGGTGTGCGGCATGCCGGTCAGCGCAAAGGTGTCCTTGACCGTAAACGGGACCCCGTGCAGCGGCGGCAGCTTGGCGTCGGCCACGACGGCCTCACCGGCGGCCTTGGCCTCGGCCCGCGCCTGCTCAAAGCGCTGCGCGACCACGGCGTTGATCTTGGGGTTGACGGCTTCGATCCGCGCAATGTGGGCGTCGACGACCTCCAGCGAGGAGACCTTCTTCTTGGCGATGTTCCGGGCAAGCTCCATCGCGCCCATTTTGAGCAACTGTTCCATGAGGATCGCTCTTCCTTCTTCGTGTATTGACGAGCAAAGCCCTTGGCTTCAGTCCACCGATCCCCCACCCGAACGCGGGTGGTGCTGACGGTGGATGAGCTTCAGGCGCTCTTGAGTGACGTGGGTGTAAATCTGTGTGGTGCCGATGTCGGCGTGCCCCAGCAGGGCCTGCACAACGCGCAGGTTGGCCCCACGCTCCAGAAGATGCGTGGCAAAGCTGTGTCGGAGCGTGTGGGGCGAAATATTGATGGTGATGCCCGCCTCGATGGCGTGGCGCTTGATGTTCTTCCAGAAAGCCTGACGCGTCATCGGACCACCCCGGCGCGTCACAAAGATGGCGTCGGTGACCGCCGGCCCCCCCGCAGGCGCCAGGAGCGCCCCTCTGGCGTGGTGCAAATAGGTCTGCACCGCGTCGCGGGCCACCTCTCCCAGCGGCACAAGGCGCATTTTGTCCCCCTTGCCCACCACGCGCACATAGCCCACCGTCAGGTCCATGCCCGTCATCGCCAAACCGATCAACTCGCTGACGCGCAGACCGGTGGCGTAGAGGACCTCCAACATGGCGCGGTCGCGCAGCCCCTCGGGGGTCTGGCCATCGGGGGAGTCCAGCAGCGCATCGACCTGATCAAAGCTCAGCACACGCGGGATCTTGCGCCCCGTGCGCGGGATGTCGATCGTCTGCGTGGGGTTGTCTTCCAAGACCCCCTCAAGGCGTAGATAGAGACAAAGGCGGCGCAGGGCGATCAGCGCGCGGGCCACGCTGGTGTTCTTCATCCCTCGGGTGAACTTCTCGTCCATCCAGGCGGTGATGTGGTCGGGGGTGACGTCCTCGATCTGGGACACGTCCAGGCTTTCGCAGTGCTGGGCAAAGGTGGCCAGATCGCGGGTGTAGGCCTCGATGGTGTTGGCGGCCAGCGCCCGCTCCACGCGCAGGTGGTAACGAAACTGGTCTATGGCGTCATCGATCAACATGGTTCTGCTGCCTGAAGGGTCTCTTCCAACGCCAGGCGCACCGCCTGACTCTGGGCTTCGGTCAACTTCTGACCCGAGGCTCGCCATAGCAGATAGAAGGTGTCGATGACACGAACCCCTTCGGTGATGATCTTGGCGACGTGGACTTCGCAGCCCACATCAAAGAGACATCGGGCCACAGTCCACAAGAGCCCCACGTGGTCGTGGGCTTTGACTTCGACGATGGTGTAACTTTTGCTGATCGCCGGGTCAACCCTGACCTCCAGCGCGACCTCTGGGGCGGGGCGCCGTCCCACGCCGCCGCTGCGTCTGTCGGCCAACAACGTCTCCACCTGGGTCTGCCCCTCCAGGGCGGCCCGAAGCTGGGCGGCCAGCGCCGCGCGCCGATGGGCGTTGCTCAGCACGCGCCCGGTGGCGTCCTGCACCACCAGGACGTCGAGCGTGCGGCGGCTGCGGGCTTCGGTGTTGATCTGCGCCGTGAGGATGTTCATCCCCCCTGCCGCCAGGACCCCGGCGATGATCGCCAATGAGCGCGGGCGACCATCGACGCACACGACAAGTTCGGCCAGGCTGGCGTCGGGCAGATCGTGAAAATCGACCGCCACCGGCTCGGGTTTGACAAAGGTGCGGGCGTGGCGTGCCAATTCTTCGGTGTTGCTGGCCGAGAGGTAGGCCGCTGGCATCCCATCACAAAAGCGCTCCAAGGCGGCGTGTTCTTGCGCCGAGAGGCTCTGCCCCGTGCCGGCCTCCAACGCCCCCAACAAAGCGCGCCGAAGCTCTCCGCGGCCCGTGGAGCGCTCCAGCGCGCTCAGGCCGCCCTTGAGGACCTCGCGGACCCGGTCGTGCAGTTCGAGCAAAAGGCGAGCCTTCCAGGGGGTGAGATTTTGAGGTCCGACGGCGTCGATGTCGACGGCGGTGAGCAGGGTCAGGTCGGTCAGTGCGGCGCGGGTGCGCACGATGCGGGCCACGTGGAGGATGTTTTCGGGGTCGTTGAGGTCGCGGCGCTGCGAGATCCGGGGCATCAAGAGGTGCTCTCGGATCAGGAATGAGAGGTGGTCGGACTGGGAGCGCGTCAGGCCGAGGCGCGGTCCCAGGCGAGTGGCGATCTGCGCGCCGACCAGGGAGTGGTCTTCTTTGCGGCCCTTGCCGACGTCGTGCAGGAGGCAGGACAACAGCCAGACGTCCCGGCGGTGGGAGGGCATGGCCTGGGCCAGGGCGGTGAAGCGTCCGGCTCCTGGGCGGCCTTCCTGGGACCATTGGCCGCGCAAGAGCGCCCTGCCTCGCTCCAGCGCCCGCACCAGGTGCGCGTCCACGGTGTAGACGTGGTAGACGTCGTGCTGGCCCAGCGCCACGATGGGCTCAAAGTCTGGCATCAACCAGGGCAAGACACGGCTGCGCGAGAGGGCGCGGCTGAGCGCGTCGCCGCCCTCTTGCTGGGAGCACAGGATCCGGCGCAAGGAGCGCATGGCCTCGTCGTGCACGGGGTGCTGCTTCAGGAACGCGGGCAGCCTGGGCAAGTGCGCCTCCAACACGGGGTGCAGCGGCAGCTCCAGGTCCAGGGCAGCCTCAAACGGGGCCAGCGGGTTGTCCTTGAGGCGCTCCAGGGCGGCGGTGCTGATGGAGCCCAGCATGGGGCCGATGGCGATGTCGTCCCCTTCGGCGGCGGTGGGCTGGGCGACCTCGGGGGCCGGGATGGGTTGGGCGACCTCGGGGCGGTCGTCTTTGCGCAGCAGATCGACGCGCCCCTGGCGGACACAGATCCCCGGGCCGATTTCCACAGGGTGGTCGTCGTCGGGCGGCAGCAACCAGATGTCCTGCCAGCCCAGCGAGCAGCCCGCCAGCGTGTTGGCCGCCTCATAAAAATCCCTCATGAAGTAGCCCACGGCGTCGGCCTGCGCCGAGGCGTCCCCCAGCCGCTTGGCCAACGACTCCTGAAAGGGAAAGGTCAGGCGATCATTGCCAAAGCGCCCCCCGGCCAGATGCAGGGCGATGCGCACCAACAAGAGGTGCGATACCGCCCGCTCCAGACCCTGGCGCTGTCCTTCCCCGGCCCCAGCGACCTTGGCGATCCCCATCAAATCCCAGGCCCCGTGCAGCACGCGCGCAGACCATTGGAGCGCCTGCAAGTCCCGCAAACCTCCGCGCCCGTGCTTCACCTCGGGCTCCAGCAAAAAAATGGTCCGCCCGTACCGGGCGTGACGCATGCGACACCCCTGGCGGACGGCCTGGGCAAAAGAGCGCCCGCCGTCGGCGCTGCGCAGCGCCCCGGCCACGCGCTGCCTGAGACTGTCGTGGGCCGCGTCCTGGCCCCAAATCAGGCGCGCGTCCAGCATCGAGGCCCCAATGCTGACGTCGTCGGTGGCCATCTCCAGGCACTGGGCAGGCGTGCGGGCGGCCATGCCGACCTTAAAACCAATGTCCCTCAGCGCCGTCTGAAAAGCGCCGCCCCAACGCCCCAGCGCCTGTGCGGGCACAAGCGCGGGCTCATAAACGACCAACAAATCCACGTCCGAGCGCGGACACACCAACCGTTGGCCATAGCTGCCGGTGGCATAAATTCGTACCGGGGGAACGGGCACCTGGACCTGTTCCAAGGCGTCCATCACGTCGATCAAGAGGCGATCGCGGCGTTTGGCCAGCGCCACAGCCAACTCAATGCCACAAGCCTCGCGCCCCAAACTCAGGCCCGTGTGCTCAAGATCCTCTTGAAGGCGAGCTTTAAACGGGGCGATGTCCAACTCGGCGCACCGCCACAGCTTCATCGGGTTGTCCATGGGCAGCTCCTCCAATCCAGGCTACGGCACAGCATCATAGTGGACCATCGGGCGCAAGGGGACCACCACCGCCCCTCCCCCCAAAACTCACTCGCTTCTCACTCTACTCAACCAAAGACAACCCCCTCAGGAGCATCACTCAAAACCCACCCCCTTAAAGACTATCGATAAAGATTTAAAAATAAATTTAAGAACATGCCTTTTAGGGGCTTGTGCCAACCCAATGCTCGATATATAAATATATCAATTCAATATTAAGGATACGGTGCAACAGCGCCCTTTTCCGTCGTGTTTGGTTGAGCTTCGTCTTGAACACAATGCTCTCGCAGACAGGGGCTGAAAATCAGCGCTGACACAAAAGATCTCGCTCAAGCAAAACCATCAACACTCGTCAAGATGCACACAGGGCGTGGAACGCACAAAGGGGAAGAAGGGATGAACAAGAGCAAAAGAGCTTTTCAGGCCCTCACACAGCAACTTCGTCCTGGCGGGATTGAATCGGCCTTACAAAAGGCAAACACAGCCACCGACAAAGCCTGTGGTTGCTCTCAAAAGGCATCAACAACCAACCCTGCCAAAGTGATCAAACAAAGCCCAAAACAAAGGAGAGGTGTCAGTTCAATGAGCGGT
>CAKZKQ010000741.1 GCA_937123825.1 uncultured Pseudomonadota bacterium
GGCGTGGGCTGTGCCGCTCATCCCAGGGGCGCCGATGACCAGGCCGGCGGCGACCAGAAGCGCCGCAGCCCAGACCAGCCAACGCCGCCCTGCTTTTGTGCTCTTGTGCTCTGCCTGCTGCATTTTACTGCTCTCCAAAAGAAGCCTTGCGCCAACCTGACTCATCAAAGGGAACCATCAACGGCCACACTGAGATTTCACGTTGTACAGATAATATCCCAGCTCATCGCGCCAGTACTCACCGCGGAAGGTCCAATAGATGTGCTCATCGTCCACATCAATGTCCTCGCCCGTCTGCGAGTCATCCTGCCCTTTGAACTGCTCGTCGCGCAGACGCTGGTCCAGAGCGTTGGTCTCGGCCTTGGCGGTCTCAACGAGGATCCTCTTGTTCTGACGGATCAGGGCGTTGAGTTCGCGGATGACGCGCTCAAGGCGCGCGCGGGCCAGATCACCAGCCGCGCCCAGCGCAAAGGACTGCGAGAAGGCAAGCTCCTCAAGGAGCAGCTTGCCCAGCGAAGAATCGCGCCAGGACGGGTCGGCCCCCTGCAGCAACTCCAACTCTTTGCCAAGCTCATCCACGTACTCAATCGTGCGCTTGAGGGTCTTGTCCGTCAGCGCCGCCGAAAGAATCTGGTTCAGGCGCGGATCAAACTCCCCTTCGCCTTTGTTGATCTCAACGAGGAAGTCGTAGAGCGCCACCGAGTCCTGATACTGATCCAAGTAGGTTTTGAGCTGCTCTTTCAGATCGGGGTAGACCAGGTCAAACTCTTCGAGCGTCAGACGCACGCGGTCGTAACGGCAGTTGCTGAAGAAGACCACCGCCTGAAGGATGACCGACTCGGGGAAGTACTCATCGTCGAAGAACGGCGAGTTGAGGGTGTGGAGGTTGCCCAACGCCTTGTTGAAGCGATCGCCCTGGAAGTAGGCCCAGCTCTCTTCAAAGAGGCCCGTCAGCCAGTACTCCGATTCCTGCGGCACGAAGTTGTAGTACTTGATGGCCTGATCGTACTGACCGACCGAGTAGAAGGTCCGCGCCATGGCCAGCAACGAAAGCTGCTCAAGGCGCTTGAAGCGCGGCTCAGCCAGATCCCGCTCCGAGACGTAACCCAGAACCTGCTTGAAGGAGTTGACCGCAGGCTTGGCGTCGTACTTGCGCACGTGGGTGATGCCGGTGAGGTACTGCGCCTCGGGGTAGAAGTTGGCGCTCGTGCTGACAAACTTCAGGTAGCGCAGCGCCTCATCAAGCTGACCGTCCTGGTAGAAGTGGCGGCCCATCAGGAAGGCAAACTCGTCGCGGAACTTGTCCGGCACCCGATCGGGGAAGAACGCAGCGTAGTTGGACAGGCGCTGGAGCGAATCCGTCTCTCCAGGCAGCTTGCGGGTCAGCAGGATCAACCAGCTCAGCGTCGCCTCGTAGTATGGGTGCTCTTCGCCGGCCTGCACAATCTGGTCAAAGAGGTTCAACGCCCCCTGGTAGACCTTCAGGCGGTAGAGCGTCTTGGCCAACTCGTACTGCGCCTTGGGGCGAAAACGGTCGGCGCCAGTGTCGGGCTCTTCAAGCACTTTGTAGAAGAGCAAGCTGGCCTGGTAGTACTCCTTGGCCTCGTAATACTTCAGCCCCTCATCAAGAAACTGACCGACCGGCGAGGCCTCTTTGACCTCGTCGACCTCATCGACGCCGAAGCTCATCTCATCGGCAAGCACCGAAGACGGCGCCACAATCCATGCGGCGATCACCCCCAGAACAGCCATGCACAACAGCGCGTTAGAACGCTTTGTCTGCATCACGCTCCCCTTCAACAGGTCCATGGTCCAATTCAAACCAGTGTACGTATAAATTTTGTGGTTTTACACCAAGCTTTTGCCCCAACACTGTCGGGTCTTAGGGGGCAATATACACCGGATGTCCATATAAACAAAGCACCCCAGGGGTCACATGGTGTGCCCGACACACACCCCGACGCACCCACTTGCATTCCCCCCCCGGTCTATGAGAGGTTTGGTCGGCTGGAATCCTCATGCGTGCTCTTACTTTTGAACAAAGACACGCACATGATTTGTATTGTTGAGCCCCGATCCTGAACCCGTATCCCTTCAGGACAGGCCGCCGATCGATTCAGGCACCCTGCGTGAAACCATTGCAGAGACGCTCAACGCGACCCTGCGACCACAGGACCTGAACTTCAGATGCCACGGCGGCCCGCATCTTGAGTCGGAGACAGCGCTGATGCACCACAACCAAACGCACCGCAACACCGCGTGGCGCCTCGCGGCGGCCCTCTTTCTGATGGCCCTGCTCTCTGTCGCTTGTGGCGACGACTTTGGCACCGAATGCACCCTGCCCGACAACGAATTTGTCGATCAGGCCTGCGGCGCCTCGGACGAAAACACCACCCAGTCCTGCGTCGTCGAAAACATCATCCAGTGCGACTCCCGACTGTGCGGCGTCTATCGCGGCTCCAATGCCTTCTGCACCAAACGCTGCGATGGCAAAAACGACACCTCCTGCCCCTCGGGCGCCTTCTGCTCGGAGTTTGTCGTCGGCACCGGCGAGTTCTTCTGCGTCAAAGCCGAGTTTGAGGGCCGCTAAACGCCCGCCCTGCCCCACGTACCGCCATCACAGCGCCCCTTCAAACGCACACTCAATGTGCACCAGCGCACCCGATGGCCAACGCACCCCCACCACATCAAAGCACCACACCCTGTCCCGGTAGAGTTGACCCCACTTTCCCAGCCACCGCTGCGCCTGGGCCAGGACGCGCCGTTGCTTGACCCCGTCGACCGTCTCCTCAGGGCGAATCAAACCCCTCGACCCGCGCCCCAACGTGCGCACCTCCACAAAGACAAGCCGCCGCCCATCCACCACCACCAGGTCCAACTCACCGTCGACCGTGCGCCAGTTGCGCTCCACCACCTCAAAGCCCAAACCCTCCAAATAGATCCGAGCCCGCTCCTCGCCCCAGCGCCCCACCTGTGACCGGTGATCGGGACGAGCCTTGTCGGCCCCAACGCCGCCTTTGCCACTGGGCGATGGGTTGATGTGTGTGCTTGTCGAAGGGCTGTCTTTTGCGGCGCCCGCCCCCGGCTCCATGCTCAACTTCATATCCGCCCCGCTCAGATCCATCTGCGGATCCCACGGGGCGCTGCGCTCTGGGGCTCTCTTTGTCAAACAAAGGAGAGAATGTTGACTTTGACAAATCAACGACACAGCGTCAAGGCGGGGTGACCTTGAAGCTCTTGCGGTGCACGGGGCTGTGACCGTGGGTGTGGACCGCGGTCCGATGAGGGACCGTTGGGTAACCCTTGTGACCCGCAAAGCCGTATTCGGGCCAAATCCCATCGAGGTGGGCCATGATCGCGTCTCGGGAGACCTTGGCCAGGATGCTGGCAGCGGCGATGTGAAAAGAGAGCGCGTCGCCTTTGACGACCGGCTGTTGGGTCAGGCGCGCCGCGCTGGACTGGGCCACCTTGAAGGGTTTGTGACCGTCGACCAACACCAGCGCCGAGGTCAACGCCTCGGACCAGCCCGTCGCCGTGATCCTGTCGGCCCCCAGCGGCGGGTTCTGTGCATCGACCAGAGCGCTGTACCAACACTGTTCGGGGGTTTGCCCCCCTTCAAAAGGCGCTTGACGCAGCGCCGCAGGCCGCCCGGGCCATTGCACCGCCTGCCCACTCCAACCCAGCACCTCCTCAACGGCCATGCTCATCCCGTCGTAGGTGGCCTGGAGGATGTTGGCCCGATCGATGTGATCGGCGTGCATATGGACAATGGACCAGGCCGCGGCGTGGGTGGTGATCAACCCAAAGAGTTTTTGCCGCCGACCATGGCTGATCTTCTTGGAGTCGTCCAACCAGCCGACCCACTTGGCGTTCTCGGCGCAAAAGAGCGTGCCGGGATCAAAGATCACAGCGGCCACCGACACCGGACCGGCCAGCGGCCCGCGTCCCGCTTCATCCACCCCAACCAGGACGGGCAGCGCCCCACCCTGCACATCCACCCAGCGGTGCCCCTCAACACTCCACAAAGAGCCCGAAGCAGGCCGAGGACGCCAGTGCTGCGCCTCCACAGCCCCCATCCGCTCGGCGCGGGGCGCTTTGGGATCAAGGCGAGGGGCGTTGAGTCCAAGAAGGGAGAGTTGGTTGGATTTTTGTCGGGCCATGGGGTGCGTGGGTCCAGGCAGTGGTCAGGGGCTTGGCGCATTGGCAACCCCGAAAGCAGGCAAAAGAGCGATCGCCACCTCTGCCCAGCGGTCAAACCTGGTTATTGAACAGCCCCGCAGCGTGCGTCAAACCCCGGCGAGGGTCGATTCATCGCGCTGTTCGAGCACCAGGACGTGAAGTTCTTTGCCCATGTAGGCCAGAATCTTATCGAGGCGCTTGCTTTGGGCAGGATCGAGCGAACGGTAGGGATCGGTCAGGCACAAGAACCGGCAGTAGGGGGTTTCAGCGGGCAAAGAGGCGATGATCCCCGAGGCCAAGAGCCCCGCCACCAGCCGCAAACGCCCCCGATCGCTGACCAACAAGCGCTCCAGATCCGCAGGCAGCGCATCGTCCCCGATCATCAGCTTGCCGGGATCGAGGAGTTGGACGTCAGACCAACGCTTGCCCATGACGTGAACCAGCATTTTGCTCCACGCGGCGCGCGTGCGCTTGCTGAGGCGACCGCTGCGAAAGAGCTTCAACTCGGTGGCCAGGCTTTGGTATTCATCAAAGATGTCCAGCGGCTCTTTGTAGACCCTGGCATCGACGCTCATGGCCCCGGCGCCGCTCATGGGATCGTTTTTGACAGACGCCAAGACCGTGTAGGTGTCCACGCCCAGCCGCGCCAGGTGAGACTCGATCTCGTAGGTGGGCAGGTGGATGTCTCCAAGCTCCTGGCGCCGCTCGTCGAGCGCCTCGCGATCTTTTTGCAGCCGCGCCACCAACGCGTCGCTCTCGGCAGTCTTCTGGGCCAGCTCCTTGTCTTCGCCCTTTTCGACGTTGCGGCGCAGCTCCTCAAGCTCTTCGTCCAGTTCGGCCAACTGGCGACCCTCTTCAAGCTCCAGCCTCGCCAGCAGGCTCTTGTAGCGGTGCTCGGTGGTGACCTTCTCTTCTTTGCGTTGGTCAATGCGGCGGTGAACCTGCTCCACGCGGATGCCGTACACAGAGACTCGCTCCAT
>CAKZKQ010000742.1 GCA_937123825.1 uncultured Pseudomonadota bacterium
CGTCCTACTGAGCGCAGCATCTTGAACACGATCTCAACCTGCCACCTCTTTCGATACAGATACACTATAAATTCAGCGTTGGCCTGGACAGTCTTGATGTTGGTTACATAGAGGTGCCAACGTCCTGTTTCCTGGTTTCTAACACCTATGACACGCGCTTGGAACGATTTGGTTCCTACTCCAACGGTCGCTTGGACATCCAACTCATGTCGCCTGATTTTGGTGAGTATGTCCCAAAGACTTTTACTCTTCAGGTTCATCGAGCCCAGGGTTCTGTCGCGGTTGTCTTCATCAATGACGACCTTGGCGTTGCTTTTGAGCCTTGAGACGAAAACCCCGCCGTGCTTTGCGATGGATTTAAAGGTCTTGTGAGACGAGTAGCCAAGGTCAAAAAGAAGGAGACGGCCTTCGACCCAAGGCCCGATGTGGAAGAGGCCTTTGAGGTCGTGGAGTGTGCCTTTAGATATTTTGAGTTTCATCGCTGTGCCGTAGATAACGTTGTAAACGGCGTGGAGCTTGAGCGCAGCACGTTTTGGATAGGTGGAAGGGAACTTGTGAGCCAGCGATGAATGGAGGTGAACAAGGGTGGAATCAATGGCCACAGCGTTGCTCAAAGCACTGAAGATGGGATGATTGGGTTTAGGAATGAGTTTTGAGGTGCTTTCAATGACATGCCAGAGGCAAGTCTGTAGCCAGAATGCACAGGCAGGATGGGCAAGCTTGTCTCGAAAGGACGAGTAAGCAATGTCGTTTCCGGTTCGTCGTGCGTAGGTTCGACGGAGGCTGGAGATAGAAGGACGGCGCTGAGAGGTCCAGCCCAATAAAAGGACCCAAAGGAAGGTGTAAGGCTCAAGTTTGCGGACGCGCACAAAAAGGCCCTCCTGGCGGGCCGTATCAACGAGCCACTGCGGCTTCAATGTGGCTTTGAGAAGTGCGGCGATGGTGGTAGGCTGTCTCTTGCACACGAATTTTCCTCCTCGCTCATTTTTCGTTTAGCTAAGAAACAAGCTAGAGGTTATTCGTGTGTTATTTCAAATACTTAGACACTCAAGATCCCTTAACCGTCAACGCATGCAACCCCCTCAAAAAGGAGAGATCATGCAGACCCAACATCGTCTGACATTCGCAACCCTCTGCCTGCTCTTAGGCACAACAACCGCCTGCACATCGACCACATTCAATCTCAAAGAATCCAACCTGACCACGATGGCCAAGGTCAGTGGCAGAAACAAAACACCTGATCACTGCCAACTGACACTGCAAATGTTTGTGTATGAGGAGGGCACGGCGGGAGCCCAAACCATCGCTGGAGACTACGCGGCCTACAACAACGATAACAATAAGAAGAGCGTGGTAGCTTACTCTCAGAGATATTGCATCAAAACTGCAACGAGTGAGCTAGAGCTCCCAAATAACGTTCAGTTTTATTACATCAATGAAAGCCCCTCCATCGACATATGTGTTGAAGGAACGTCGAAGAACACCACAAAAGACGACGACTCTAACGCTAGTGAGGTGTGCACTTGGAATGGCCACTTCCGAGACGAATTGCCCATCGACTTTGTCATCGCATCCCCGCCCAGCGGTGAGGCATTGAGCGGCACAACTGCGCTATCAGAATACATCAACCAATTGGTCGTCATGCGCAACGGCGATCTGGTCTACAGGTGGAACGCCAACGCGCCAGCCAACCAAAGCCAACACACCCTGGTCATTCCAGGAGTCCAACTCCAAAATGACTACCTGCCCAACCTCGCCGATCTCGACTTGAGAGTTCTTCCTGCAAACACCACACAGACACCCAGCTTCTACTCTGACAATCTGAAAAAAGACGATGAACGCACTTTGGATCGGCTCACAAATGCGCTTGGAGCCGTTGCAAAGTCCGAGCACCTGGCAAAGGGTCAAACACCCGCGTATTTGCGATGCTTGCAAAAAGGCACACAGGAGCTGCGCCAACGCGCCGAGGCCATTGCAGGCGTTGCAAGCAGCGCCACCACCTCCTACGGCTCTCCTTCCGCGCCCTGCCAAGCCTTGATTGATACCCTTGGTCCCACTAAAAAGCCGCTGGTGGCTCGCTACAAAGCACTCCAAAACGAAGGAAAATCCAAGCTCGCCGACGGCATAGAAGACCTTCAAAAGAACTTCACCTATGAAGCCTCCACGCTTAAAGGCCTGGCCGGTGAACTGCGAGAGACTGTTTACCGCGAGGCTCAGGAGTTCTGGCAGGATGAAAAGCAAGGTCAGAGAGGGCAATTTCTGCAGTGGGCAGAAAAAAACGCCCCCACAAAGCGCCTGAAAGAACTTGAAACAGCTCTGACAGCCAAAACCCCAATCACTTGGCCCCTTGGGGGGTCAACGCCATCCACTCTGACCAATCAGGAAGACATCTTCTGGGTTTATGTGCGTCTGCGCTGGGGACGACTTGATGCGTACCTCACCACCATCGACGAAGCCATAAACGCCAGCCTGACCCTCCTTGACGCCAGCCAGACCTACATGGAGCAGATGGTCAAAGACATCAAAGCCATCTCCAAAGACCAGGAGGCTCAGTTCGAACTCTATCTGAGCTTTGCCAACCAACTTCAGCAGGAGACCGTGTTCGAGCCTCGCGTCTTGAACCCTGCCCCACAATTGATGGAGTCCGTCTTGGAGATGGAGTACGCCGATGAATTGCAGGGCTACTTCCTGGGGGCCTGGAACACTTTGGTTGTGCCGGTAAGCGGCGATTACCTGGTCAACGTCCCAGAACTCTCGGCCGACAACATCATCCCCGCTGTGGACATCATTGGTGGAAGATATCAATACGGAAAGTCCAGATTTGGAGACGTCAGGTTTGGCCTTGGCGTCATTCTCTTTTACGACACCTACACCGAAGAAGCTGCAGAGCTGCTGGGACTCTCATCAGACAACCGCCGACGCTTCAACTCAGCCCTTCAAGCCAACATCGGACTGGCAAACTTCAGATTTGGTGTGGCCTTGGCCTACAGCGACGGTCGCGAAGCAAACCAAAATATAGACTCCCAAGGACTCTTGGGACACGTCCGCTTTATGATTGGCGTGGACCTCTACAAGCTGATCAGCGGCGAGAATCTTGAAGCTGCGAGCTTCTAAGGAGCGACGCTCAACGCCCCCCTTCGGGGGGGGTCAGGTGCGTAAGAGAACCAAGCGCGCGACCTGATGGGCGTGGCGGAGGCCGCCGATGGTGTCTTGGAGGTGGGCGGTGTTGCCCGTGTCGATGTCTGCGATGATGTTGCGGGCACACTTGACCACCTCATCGCATTCGACCACCGCCGCGCCTCGGGCAATGTCCCGGGCAATGGATTGGGCCTCGGCCAGGCGGTGTTGGCGGATGGCCAGCTCCAGCGACGACTGCCAGATGGGCATGCACCCCAGAAAAATCTTGATGTCCCGCTCCTGGGGTGAGCCCAGCGCTGCGACGTCGGGCACCGAGTCGTTGGGACTGGGGCTGGGCGTGAGCGCGGCGGCCTGGGGCCGACCCGGTGGAACAAACTCTTTTTGATGGTTTGGCTCGGGAGGCGCAGGATTGAGGACCGAGGCGCTGAGCTGCTTGAGCTGGGCCTGGATGAGGCGCCCCTGGGGCCTGCGCGAGGGCTCGGTCCAGAGCATCGCCCGCACCAGCACCTCAAGCTCTTTGGAGACCACCGGCAGTCTGGCCTCGGTGCGGGGCTCAAGGCCAACCCAGTGGGCTCGACTCAGCGGCCCTTTGTCTGGCAAACGAGAGCCGGTCAACATCCACCACATCAAGACCCCCAGCGCGTGAATGTCTGCCGGCGGACCGTGGTGCTCTTCGGGGCATTGGTACACACTCAAGGAACGCGTATCCACCGACGTCCCTGCGGCAAGCAACGTGCATGACACGTGGCCCCGACGATCCTTATGAAGGATGACATGCTCGGGACACAGGCGGCGGTGCACAACCCCTGCGCGGTGCAGGGTCATGAGCGCCTCCAGAAGCTGCGAAGAGAGCTTCAACGCCACCAACAACGGCAGCGGCGCGCGTTGCTCAAGGACCTTGTCCAAGGTCGGCCCGGGCAAATGCTCGCAGACCATGACAGTGGACCTTTTCACAGGCCCCACCGCCAGAATCCTGGCCAGACAAGGGTGACGGACGCGCACAAGCCGCTCCAACTCCTGAAGCCGCCTCACTTCATTGGATCGGTGTTTCCACTGCCCTTGCGCCTTACCGGCGCCAAAGACCTTGATGACAGATTGTTGGTCGTGTCCGCGCGTGCTTGCCAGCCAAAGCGCTGCCCTCGGACTTTGATGCAGAACACGCTCGGCGACAAAGCGGCTCAGCACAAGCTGACCCACTTGCAACCGCTGCGACATGGTTCCCCCTTGTGAACACACGCAGTGCTCAAGCTTAATTTTCAGCGTGATGCGGTGGACGCATACTTTCCCCGAATGATGCGCCTTCCTCAATGGAACTCTAACCCATCAAAACCCTGACAATCAATCGATTTAAACACTCAGACACATTCAAAAAATCACGACAACACAGCATGACCCAACAACTGAGCCTCATCCCTCAAAAAACGCCACCCAGCCCGCAATCACCGCACAACACACTTAATAAAACCAAACAACCGATACACAAAAACAACAAAATCCAGATCATTTGTTCACAAAAGACACCTTCCCCACAAATGTTTACACATCAAACAATACGATCTCTTCGCAATACCCACACTCGCCCCACCAACATGCCTCAAAATACAAAGGCAACCCCCAACAAAGACCCCCCCATCAAGGCAAAAACAACAAAGGCCCAGACCGAGTCCCGTTTAAAAAGAGCCTTGCGAGGGCGAGAAATCGCAGTTGAGGTCGAGGAGGAGAGCACAGACGAACCGGGGGTTCGTCGAGCATCGACGACGATGAGATCGACTGTGAGAGCCGTCATCGCTGGCTCGTTTTGAACGGGACTCGGTCTAGCCTCCAAACACAGAGACCAGGCCCATCATTTTCTCAGTACACACAAAATAAGGATTCATGAACCGCGTATTCAGCCACGCGCAATGGGCCACCCCGCTGCCACCGTCTTGTGGGCCCGCTTAAGCGCCTCCAACGACTGACCCCACTGCGTCGGCTCGTGCCCCTCCAGGATCCCAATGATCTCCTGGGCGCGCTCCACCACCGGGCGACACCCCACCACCGCAGCGCCCCGAAACACGTCCTGCGCCACAGACAACGCCTGCGCGTCGCGGCGCCCCTTCAAGGCCCGCTCCAGTGACTCCAACCAAATCGGCATGCAGCCCAAAAAGACACGCACGCTGCGCGCCCAGGCCCGAGCATGCTGACGCGCCTGTCCCGTGGGCACAAAACCGGGAATCGAATCTTCAAAACAAGGGTCGGGGGTCATCACCGCCGCGCGCATATCATCCGAATCCCCCACCTCGGACTTGTGCAAACCGGGCTCGGGCTGCGACAGCGACACCCGCAACTGCGCCAACTGCGCCCGCACCAAGGCCAACTGAGGCCGCCGCGTGGGATCTCGCCAGAGCATCGCCCGCACCAGCACCTCCAAATCGGCGGGCACCGCAGGGGCCTGCGGCGCAAGCTGCACAAAACCGCTCCAAGGCTGACCGTCGGCGTTGGCCTGGGGCAACTCCACCCCCGTCAACATCCGCCACATCACCGCCCCAAGGCTGTACACATCCGAGGCCGCATCTGCTCGCCCCAGCCTCACCTCCGGCGCCCGATAGCGACACCAGTCCTCTGGCGACAAAAACCGCCACCCCAAAGAACAACTCGGCGCCAGCAGCGATGACGTCGCTCGCCCATCCTTGCCCTTGAACAAAACAATGTGCTCTGGATGCACCCCGTGGTGCACCATCCCCGCCCGGTGCAGGGCCATCAACCCGTCGGCGCACTGCAACGCCACCTTCAGGGTGGCCACCGGCGAGAGCACCCCTTTGCGCTCGAGGGCGTAGGAGAGTGTGGGCCCTGGCAAGTAACGGGTCGCCACCGCCACCCAGCGCTTGCGCACCGACCCCAACGCCAATACGTCCACCAGGTGCTGATGGCGGACCCTTGAGGCCTGCCTCAACTCCAGGACCTGCTGGCGCTCCATGCGCCCCACGGACGGACCTGTCGGATGAAAAATCTTGATGACGGCCTGTTCTGGTCGGTCGCGAATCGCGGCCAGCCACGTCGTCGCTCTGGCATTGCGACTCAACACACGCTCGGCGACAAAACGCCCCAGAACAAGTTGACCAGCTTGCAGCAGACGGCTCATACCCTCCATCTCTCCAGCACCCAACCTGCGCCACGCCTGACAGCAGGGTTCCGGCGAGCGGAACTCTCCTCCAAAGACACCGAGCCCCTCCCCGGTACATGTCTTCAAAGCATACCAAACACCTTTCAATCTTCGACAATTGCATCTCAAGGTCGAAGAGGCGTTTGTGACGGAGGCAACGTGTACCAGAGATTGGTTCGCTTGGCACATAAAATTCCGTTTTTAGAAAACGTCGCCCCTGTTTCCCCTCAAGAGCCTTTCCATCACAACATCACCAACACCGTCATAAAGGGCATCAAAATGCCCTCTCACCACAGCTTTTACCGCCTCCCCCAAAGCCCCTCACCACCCCCTTCACACACCGCCCTGGCCCCACCCCCAACACACCCCAACGCCTCGGGCGCCACAGTGCACAAACCCGTCACCTTTCACACACAACCGCATTTTCAACATGCATAGCACTCATCGCACCCAAACCCACAATGTCATGTGTGCAACCACAACATCGTCCAAAGGCCTTGGACGACCTACACACAGACCCAATCCCCCAAGAAGAAAACCAGAAGGGGGCAAAGCGCCCGCGCCTTCTGGTCTGCACAGGCCCGCAATGGGGCCGGATGGGGGAATGGTTTTGACCGTCGCTCGAGGAGGTAAGCCGGTGAGGTGCACGGCGGGACTTGAACCCGCAGCCTTCAGTACTCAAAACTGACGCCCTTCCAATTGGGCTACGTTGCTTGTGGGCTTGACCGAATTGAGCGACGGTCAGTGGAGCTGCGTGGAATCGAACCACGTTATGCTTGTGGGCAGCGTGCAAGGGGCCTGGCAAAACCGGGCCGAGGGCAGATGCCATGAAGTTTAGGACTTCCTTGGGGTAATCAAGGTGGAGGAACCATCCTCCTACAGCTCCGTGCGCCGCGTTGCCGCGACGACCCCACACCATCGCACGTCCCGTGCCAACCCCAAAAACACCCCAAAACCGGCCTCCAAACCCCTCAAAAGCACACCACGCATCGCAACAAGGCTAAATCCCTATCCTCACGGATAAATCGCAACCAACGCCATCCAAAACCAAGCCGCTTTGACCCCACCTCCCCATCACAACACACAATCCGGTTGACGCATCCGCGCTCATCCCACAGGCTTCAACCAACCGCACACCCAACACACAACCCCACAACACACCAGCACACGCCATGAACAACGACACCCCCTGGAGCGATGAGGCCCTCGACGCCTGGCTCACACAGGCCACCGAGCGCCTCGGGCAATTCCTCGTCCACGCCAAAGACAACCGCACCGACCCCGTCGTGCGCCTGGCCAGCCCCGGGTCCATCGCTTCGGCCTTCCAGGACGCCGGCGTCGGCCTTGAACTCAACCCAGGACAGCCCTCGCTCGACGCGCCCACCATGATGGGCGCCATCGAAGCCGTCCTCCAACACTCCGTGCGCACGCTCCACCCGCGCTTCTTCAACCAGAACTTTGCCGGCCCCGACCCCGTGGCCGTCCTGGGCGACTGGCTCGGCGCCGCACTCAACACCACCGGCGCCACCTACGAAGCCGCACCCGTCTTCACCCTCATGGAACGCGCCGCCCTCAAACGCCTGGCGCAACTCGCCGGCATGCCCCCCGACACCGAAGGTCTCTGGGCACCCGGCGGCTCCACCTCCAACCTCTACGCCCTCAACATGGCGCGCCACCGCCGCTTCCCCCAGTGCAAAACCCAGGGCATGTCCGGCCTGCCCCCCATGACCGTCTTCACCTCCGCCCAGGCCCACTACTCCCTGCGCAAATCCGTCTCCCTGCTGGGCCTGGGGACCGACGCCCTGGTCAAGGTCCCCTGCAACGACCACGGCGCCATGATCCCACGCGCGCTTGAGGACGCCATCGAGGCCACCCTCAAAGCCGGACGCACGCCGCTGATGATCAACGCCACCGCCGGCACCACCGTCCTGGGCGCCTTTGATCCCTTTGAAGACATCGCCCGCATCGCTCACCAGCACAAGATCTGGATGCACGTCGATGGCTGCTACGGCGCCTCGGTCTTCTTCTCCCCCAAACACGCCCCCATGGGCAAAGGCATCGAACAGGCCGACTCCCTGGCCTGGAACCTCCACAAAATGATGGGCATCACCCAGCAGTGCTCCGCCCTGCTGGTCAAACACCCCGGACTCCTCCAGGACACCTTCGCCAGCCGCGCCAACTACCTCTTCCAACCCGACAAAAACTACGCCGAACTCGACTCCGGCGACAAAACCTTCCAATGCGCTCGCCGTGTCGATGTCCTCAAACTCTGGCTGACATGGAAGCTGCGCGGAGACCACGGCTTCGCCGCCCGCATGGAACACAACATGGCCATGGCCAAACACCTCCACCAACGCCTCACCCACGACACCTCCGGCGCGTTTGTCATCGCCAAACCCCCCTCCTTCGTCAACGTGTGCTTCTGGTGGATCCCCCCATAGGCGCCAAATTAAGAAGTGATGTAGGTTGTCAAAACGAAAAACGGCAGGTAGGGACCCAGGGTACTAAAC
>CAKZKQ010000743.1 GCA_937123825.1 uncultured Pseudomonadota bacterium
CCGGAGGCGGCGGCGTCGCTCAAGAAGCTGGGGCTCCCGGCCGACATCGGCGAGCTGGCGCTGCTGCCTGGTGGTCTGGTCATCATGGCCGGGCCGACGGGGTCTGGAAAGAGCACCACGCTGGCGGCGTTGGCGCAGCACGCCCTGGAGCATCGCCCGGTCATGATGGTCACGCTCGAAGATCCCATCGAGTACGAGATCAACGCCAAAGGCAAGGGGGGGCTGGTGCGCCAGCGCGAGATTGGCCGCCACGCCCGCGACTACACCACGGGTTTGCGCGATGCGCTTCGCGAAGACCCCGACATCATCGTCATCGGCGAGATGCGCGACACCGAGACGATTGAGCTGGCGTTGACCGCCGCCGAGACGGGGCACCTGGTGTTGACGCATTTGCACGCGCGTTCGGCGTCGTCGGCCATTGAGCGGATCATCGACGCCTGCCCCCACGAGCGCCAGTCTCAAATCCGCCTTCAGTTGGCCGATTCGCTCCAGGCCGTCATTTCGCAGCGCCTCTTGCCCCGCTCGGTGGGTCGAGGGCGTTTGGTGGCGATGGAGGTGCTGCGGGTGAACCGGGCTGTGTCGAGCATGATCCGCGAGGGTCGCACGGCGCAGATCCCCAGCGCCATGCAGTCGGGGGCTTCGGATGGGATGCTGACCATGGAGCGTTGTTTGGCGACGTTGGTGCAGACCGGCCAGCTTGATGCGGCTTCGGCCCGCGCGATTGCTTACGATCAGAAGGTGCTGGCGGAGTATATGGGGCGCTGAGGTGGGGGCAGGGGGTTTGGCCTCCTTGTGCCAACACAGAACCTAAACCTTCAGGCGCTGCGATCCGATGGACATCTGGTTCCGTTGACGCAGGTGTCGGTCATCGGTGGTCCAAAAGCGAGGCAAGCCCGTTTGGATCGCCGTTGGGCCCGGCTTTATCAGGTCAACTGAACCCGGAACGGATGTTCGAAGGTTCGGAGATGACCATGAGTACGCCCTCTGACAACACCAACGCGCCTGCTCAGGCGCTTTTTGCCGAAGCGGTCGCCGATCACCGCCGCATCACCATCTTTCCCATGGTGGCGTCCTGGAAGCCGCGCCAGAAAGAAGTCCGCTGGCTTGGCTCCACACAAATCCGCCCGACCTATGCGCAGCGCCTGGTGCGTTGTTGGCGGCGTTGGACGCCCGACAAAGGCGCCGACACCCCCTCGATCCTGTGGCACCCTGTGGATGGCGATGGGCACTGTCTGGTGCGGTTGGGGTGGATGGACGGCGCGTGGCGCGCAGCGGCTGGTTTGATCAGCCGTCGGGACTTTCTGGCGCTGAGCGCCAATCCGTTTTTGATGATGTATGGCCACGACATGCCGCTGGCCGAGGACGGGCGTCTGGAAGGTCGGCCAGTGGAGGCGGGGCGTTTGCTGGAGGTGGCCCGGGAGCGGGTGGGGCGCGCGTCGCAGTTCCAGGCGCTTGAGGATGGTCAGGAGCTGGCCCGGTTGTGGTGGATGCGGGCATCCAAGAGCGCCGCGCCTCCCAGGTTGGTGGCCCCGGACAATCCCACGCTGATGTTGGCAGCCTGGAACGCGTGGTTGAAGGTTCCCCCGCTGAAGCGTCCCGGGCTGAGCCTCGCGCTCTCCCCCCATGTGCCCACGCCCGCCCACAACTTTGGGCCACTTTTGGTGTGTTTGCGCCAGGACAGCCCTTTGTTGGAGGTCAACCGGCCGGTGGAGGCCCCTGCAGCGCCAGCGCAGGAGCCTGTGGCGCCTGTGTTGGCGCCGTCAGCGTCGCAGGCCGTCGCAGCGCCAAGCAGCGTCGAGCCGCCAGCGCCCGTGAGCCAGGATGCGTCGCCGCAGGCCGCGCCGATCTTGGCTCAGGCGCCGCAAACCGAGCCGCCCGAGACGAGCGCCGAGCAGGCCGAGACCAGCGTGCAAGTGCCGAGAGCGTCGGAGGCGGCGGACGTGGAGGGCTTTGTGGGTGGAGCGGCCGTTGAGGTCAAGCCATCGACAGCGTCGCTGGGGTCGGTGTCTGGTGGGTTGATGGCGTCGACGGCCGAGTTGGACGCTCGGGTCAGCATCGCGCAGGCGTTGCCGGACGACGCCTCGCAGGCAGGTCGCCCAGAGACATTTGAGGGGCCTGTGCCCAGCGAGAGTCGGGATTTTACCGACCAGTTGCTCTTTATGCTCAGAGCCGACATCGAGCGAGTGCGCGTGGATCGCCTGGAGGCCCAGGTCAGGGCGCGGGTCAAGGTTCGTGACGCCGAGGATTACGCCTTTGCGCTCGACAGGCTGGTGTGTGGTCTGGCGCCGTGCGCCACGGTGGTGCCCGTTGAGGTGGTGGTGAATGTGGTGGTGGCCTACTGCCCTGAGAACTGCGCCGTGGGTCATCAGGAGGCATGCTGGGAGGCGTTTGCGGACGCGGTGGTGGATGTGGCGCGGATGATGCGGGTCGGCCATTTGCCCGAAGCGACTTTGGGCTGGGTGGATACGATGTGCGTGCATGAGCGCTCGGCGCTTTTGTTGGAGCGCGGTTTGGCGTCGCGGCTGTCTCGGCGCGTGGTGCGCCTTTACGGTGAGATGGCCCAGGTGGCACTGAGCAAGGGTTTGGAACTGCGTCAGCAGGCGCGTCAGCAGACGTTGACCGAGCAGCATCGCGCCTGGGTGAGTGCCTTGACGGCGCACGTGGACATGGAGCCGAAGCCCGCAAGCGCGTCGCAGGAGGTGGGTGCCGTGGCCGAGGTGGCCCGTCAAATCGGCGAGATCGCCAACCCCGCCCCAGAGACCGACGAGTCACCCATGCCGATGGCGCCCATCACGCCGCCCAGACCCATGGTGGCGCTTCAGGCCCAACCGCAGATGGATGTCGAGGGGCGGCTTTTGCAGGCCTGGGGTGTGGCACAGCACAAGCGCCCTTGTCTGGTCTGGCACGATTTGACGCGCGGCGCTCAGGGTTGGGACAGGCTTGTGGAGTTGGTGCAAGAGCATCCCCGGGAGGCTGAACGCGAGCCTGATCTTTATCCGGTGTCGGTAAGCGTGGCTGGCCCAGGGCTCAGTCAACGGCTCTTTGAGGAGTCTGTGCTCTTCAGGACCCAGGTTGGCGGGCCGGTTCCCAGGCCCGTGGTGCCGATGTCGGACGATGACGATGTGGTCTTTGACATGGCTGGACCCTCTTTTGACTGTTTGCCGATGCGAAACCTTTGGGCGCGCGTGGGCGGTCAGCAGCATCGGGGCGTGGGCAGCGGGGCAGGGGCCGTGTTGGTGGCGCCGATTGAGGGGGCGCTGCGTTGGCCTCGGCTTGTGGGGCGCGCCGATGGTCTGGTGGTGACGCTGGACTTGATGGAGTTGGTGGGTGAGCCCGAGCGTGTGCGAGAGCGCCTGGAGGCGTTTGCCAAGGCGGTCGCTGTCGAGCGTCAGGGCAGCTTCCGCACGTTGCCCTGCGCGGTGGTCTTTGACGGGGCCGAGCGCTTGACCCACCACACCCACGGTGCGGTCATCGATGCCATCACACAGGCGCAGACGCGCCTGGGGGAGCGTCGCCGGGGAGGCTTTGATTTTTCTCTATTGGAGGAAGCCGGCCGTCTGGGTCATTTGGTGCTCCAGTCTGTCGATGGGGCCTGGGTGGAGTCATTTTTGATGAATCAGGGGTTCTTCGCCGCCTTTTTTGTCGGTGGGGGAGCCAAGAGCCGGGTTGATCTGGCCGATGTGCCGCTGGTCTGGTTGATGAACTCTTGCAGGGTGCAGTTGAACCTGATGCACGGCCACAGCGCGCCGTTGGCAGAGCCAGTCGGCGCATGATTCATACCGATGTCCATCAGTCTTTGTGGTGGCTTGGCGATCAGAGGGCTGCGGGAGGGCGTTTGATGACGCGGCACATTGCTGAGCGCCGGTGAGGACGAGGGCGATGGTGTTGCGTTGTCCCGTGCTTGGCGCTCTTTGTCGGGTGTGGGCTGGTGTGTGTGTTGGGAGTGGGGCTGAATTTGCAAAGGAGCCTGGTTATTGTCATCCTTGTAGGTTGAAGATCCTGTCGGGATCTGTGCGGGATAGCAAGCTCAACAGGGAGACATCCAACACATGAGGACAAAGAGCACCTTGAGGGCTCTGATGGCGAGCGTGGGCGTACAGCTCCTGCTTTGCGCTGGGGCATTGGCGGCGCTGTCTGGCTGCGGGCGCGACGAGCTCGTGGTCGGTGGTCTTGGCGACGCCTGCTTTGACGATGATTCATGCGCCTTTGGTTTTCAGTGCGTGCGCGGCGTGTGTTTGCCGGATCCGGACGACATCGTGGATCGGCCCGACGCGGGCGGTGACACGGGCGACGAAGACATCGATGATGGAGACACTGGCGACGATCGGATTTGTACGCCAGGCCAGACGCGTTGTCTGGATGACTTCACGGTCGAATTCTGCGTCGACGGCCTCTTTTGGGAGCCGCTGGAGTTTTGCGACTTTGGTGTCTGCAACGACGGGGCGTGCGTTGAAGACGTGGAATGCTTTGAGGGCGACATCCGGTGCGGCTCGCCGGTGGACGTCGAAATCTGCGAAGGTGGCCGTTGGACCTTTGCCGGTGAGTGCGGCCCCGAAGAGTTCTGTGTGGATGGCCGCTGTGAGTTTGATGACGGCGGCTTGCCCGACATCGTGCCACAAGAGTTCTTCTACGATCCCCAGCGCGTGACGGCTGGTGACGAGCTCTTCATGGAGCTTTTTGTCTCCAACGACGGCCCCGGTCGCACCACCCGTTTTGAGTGCTCCGTCCACATCACCCGGCGTCGAATTGATCCTCGCCGTGACCAGCGCCTTGAGGCCGTGGGCTTCCCCGCGCTGGCGCCTTTTGATGGCGATGGGGTCGGCTTTGAGACGGTCATTCCGCCCAACCTGGAGCCCGGCGATTACACGGTGTACGTGGCCTGTGACCCGTTCAACAACGTGTCTGAACTCGATGAAGACAACAACATCCTTGTGCCGCGCCAGCGCCTGCAGGTCTTGCCCAACGAAGGCGGCCTGCCCGACCTGGTGGTGGAAGAGGTCTTTATTGAGAACGACTTTGTTCAAGAGGGCGAGCAGCTGAACGTCTTTGGGGTGGTGTGCAACTTTGGTGAGCAGGATGCCTTTGGTGTGGAGGCGCAGGTGGCGGTCTCTTCGCTGGAAGACCCTGAAGACATCCTCTATGACCTGGGCGTCTTCAGCATCGACTTTGTGCCCGCCGGGGCGTGCTTTGACTTTGGCGGCGAGACCGACGGCCGCGCCCAATGCGTGGAGCCGCTGGGGATTCCGTTCTTTCCCAGGGTGATCGTCGATCCCTTCAACATCATTGAAGAGAGCAACGAGAACAACAACAGCTCGGCGCCCGGTCAGATCCTCTTTGTGGAGGGTTGTGACCCGGACGTGTGCCGGGGGGATTTCCTGGACCCTGAGCAGCCCAACGATCCCGAGTTCCTTGAGCCCGGCTTCTACGAGTTGCAGCTTTGCCCCAACGATCGTGACTTCTTTGCGCTGGAAGCCGAGCCCGGCCAGGAGGTCTTTGTGGAGCTCAGCACCAGCGACAGCAACATCTTCATCGTCACGGCCTTTGCGGTCTTTGATGGGCGCAGCGAGCGTTTGCTGGTCATGCAGACCTCCGATGGCTTCATCTTTGACCAGTTCACCATCCCCAATGACGCCGACTTTGTGTTGATCTCGGTCGAGCCCCGCGCGCTGGCTGAATTCGACTACACCTTCCAGTTCTTCCTGGACGATGAACCCGACGAAGAGCCCGATCTGGTGGCGCTGGAGTTGGACTTCTTTGAGGATGAGCTTGAGGCCGGTGATCGGGTGGACATGGAGTTTGTGACGGCCAACTTTGGTGAGTCCTTCGCTGGGGCGTTTTCGCACAACGTCTACGTGGTGCCCGGCTTCAGCGATGATCCTGAGCGGCGCCGCCTCATTGGCCGCGTGCCGTCGATGGGCATTGGCCCTGGAGACGAAGAACTCTTCTCGCTTGGGGCGCGCCTGCCGCAAGCGCTCAGCACCGGCCCGCACGTGATCGTGGTGGAGGTCGACGCCAACAACGACGTGCGCGAAAGCAACGAGAACAACAACATCAACGTCTCTGAGCCCTTCCGCATCATCAGTGACAACGATGAGTGTGTCGAAGACCGCTTTGAGGGCAACAACGACTTCAACACCCCGCTGGAGTTGGAAGCCGTCAGTGAGAGCTACGAGGGATTGACGGCCTGCGGTCCCACGCGCGACTTCTTTGAGATCTGCCCGCCCGCGGGCAGCACCGTCTCGTTCGACGTCGTCTTTGAGCACGATGACGGTGACATCGACGTCATCCTCTCCAACAGCGATCGCCAGCGCATCGACAACAGCAACGGCGTTCAGGACCGCGAGCTGGTGCAGGTCACCAACACCGAAGAGGGCCAGTGTTACATCCTGGAGGTCTTCCTCTTTGCTGGCCGCCCTGCAACCGGCAACGGCTACTCTTTCTCGGTCGAGGTCGATTCGCCCAACGTCAACGAATGCACCGAAGCCCTGGAGCCCAACAACAGCTTTGACCAGGCCGCCTTCCTGGAGGAGGCCATCGAGCTGCCCATCCTGGACTTCTGCCCGCGCGGTGACGCCGACTTCTATCAGGTCGATCTGGCCGCAGGCACCACCGCCACCATCGCCGTCAACCCCGTGGGCGACCAGCCCCCCGGTGACACCGTGTTGGCGCTGCATGGCCCTGACCTGGGCTTCATCACCCAGCGCTTTGAGCGGGCGCCGTCCATCACCTTTGATGTCCCTGAAGACGGCACCTACTTCCTGCGTCTTGTGACCTCCTCCGGCGCCGATCTCTTCCAGTACAACATGTCGTTGTCCTTCGAGCCGTGAGCATGGGCGCGGCCAGGGTCGGCCACCTCATCCTCGGGGTGGCCCTGGCTGTGCTGACGGGCCCGGTGTGTCAGGCCCAGCCCCCCTCTTTCACCCCCCCATCACTGGTCCCCTGGCCCGACTCGCCTCGCGCCGGTCTCTTGCTCCGCGCTGGGTGGAGTCAAACCCGTTTTTTGCGCCAGGAAGAGCGTCAAACCCAGCTTTATGTCAGCACCGGCGGCCATTGCCTCGCCCAGGGAAGGCGCTGGTGTGGTGGTCTGCGCTTGTCTTCGGGTGCCGAGCAAAGGCGCCTGAGCTTTGATGCGCCGGAGTTGGCGTTGGGAGAGTCTCGGCTGTCATGGTCTGGCCTGTCGCTCGAAGCTTCCGTGGTGCCCTGGTCCGAAGCCGATGGTCCAGTGGGGTTGATGGTCTTTGGGGCTGTGGATGACCTTTGGGGCCGTCAATCTGGGACGGAGGCGGCGCCGCGTTACAGCGTGGTCCGCGCTGGTCTGAGCGCCGCGTGGGAAGTCAGCCCGCTGCGGACCTGGTTGGGGCTGTCCTTTGATGGGTGGCAGCGTCCCGAAGGGGCAGGGCTCCTGGCCGACGCTTCGGTCAGAGCGGTGGTCTGGGGCAGGCGGTGTGTGGAGGCGCTCAAACCTCTGTGTGTGGATGGTTCGTTGGCTGTGAACCCTGCCCGGATGGATGAAGGGGCGCGCTGGACGTTGGGGGCCGCTGGGTTTGGGCCTCAAAGCGGCCTTTGGGCGGTGGGAGTCTGGGCCTCGGGCGGTGGTCAAGGGCCGTCTCGGCCGGTGGTTTGGACGGTGGCGCTGGAGGGGGCCTGGCGATGATGGTTCAAGCCGGTTTTGGGCTTGTGCGGCGGTCTGCGTTGTCTTCTTTGATGGCGGTGGTGTGTGTGCTGGGCCTTTTGGGGTTGGGGAGTGGCTGCGATGGGTGGCAGCGCGCCGCGCCGTGTGCTCCTGCGCTGCTTGAGGGCGAGGGTTTTGTGGAGGTTCGAGGCGGTCAGTTCTGGATTGAAGGGCAGGGGCAGGTTCGCTTTGCAGGCACCAACTATTATCCCGCGCTGGAGACGGTTCAAAGGGGGGATTTGAGGGCGGTTGAGGCGATTTTTGATGACTTTGTGGCCCGTGGTGTGTCTGTGGTTCGCATTTGGGCCTTCAACACTGATCCTGACTCTTCGGAGGTCATCCATGCTGCCCCTGGGGATATTCGTGAATCTGGATTGCGGGCGCTTGATGAGGTGCTGGCGGCGGCGTCGGCGCGCAAATTGCGGTTGGTCCTGACGCTTAGCAACCACTGGGGAGATTACGGCGGCGTGGATGCATACGCGTCCTGGGCTGGGGTCTCGTCCAGGGGTGATGCGCTGCGCTCACCGCGAGTTCGTCAGTGGTTTGGGGAGTACATCGAGGCGGTGGCTTCCAGGACCAACACCGTCACTGGGGTGGCTTACCGGGATGATCCGACGATTCTGGGCTGGGATTTGATGAACGAGCCCCGCTGTCCAGATTGCGAGCCTGCGTTGCTGGTCGATTTTCTGGTGGAGATGGCCCAGGTGCTGCGCCGCCACGACCCCAATCACCTTGTGGGCACGGGGGACGAAGGCTTTGAGGGGCTGCACGGTGCCGACATCGGCTTGTTGGCGGTCTCGGGGGTGTTTGATTGGGTGTCTGTGCACTTGTGGCCGCATCACAGTGAGCCGCTCTCCGACGCCTCGGGGAGCGCCGACTGGTCTGAGAGCCGCGCCGTGGCCAAAGGCAGGGCGATGATGGCGCGGGCGGCGCAGCTCGCCGCGCGCCACGGGGTGCCGTTGTTGGTGGGAGAGGCGGGGTGGCCGGCGGGTGCTGGCACGCCGCTGGAGCGCTCGGTGATCCTGGCGGCCTGGCAGCAAGAAGCGCTCGATGTGGGGGCGGGGGGTTT
>CAKZKQ010000744.1 GCA_937123825.1 uncultured Pseudomonadota bacterium
GGCATTTCGTCGAAACACACTTCAGCGGGAGGGCGGGGACGGACGACTGGCGAGGTTTATGGGCTTGGTGCCTGCGCCCAGACGTGTATGCCCGGCTTGATTTGGGGGCAGGATAGGCGGCAATCGCTCGCCTTCCTGCCGGCCCTTGTTGAGGCAACGGCGTTGGTCATCAAGTTCCAGGGCCGCTCGGTAAGGCGGGCTATCGCCGCCTGCCTTCGCCCCCATGGCGTCACTGTCGGCGTTGGTCATCAAGTTCCAGGGCCGCTCGGTAAGGCGGGCTATCGCCGCCTGCCTTCGCCCCAAAAGAGCCGACGCTCCCTTGGAAAGCCTCCCACAACCCCACCGCCCAACCAAAACCCTCTTGGAAAGCCCCACAAGCCGTCACCACAGCCCATCCAACCTCCAAAAACGAAGCAATTTCGACAAAATGCCCCACTCCCACCGGCGAAGCCAAGAACCCAACCCATCGCAAATGCTATCAGCGAGCAACGCGAGCGCACCACAAGGGAGCCAAGCGCAGCGCCGGCGACCGAACCACAAGGAAGCCAAGCGAAGCGCCGGCGACCGAACCGAAAGCGCAGCGCCAGCAAGCGAACCATCGGCCCCCACCCAAATGATTCAAACCCCACTCAAATCATCATAGGGGGCCGATTCAGGTAGTGTGGGTCGTCGGCGCGGCCGGTGAGGCCGGGGCTGAGTAGGGCGGTGAGGATGTTGACGAGGATGAGTTGGAGTGCGGCGACCCATTCGATGGGGGTGTCTTCGTCGGCGCTGAGGGCTTCGAGGGCGGCGCCGAAGTCGGGGTCGTCGAGGGCTTCGCGCAGGGCGTCTCCGAGGGCCTGCGCGGAGGGGACGCGGTCGTCGGGGGATTTGGACAGGAGGGTCATGATGAGCGACTCGACGCCGGGTGAGATGGTGGCGGTGTGGAGCGCTGGGGATGGGGGGGATTCGTTGAGATGGGCGCACAGGAGCGCTTTGCCGGGGCGGCCTTCAAAGGGGCGCACGCCGGCGGTGGCTTCGTAGAGGATGACGCCCAGGGAGTAGAGATCGCTTTGGGGGCAGACTTCCAGGGGGGAGCGGATCTCGTCGGGCGAAATGTAGGCGGCGGTGCCTCGGATGGAGTTGAAGTCGTCAGGTTCGGGGGGGAGGCGCACGAGGCGCGCGACGCCGAAGTCGATGATCCGGCCACGGGGTCTGCTGGGGGTCATCTCGACTAGGATGTTGCCGGGTTTGAGGTCGCGGTGGACGATGCCGCGCTCGTGGGCGTGGGCAAGGCCTGCCAGGACATCGAGGAAGAGAACCATGACCATGGGGTCCATGCCTGCGGCGCGGTCTTGGAGCCACTCTTTGAGGCTGAGGCCTTCGACGTGCTCCATGACGTAGGCCAGGACAGTGGGCGTGGAGATGATGTCGAGGACTTTGACGATGCTGGGGTGTTCCATGCCGCGCATCAGGTGGGCTTCGCGCAGGAAGCGGCGCCGATGCCGGGGGTGGCCGACCAGATCATCGTGCAGGACCTTGACGGCCACCTGGCCGCCGAAGCGCTCGGAAGTGCACCGGTAGACGTGGCTTGTGGCGCCGACACCGGCGAGGTCGAGAACCTCGTATTCTCCGAAGATGAGATCTCCGGGTTGCAGCTGAACTCTCTCCATGGGACGTCCCTGTCCTGAATGCATCAACAACACACCATCGCCCACAATGTAGGTGCAAATAAGACATGCACCCAATTTTTCGGTGTTTGTAGGCGATCGTCGGTCATCGCCCCGCGTCTGACATCGGCGGTTGCGGGCGATGGGATGAACAAAGGGGTGATCGGGTGGGGTCTTTGCGGGCTTGGATCGGTCGTGGTAGTTGAAGAGGGCCCCTGCATCACGCACACTTCAGGCTGTGTCTGGTGCTCGACATCGACGATACCGGGGTTGTGACCCGTTTTGGTTGGCCGACTGCGCTCGACATGCGCTCGGCGTGACCCGCAAGGGGTCTCTTTGGAGATGAAGGCCGAATGAAGACAGCTTTGTTCTACGGCGGATTGGTCCTGGCGGCGCTGGGGCTGAGCTGGCCCGCCCTTGCCCAGGACGGCGGGGCTTGCCAGGACGATGATCAGTGCCCTGGGCCTGCCCACGTCTGCCAGAAGGGGCGCTGCGTGGTGGATCCCCTGGCGGAGGAGCGGTTGATGCGCATGCTCCTGGGCGCGGTGGATCGCTCAGTGGTGCAGCCGTGTCAGGCGTTGCCGGTCTTCAACAAGGCGCTGGATTTGGCCAAAGATGCAGGGCTTAGAGCGCGCGTGTCGATGATCGAGGGGCGGATCGACATCACCCAGGAGGCGTGCACCACGGGCGGCTTTGGGGTGCTTAGCAGCAGCCGCAAGAGCAAGGACGGGGCGTCGATGGTCTTGGTGCCGGGGGGATACTTTCGGCGCGGATCGGATCGGATGAGCTTGCAGAGCGGGCTGAAGGTCTGCCGCGAGACCTACTCTCACCCGGACGACTGCACGACGGACTGGTTTCAGCGCGAGTCGCCGCGTCGAGACATTGAGCTGAGCCCCTTCTACATTGACCAGTACGAGGTGACCAACGCCCAGTACAGCGCCTGCGTGGCCGCTGGGGACTGTCAGACGCTCGATTACAGCGCGTGCAACATCTACGACCCGGAGAGCGGCCGCTGGGAGATGGGGGGCAAGGGTCCAGGGTCACTCAAAGGGCCGCAGCACCCGGTGGTGTGCGTGTCGTGGCACCAGGCGGACGCGTATTGTCGCTGGGCGGGCAAGCGCTTGCCGACCGAGGCGCAGTGGGAAAAAGCCGCGCGCGGCCACAAGGACGACCGCGAGTTTCCCTGGGGGCAAAACTGGGAGCCGACGTGGCTCAACTGGGGCGAACTGGCCGGTTTTGGCAAAGACGACGGCTTTGAAACCAGCGCTCCGGTGGGCTCTTTTCCCAAGAACGTCAGCCCTTACGGCGCTTACGACATGGCTGGCAACGTCTGGGAGTGGACCGCCGATTGGCAGGACGACGCCTTTTACCAGCATGCGCCGCTCAAAGACCCCTTCAACGACCTTGGCGGCGCCAATCGGATCGTGCGCGGGGGCTCGTGGAGCTTTGCGGGCAACGGCGCCCGCGTGGCCTACCGTTATTTTGAACAACCCGAGGCGCGGGACGACGCGCTGGGCTTTCGTTGCGTGCAGAAACCATGATCAACCCTCCAAACATTTGGGGCCTGCGCGCGGTCATGGGGCCTGTCCTGGGGCTTGTGGCGGCGTTGCTGTGGGTGGTGTGGCCCGGCGCCGCGCTGGCCCAGCAGTCCCAATGCCCGGATCCCTACGCCGCTCAGCAGGCCGCCGAGCGCTGCCAACGTCTGGCACGCGCCGGTCAGTGTCGTCCGGCGCGCCTTGCCTGTCAGCAAGCCATCGACCACTGCCCCAGCGCCGCGTCCCACACCAAAGCTCTGGCCCAGGTCGAGTCCACCTGTCGCCCCAAAGCGCGCCCCGAGCGCCTGGGGCCCGACAAGACCTGCCGCAACAATGGCCAGTGCCGCCGTGGGCTCAGTTGCCAGCGCGGCACCTGCAAGCCGGCCAAAGACGCCCGCGTCAGGGTGCTGGAGCTGCAGCTCCACGCCCGGATCGCGGCGCCCTGGTCGCCGTGCGACGCCAGGACCATGCTTGAGATGGCCTGCGGGGTGGCCACAGACGCGGGCCACAAGGATCTTCAAGACGAGTTGGCCGCCGAACTTCAACTCTCCCGCGAGATGTGCACCGCGTACCAGGGCGAGCTTTGCGGCAGAGACGTCGACATGGACGCTCAGATGGCGGTGGTGCCTTCGGGGCCGTTTTCCAGGGGTTCGGACGACGCGGGCGTGCAAAACGGCCTGAAGGTCTGCCGCGAGACCTACACCAGCCCCGACGACTGCACCGCGTCGTGGTTCAAGCGCGAGGGCCCCAGCGCCCAAATCACCCTCGACACCTTTGAGATCGACCGCTACGAGGTGACCAACGCCCAGTACAGCGCCTGCGTGGCCGCCGGAGGGTGCTCCACCCTCGATTACGGCCAGTGCAACATCTACGAGCCGTCCTCGGGCACCTGGGCCATCGGCGGCAAGGGTCCGGGGTCGCTCAAGGGTCCTCAGCACCCGGTGGTGTGCGTGTCGTGGCATCAGGCGGACGCGTATTGCCGCTGGGCGGGCAAGCGCCTGCCGACCGAGGCGCAGTGGGAGAAGGCCGCGCGTGGCCACAAGGACGACCGCGAGTTTCCCTGGGGGCAAAACTGGGAGCCGACCTGGCTCAACTGGGGCGAATTGGCTGGTTTTGGCAAAGACGACGGCTTTGAGACCAGCGCTCCGGTGGGCTCTTTTCCCAAAAACGTCAGCCCTTACGGCGCTTACGACATGGCTGGCAACGTCTGGGAGTGGACCGCCGACCGCTTCAAGTCCGAATACTACGCCGAAGCCCCCACCAGCAACCCCACCAACACCAACCAGGGCGACGCTCGGGTGATGCGCGGGGGGTCGTGGAGCTTTGCGGGCAACGGCGCCCGCGTGGCCTACCGCTACTACAACGACCCCGACGTGCTGGACGACGCAGTGGGCTTCCGCTGCGTGCGCTGAGAGCCTTCACACCGCACACGCACCAGCCACAAAGGCTCGCCCATCAAAGGGACAACGGCTCAGGCACCGAGCCCAACGTCAGTAAAGCGTCTCCAGGGCGATGCCCTTGTAGTAGTGCTGGAGGATCTTGCGGTAGTTGTACTTGCGCAGGCCCATGTTCATGGCGCCGGTCTGGCACATCCCCGAGCCGTGACCAAAACCCCCGCCCTTGAAATCAAAGCGCTTGGGAAAACCCCGGTCATCGCGGGTCACGGTCATGACAAACATCGACGAGCGCAGCCCCCCAAAGAGCCGCCGGATCGCCAACTCGCGGTCCAGCTCCACTGAGCCAAACTCGCCGTCGATCCGCATCCGAATGATCCGCCCCGACACGCCGCGCGCCAAAATGGCCACGTCTTTAAGCCGCCCGATGTCCTGAATCCGGTTCAATTTGGCCTGAACGGTGTCGATATCAACCGTCTTCTCCCAGCGGAAGGTCCGGTTGCCGCCGTATTTGTCGGTGTTGCACCACGCCTGCACGTCGCGCGTGAGCCACTGGCTGATGTTGCGCTCGTTGATGCCGCCGGCAAAGTTCCCCGAGCCCCCACCCCCAACGTCCATTCGACCCCGCAGATACGGCGCCGCTTCGCCGCCCCACACAAGATCATTGTCCTCGGTGTGGCCGCCGCAGTTGGAGCTGTAGCGGGCATCGACGATCCGCCAGTCGCCCTTGAGGCTAGAGGCCTCAAACATGACCACCCCACGGGTCTCTTCGACGGCGCGGTTGGTGCGGGGGTGCTCGTTGCTCAGCCCCGAGTAGACCTGGCAGTGGACCTCGCTGCACTTCAAAAAGGGGTCGCCCAGGTGACGCACGCCCACGGCGCCCAAAATGTGCCCGCGCGCCGCCACGGCCTGGGCCTTGAGGGACTCTATCGGGGCCGAGGTGTAGACCTCGCTGGGCACCACACCCTTGACCAGGGTCTCGATGGGCACGGCGTTGACCACGGCCAGCTTGCCTTCCTGGTCGGCGATGAAGAAGAGCTGGCCCGAGAAGCGGCGCTTGCCCTTGGGGGTCTTGATGGTGAAGGTCTGACCGGGCTCTTCGGGGGCAACCCAGACCACGTCGGGCCAGGTCTGCTTTTGCCGACGACCGCCGCCCGAGACGGTCAACTTGCCGCTGGGGTAGTCGAGCAGCTCGGTGTGCATCTCGGTCTCGACCCCAAAACGGTCCTCGATCCGCTCGGCCAGCCGCGCCGCCTCTTTGTAACTGTCGTAGCCGCCAAGGCCAATGAGCACCACGCGGCTGTCAAAGCGGCGGCCACCGACGGCAAAGAGCGCGCCGACCTCGTGGGGCGTGGCCAGATAGCCGCGATCAGCCCAGGCATCAATGGCGGCGTTGGTGGCGTCGGACTGATCGATGCCGCGTCGGCCCACCACCACCCAGTAACGGTAGCGCCCGGCCTTGCCGGCGCCGATGGAGACCTTGACCGGCTTGCGACCGTTGAGGAGCAAGACCGGATCGGGGACACCGGGCGAAAAGACCCGCAGCGGGCCGTCAGAGGTGAACTCGGCCTTGGTGACCTCGTCAAAGACGCCCACATGGATGAGTGGCTCACCGCCGCGCGTAAAATTGAACTGGGGTGCGTAGAGCAGCGCGACGCGGTCGGCGGTGGTCAACTCTCCACCGCCATCGGCGCTCAACACAAGCGGCGCCGCGATGCACAGCGCCACCATGACCAACCAGAACACTGCCTTGATGTATTTTAGAGGCGACCTTTCCATGGAGCCCTCACCACCCCCGCTCGATGCGTCCCTGCATCCTCAACGTCAAAAGGGGTTCTTAAAATTTTCCAGCGCGCAACTGGCCGCGTCTGACCATTGGAACCGAGCATCAGCAACTGTGATGGCGGCAGTGTCATCAGAGTGACAAAACAGCGGTCAGACACAGCTTGGAGCATTGGTCTGTGGGGGCAGCGTACACCGGCCACGGCGGAAAACCAACCTTGGATCACCGGGAGCTTGACACATCGGCACCCGGACGCACCATTTGTGGCAGCCAAAAGGCGCGCGGTGGGCGGTTAGGCCCCACCATAAAGGCTTTTCAAATGGCCGCCGTTGGGGTATCCGCCCCTGTGGCTCCGCGTGTGGGCCGAATGCGTCGGGCGGCCGATGTGTTATGACATCAAAGGCGCGCCGCCATCGGCTCGGGCGCGCGCCACCATCACAAAGGGCGTGTGGGACTGCTTCAAACACGCTCGGGGTGCGCAGCGGACGCCGTGTGGCTCGCCAGCGCCCCATCCTCAAGCAAACGAGAAGTGCTATGAACCGCATGTCCCGCAAAGTCATGACCATCGACGGGTTTCCCATCTTCGTCGATGTGACCTTCCTGCTGCTGGCGGCGCTCTTTGTCTTTCCGCAGTTTGGCAACACCTTCACGGAGCACTTCGCGGCTCTGCTCAAGGCGCCGATCCTCTTTGTCAGCATCGTCTTGCACGAGCTTGGCCACGCCTGGGCGATCCGGCGCTTTGGGTACGGCAAGAGCAAGGTCCTCTTGTGGGGCATGGGCGGGCTGTGCATCGGGCGCGGGACGCGCAACGACCGCCACGGGCTGTGGATTTCGCTGGCGGGGCCGCTGGCGGGGTTGGCGCTGGGGCTGCCGATGCTGGGCTTGTGGATGTTGATCCCGGATTACACGGGGAACAACGGTGAGTCGCTTTGGTTGGCCCACAGCGTGTTGCAGTTTACGGTGTTTGTGAACGTGGGGTGGTCGCTGCTGAACCTCTTGCCGATCTTCCCGCTTGATGGCGGCAAGGTGTTGACCTACCTGCTGCGGATCTACGGCAAGATGGACCGGGACAAGTCGCTGCGGCGCACGGGCCTGATTGGCTTGATCCTGTGCGTGCCGTTGTTGCTGCTCTCGGCCGTCAGCGGCCAGATCTTCACGGTGGTCATCCTCTTCTTCATCGCCCAGGGCGCCTGGCAGGCGTACAAACGCGGCACCGCCGCCGTCAACATCTGAGCCCAACCATGAAGGCACTCAAACACCCCACCGTCCAGGCGCTGCTCATCGGCCTGGTGGTCATCATCCTGGGCGGCGTGGCCAAGGTCTACTACGACCAGGCCTCCATCCCCGAGCAGACCCGGCGCAACACCGCCCTTGGAGAGGTCCTTGACGGCGTGCCTGACGCGCTGGAGAAGCACCTCGACGCCCTGCCCGAGGACAAGCGCGCGCTGCCTCCAGCAGCCGGATGGACGCCTGCGAAGATGTCGTGCGCCGAGCCGGTGCAGATCGCGCCCGAAGAGGCGGCGGACCCGACCTGGGCGGCGTTGGGACTGGATTTTAGCAAGCCGACGACATTTCAATTCCGCTGGCGCGTCGACAAAGACGCCTTCACGCTCCTGGCGCGGACCGACAGCGACTGCGACGGCCTCTATCAGGTGCACAAGCTCACCGGCGAGCGCGGCATGCTGGGCCTGACGACCGAGAATGTGAAGGTGGAGAACCCAGGGGAGTAGGCACTGGGTCGTGTCGAGCTTTTGGGGGTCAGGCTTTTTGAAGCAGACGCCTTAATCAAGCGCCTTAACTCAAGCGCCTTGGCTCAAGCGCCCTCAACGCGGGCGCGCAGCGCCTCAATCTGCGCCTCAAAGTCCGACCACCAGGGCAAACCCAGAACAGGCAGGCCGTTGTCCCGAGCGTCGGCGGCGATCAGCTCGGCGTAGTGAAGCACGGCCCTGTCAAAGCTGCCCTGGCTGACCACGACCTCATTGTCCATCGCGTCCATGATCAACACACCGCCGTCAAAGACCTCATCGGGCTCAAGCTCTCCGGGCTCAAAGTCGCCGGGGTAGCTGTAACCGGCTCCATCGTCTCCAAAACCGGTATGGGCCAGCACCCCAGCCATAAAGTCGTTCAAGCTCGACGCGTTCTGGTCAAAGAGGTAGTGCAGCGCCATCCATTCTTCGGGCTCCTGAGGCACGTCCAGGTTGATCCGAGGCCAAAGCTTGTTCGGGTCGTCGCTCTTGCCCCAGACACAAGCACCGAGCCAAGCGTCATCAATGATCAAACTCATCCTTATTTGACCCTCCAGCCGCGCTCAAAAATCGCGCGGAGACCAGTGGTTCACCAAACAAGAAGGCCTGCGCGCGGCCCTCCCAAAACGCATCACAAGAGTGGGTAGATGCTGTGGATCTCGTTGTTGCGCACCCACCCCTCGTACATGACGCCTTTGATGTTGGCTGTAAATTTACCAGCACCATTGCTGTTCAAAGTGCAATTCTTGATCCCTTGAGCCGCAGCATCTTCAAAGATCTTGGACCACTTGTTCCAGTCACCAGCAAGGCCTGAGATCGTGGTCTTTTCGACCATCCTGCTCACCGGCTCATCAGTGAGCCCTGTGCCCTTCGGGCTCTTTTTGTAAAGCTTGTACTTGTACTTATACATGCCCTGGCCCATGGGCTGGCGGCTGATGATCTTGACCTTCTCCACATCGGCCGGAGCGATGTGCCGTTTGTAGAACATGGCCTCATCATGACAGCCATCAACCTGCTTCTTACTTCTGACCACGCCCTTGCCATCGATCAAGTGCTTCTTGGTGGCCTCCGTCACCCCCTTGAAGTTCTTGAAGAACGACGGCCCGTACTTGTTCATGGCCTTGCCGCCGTATTTGTCGGCGACTTTTTGCATCTCCTTGGCGCCCAGCTCCTTGACGAATTGTTCGAGCTTCAAGATCGGCACGTCCTCGACCAGATCACAGAAACGCCGGTAACCAATGGCGTTGACCACACGCACTGTGCCTCTGAGACCACCAACGAGCTTGGTAAACATCTCGGCGATCTTGGCGGGGGCCTGGGCGCTGGCCTTGGCCAGCGTGTTTTTGAACCTCACCAGCTTGTCGCGCACCGACTCCAGGCGAGATTTGACCCCAAAGAGCCACTCGGTGGTGCTGTTGACGAGGTAGCTGTTGCTCAGCAGGCCCTTGATCTGGCCGATGGTGTCCGACACCCAACCACGCGCCTGTGAAAAGAGCTTGGTGGCCTCGCCTTTGACAAAAGCAAGGTGACTGTCGGCGTTTTTGAGGAACTTGCCGATCGTGTCGACCACACCGCCGCCCATCCGAGCCAGCATCGACCCAATGCCACCGCTGTTCTTGAGCGACTTCCAGATCAGCTTGCCAATGCCCTTGACCGCCGAACCCACCGTGGGGACCAGACCGATCAACGTCAGCACCAACCCCACCCAGGGCTCGACCTCGGTGTAGCGCCCCTGCCAGACCAGCTTGTAGAGCGCCGCGACCAAATCCTGCACGTCGGCAATCTGGTCCACGACGGGGATCATGGTCAACAACGCGCGGATGATGGTCTGGACAATGTCCATCTCCTCGTTGAAGTCCCCGGCGATGATCCCCCAGAGCCAATCCCCAATGGCTTTGATGGCCTCGACAATGTCCCACTCTTCATCCGATAGGCCTTCAAGCGAGAGCGGACCGGCCGTCACGCCCTTGGCGGCGCTGGTCGTCTCGTTGGACGCCTGACCTGTCTCGGTCCCCGGACCGCCGGTGGTCGCGGGCGACTTGCGCGCGGCCAATGGGGCCGCTGGGCTGAGCATGGCCTTCTGGGAAGCCCTCGAACGTGCTCCTGCCTGCGCTTTGAAGGTGTCCAACGCCTTGGCGCCGGTCAACTTGCCCGAAACCGCCTTTTTTGTGTCTAACGCTGCTGCGCCTTGCTCCAACATACACGCACACTCCCTGCGCTCTGCGTCATGTCATCTGTGCCCGCTGCCACCAAAACCGTCCCAATGCCCTAAAAAGAGTCTTCCCTCGTCAAACGCCCCGCCGCCCGCGTCTGCACCACCGCCGCGTCCCTCAAGGCGTCCTCGCCAAGCGGCTCGTCACGGGCACAACACGCATACGCCGCGCGCACCAACGCGTTCTTGATCTGACCCCCGGTCAGTTCAAAGTCCTCGCCGAGGAGCCCAAAATCAATGTCGGACTCTCGGGGGGCGTCGGCGGGCATCAAGCGCTGCCAGATCTGGGCGCGCTGCTCGGCGTCGGGCGTGGGAAAATGAAGCCTGAAGAGGATCCGACGCGCAAAGGCCGGATCCATGTTCGAATCGAGGTTGGTCGTCAGGATGATGATCCCCTCATAACGCTCGATCTCCTGCAAGAGCATGTTGGTCTCCATGTTCCTGAAGTGATCCTGGGAGCGCTCGACCTTGACGCGCTTGGTAAAGAGCGCGTCGGCCTCGTCAAAGAGCAAAAGCGAGTTCTGCGCCCTGGCCTGATTGAAGACCGCGCGCAGGTTCTTCTCCGTCTCCCCAACCCACTTGGAGACGATCTTTGGGATCGAGACGATGTGAAGCTGACGGTCCAACTCGGCGGCGATGATCTCGGCGCAGAGTGTCTTGCCCGTCCCTGGCTCACCCACAAAGAGCGCCACCAACCCCTTGCCCGTCGCCAGACGGCGCCCAAAACCCCAGCGCGCCATCACCACGTGGCGCACTCTGCATGCAGAGAGGAAATCCTCCACCGCGGCCATCGACTTGTCGGGCAAAACCAGGTCCTTCAACCTCAAGTTGACGTTGCTGGCCTCGGTGTACTCCCCAATGTTGGAGCGCAGCTGCCCCTGAGCACCCGCCTGGAGCAAGGTCTGATCGACCTCCCCCCCGGCCGCCGCGCGCACTGACCACTCAATGGCGTCCTGAATCTGCCCGCCGCTCAAGCGGTAATTCGACGCCAGCAAAGACATGTCGATGTCCTCACTCAGCGCCACGTCGTAGGGCATCAGCGTCTCCCACAACTGCAAGCGCTCATCCAACCCCGGACGCTCCAAACGAAACACAAAGTGGGGCCTGGCGCTCAAAACCCGCTCCAGAGCCTTGTCGTCGCTCGTCTCCAGGAGCACCATCCCCTGGTGGGCCTCGATCAAACCGCCCAGGCGCGCCACCGTGACGGGATCGCGCTCGGCGCGCGCCTCAACCCCGGTCAAATGCAGGGCCGCGCCCCCAATTCGGGCGTTGGCAAAGAGCAACGGCAAGAGCCGCGCCACGCGGGTGTCTGGCAGCAGCGCAACGTTCACGCTCAACAGACGCTGGCCCGTGGCCTGGGCAAGGGCCTGGGCCAACATGGTCTTGCCACAGCGCGGCGCCCCACAGAGCAACGCCACCCAACGCGCCGCGCTCCCCATACGCACCAGACGCACAAAACCATCCACATCGGCGCGCACCTGCTCGGGGAGCACCATCTGGTAGGGCTTGACCTGGGGCTCGGTCAGCGACGCACAACTGCTGAGCGCCTCATCAAGCACGCGCCGGCCCACCGCCCCCGCCGCCACGTGGTGCGGCACGTAGACCGCCCGGCCCATCAACGACGCCGCCGAACCTTCCGCTGCGGGCGCCATCGCCACCAACCCCGAGCGCAAGAGCGCCCCGGTCGGCTCAAAGACCTCCATCAACTCGCCCTGCCCCAACTCGGGCTGCAGCAGCTCCACCAGGAGCCCCACCTCCACGTCGTCTTTGAGCATGTTGCCCTGGGCAAAGAGCAGCGCCGAGCGCGCTTGCTGGCTCAGGTGCATCGCCAGACACACCAGCAACACCGACTCTTCAAACCACGACAGCCCATGCTGGAGGACCCACTGGTGCACCCAGAGCGCCTCACCGCGCTCCACAAGCTCCTGGCGGCTCTGGCACAGCGAAGCATGCAAGGCGCGCAGGTGGCCATTGAGCTCACCGAGCGCCTGGACGTCGTCGGGATCCTCGCGCGCCGATGCCAACAAACGCGCACGGCGCTCCACCCAACCAAACTCCCAGTCGAGATACTGGGCGTTGGTCGCAAAACCACCCGACGTTTTGTGTAAGGCTGTGCTCATGGGAGTTCCACAATACGACATCAACGTTATCTAATGCCAGCACTGGAACCATACACATAAAAAGCCATAAAAGCGAACTGCAATCACCAAATTCCGACCAAAAGGTAGCTTTAGGCACACTTCAAAGCAAGTCAAAAATGTGAACGGACTGCTCTTTGGTCCGACAGCGCGCAGGCTGATCGCGCTTGGCACGGTCCGAGACCACCACCACGCGCTGCGGGCTCAGCCACGAGACCCCCTCAACGTTGCAGTAGATCATCCGGCCCTGAGCGTCGGTGGGAAAACGGTGAACCTCCCCCGGCCCCTCAAAACGCCACGCGTCGGCGTCGAGCTTGCCCACCCACATCGCGCTGTCCTCCTGGGAGACCACCGCCACCCGGCCCTCAGCGTCGACGGCGATGTCTGAAAAATCGGCAAAGCGGGCCTCTTTGGGCAAATCCAAGCGCCGCTCTACCGCCCAGTCCCCCGCCTGGGTCCGCTTGAGGACCAACAAGAGCCCCGGCTGCCCCGCCTTGCCCTTCTTCTGCCCGCCCGGCGCCTCGCAAAGCGCCACCAGCACCTCGCCTTGCCCCTCGATGTTCACCACCGCCAGCCCTTCGACCCCTTTGTTTTCGCCCTTGAAGTCAAAGTCGATCTCCCCCTGCTCCAACAACTCAAACTCGGGGGTGAAGGCGTGGATGATGGCTCGGTGCTTCTTTTTTTTGCGTTTGACGGCCTCGATGACCGCGTAAAAGCGGCCTGCCTTTGGCGCCCAGGCCAGCGCCTCGTAACCCTGGCCCTGACCGCGCTTGGACTGCCAGACCCCCGGCGCGTTGACCTCCAGGTCCTGCGTCAGCCGCGCGACATGCCCCACGTTGTCCAGGACCACATAAAAATGGCCATCGACGGCGGCCACACCACTGGCCTCCAGACGGCCCTCATCGTCCTTGCGCGATAGAAGCGCCGCGATCGGCCGCTCTTGCACCAACCTCAACACCGATGACCCCCTCTTGGCCTGCTCAACAGACGCCCCTGACGACGACGACGGCGTCTGGCAGCCACAGCCCCCCAGACACCACAGCGCCAGCACCGCGCCAACCCACTTTGGAAACACCTTCAACACCGCAACCCCACACAAAGACCCCATGGCATCTTCTGGCCTGCGTTTTGCTTTGATTTGCATCTGGACACCCTGGGGCAGAGGTTGCCGCCGGGCGTCAGTTGGGTCAAGATCGACCCTCACCAGGCCAACACCAGCGGCCCATCGACAACAAGGTCAGGCTCATCTTCAGACAGGCTACAACGCGGAAGCTCAGACTTCCACACCGTGCTGACGGCAACAACCAGCGCAAGCCCCAAAAGATAAGCCAGACCCCGGACACCACCGATGGACCGCCTCAGTCAGAGGTTGTTGTGAGCGCCACCGACACACCCCGCACGCCCCCCCAGGGTCAAAATCCTGCCAACGGGCTGCCTGTGCGCCTCAAATTTTTGAGCCTCATGGCCCTGATCCTGACACTGGCGTCAGTGACCACGGCGTGCGGCGACCCTGCGCCCAAAAACAACACCCCTGACGCCGGTCCCGGCCCCGACGTGATCGAGCAAGACGGCTTCAATGACCACACCGTCGGGGCGCTCGAATCCAAGGACGACTTCCTGGCCATCTCCAAAGAGAGCACCTCACTGGGCGTCGCCAAGTTCATCGTCACCGGCTTCCAAGACCCCTCGCTGCGCGAACTGCGCTTCATGGACAGCAACTTCTACACGCTCCACGACGAGTGGCACTGGTTTCGGCTCCTCAACGGAGAGACCATCCCCGGGGTGGACATCAACCCCGTCTTTGGCTTTGAGTTTGAGACCATCGCCGAGGTCTACCAGTGGGCGCTGAGCCTGGGCGACAGCGCCCTGCCCCTGGATCTGCGCTGGACGCGCAACCGGGAGCGGCTCTACTCCCAGGCCTTCTACGACCTTGTCCTGGGAGACGATCGCTTCCTGGGCGCCGGCGCCCTGCTCCTGATCCCCGCTCGCCAGGAGCCCGAACCCACCCCCGAGCGCTGGGCCTTTGAGTTGGAGTTCTCCGACGAGGTCACCCACCCTGAGCTGGTCCTCTACTTTGAAGAACTCGAAGCCAGCCTCCCTGCCGAGATCGGCCAGCAGGTCCTGTGGGTCATCCGCTCCCCGGCCCAGGAAGCCCTGGCGGTCACCATGGAAACCCAGCGGCTGCCCTACCACGATCGGATCCTGCGCTACAGCGAGCTGGCCACCCCCGGAGAGGTCGAGGTCTACAACGAGGGCATCACCGCAGGCAGAGTCTTTGTGGCCCGCACCGGCGGCGACAAGGCCCTGACCGACTCGCGCGCCCACCACCTGCTGATGACCGACGTCGTGCCCGACTACCTGCCCCAGGGCAACGCGCTGGTGACCTCGGTCCCCCAGACGCCGCTGGCCCACGTCAACGTGCTGGCCCGCAACCGGGGCATCCCCAACGCCTACGTCGGCGGCCTGATGGACGACGCCGCCATCCGGCAACTTGAGCGCGTCTCATCCTACGCCGTCATCCGCACCAAGCTGCCCGACACCTTCCAGATCGAGCCCATCACCAGCGAACAATACCGCACCTGGGATCGCCTGCGCGCGCGTCCTCCCGCCGCTGTCCCCCAGGTCGACATCGAGACGCTGCCCCACATCCAGAATCTGGCCGAACTGGACATCGCCGACGAGGCCGTGCTGCGGCTGACCATCGGCGGCAAGGCCGCGGGCTTTCTGGCCCTGGCCGCCCCCGGCACCGTCACCATGCCCGACAAACCCCTGGCGCTGACCATCCGACCCTACGTCGAACACATCGCCCCCATTCGCCCCATCATCGAGGCCATGCTCAGTCACAGCGACTTCAGCAACGACTCGCGGGTGCGTTTCATGGTCCTTGAAGGCCTCGAAGACTACGACGGCCAATACCCCAGCGACAAAGACCAGAGCTACCGCGACCAATTTGTCGCCGCGCTGACCCCAGACAGCGCCCTGGACACCATCCTCAAAGCGGGCGGCCTCAAGGCCCTGATCCGGGCCCAGGACATGAACCCAGACACGCTCGGCGCCATCCGCGCCGTCATCGACCCCCACTACAGCCACTACAGCCTCCAGCAGGGGCTGCGCTTTCGCTCCTCGTCCACCGCCGAGGACATCGAAGGCTTCAACGGGGCCGGACTCTACGACTCCAACACGGGTTTCATCAGCCCCTCGCGTCAGAGCGACCCCAAAGACCACAAAAAGTCCCTGGAGTGGGCCATCAAGAAAACCTGGGCGTCCTACTGGGGCTTTGAGGCCTTTGAAGAACGCAAGCTGGAGAAAATCGACCACCTCAGCGGCAACATGGCCGTGCTCATCCACGCCCGCTTTGACGACCCCATGGAGGCCTCCAACGGCGTCTTCACCCTCACCCTCATGCCCCCCGGCAGCCCCGACCGCGCCGTCATGGAGCTCAACGCCCAGCACCTCGACGAGAGCGTCACCAACCCCGAGCCCGGCAGCGGCGCCCTGCCCGAAGTCGACCGCGTTCGTCTCTCCGCAGACAGCGACCAACCCATCATCGAGCGCGTCAGCGCCTCCAACCGTGTCCAGGACGGCCAACACGTTCTGACCGACGCCGACCTGCTCCAGATCTTCTCACAGGCGCTCGACGTCACCACCGCCTGGCAAACCCGCGCCAACGCGCCGCTGCCAGCCAATCAACAAGACCGCGTCCTGACGCTCGACTTTGAATTTCGACAGATGCAAGAGGGCTGGCCAGCCCTGGGCGACTCGGACGAGCCCTTCCCCAAACGGATCGTCATCAAACAGGCCCGCAGCCTGGAGCGCGGCCTGCGCCAGATCCCCACCAACCTGCTCGAAGCCCCCATCGCCCGCGACGTCCTGCGCCGCGCCAGCCGCGTCGAAGCACGCGCCTGCGAAAGCCAGGACCTGCTGCTGACCGTACTGGAGGTCTTCACCGACCCGATCATCACCCCCGATCTGGGGCACGACGTGCGGCCCTTCACCGCCTCCATCCAGATCGACGTCCTGGCCGACATCGAAGCGCTGGGGCTCAGCGCCGGAGACCGCATCCTGGTCGATCACACCGGCCTACTGCGCGCCGAACACCCCGACATGGTCGATGAATCCACCTGGAGCCTCGACGCTGCCCCCGATCCCGCCCTGACCCAGGCCTTCACCCAGCTCAAGGTCCAGGCCGACGGCGCCTGGCAGCTTGAAAACGCGCAGAGCACCCACCAGGGCACCTTCGACGCCTGCGACATCCAACTCCTGCACGCCTCACCCGAGGACTACCTGCGCAGCTTCCTCCCCCCACTGCCCTGACCAGACGAGCATCGCCCCACACGGACCTGATCGGTGCAATGAAGATACAAGTGAGGGGATAAATCCACCCACGGTAAAAACATACGATTTTCAAAAATAAGGATGGATAAACCATTCAGTCATGGCTATCATTTGAGCAGACAGCATCAGGTTCGCTTATCTCTTTCATCAAAGCCAAGGCTCGGACAATGAACCACTACCGAATTCAATCTCCCCCCCTCAAAAACAAGCGATTATCTGAAGCACCGCATGCTCTGCGACGCTTGACCACAACGCTTGCGTGCGCAGCCATGCTCACCTTGCCCACAACCGCACCAGACACCGCCCCAATCTACGACTGCGCACCGGGCAGCAACATCGGCACAAGCTCCTTTGGCGACAGCGGACACATCGTCAACGTCTACATCCAAACCGATTTTGGCACCGAGTTCAGCGCCTGCAGCCAGACCGATGACATCACAAACTGGCAAGGCACCTCCATCATCAACACCGCCCTCGAAACGTGGAACGCCCAATCTCGCGGCATGTCCTTTCGATACCGTGGCACCTATGGAACTGCTGGAGACCAAGGAGCCATCGAAAACAACTTTTGCAATGATCTGTCCATAACGACACCTGCATTGTTGGTGTGGTCTTCGCGAAGATGTAGGGGAGATACCAATGACCAATGCCTGACAACAACGGCAGGAGCTGCATTGTGCTCAGGGACAAACTCAAGAGCCACCATCGAATTTTATGGCAATCGGTTGAACAACCCAGTCGTCGACGCCAACACAGATTGCCCAACCAACAACGGCCACAATCTGCGCATAGATACGACAACCAACACATTCTCAGGCAGCTACAGAGATTTCCAGGGGATATTGTTGCACGAGTTGGGTCATGTGCTGGGCCACAATCACCCAGAAGACGACCCGGCATCGACCTTTCCAGGCAACCACACCGCGGTGATGCAGCAGACAGGCGCATTTGGGTCAGTGCGCACACCGTACAACAGTCGCCACCTCTACCCCTACGACATGGAGTGCGCCACGAACTACGCGCCGCCCAAGCGGATGCAGTACTATTGGTCCGAGTTCCAAACGGGCAATTACCTATTTGGAAGCGTGGACACAGACTCCTCCTACGACACAACGCGCAACTCCCTCTCAGGCGGCCACACTCGCCTTGATGGCGTCACTCAAAAATGGGGCGCTTACGTTCAATTGGAGTCAGACAGCCCCTATCTGACCTACGATTACATGTACGGCGGCTTCACGCTGCCCACCTTTGATTTCAGCTACACAAGCTCCAGCCTCTTCCAAAGCTGGCTCGACCGTCTGCACATCTCTCCGGTGCTCTTCTCTCGCCAGGAGTTCGCCCACAACAGCACCAACCGCAGCAGCTGGCTCTCCTTCGCCAACCGAGAGACAAGCGCAGGCTCCAACTTCAACGACATCGCCCCACCACGCTGGATGTATCTGCGCTCACAGAGCCGCTTTGGAGCCTCAGGAACCAGCAAAGGGACCTACTACAGATGCACCGGCACCTCGCCGTGCAATTCCACCAACGTCCAAACCTCCATCCCCCTCATTCCTGCATGGGACCCCATCTCTGAGCGCACCGTAGTAGTTCGCGTCAACACAGACCCAAACGCCACAGCCGCCCATGGCCGCATCCAGGTTCACCCAGGGTTCATCACCAACTCCAACAACACCTTGCTGGCTTCATCGCAACTCAGCCCCGTCACCAACATGTCCAGCACCGCGCCCTACAACTACTCCCTTGAGACCGACACCACCCCCGCCGTGGCATGCTCATCGGTCCTCCACGCTGGTTTTCCCTTCAATTGTCTCTTGGCGTGGGTTGACCGCGGCGCTCCCAACGCGCGGGTGCTCTACACCTACTTTCGCGTCGATGAAACCAACGACACCATCGTCTGGGACGATGAAATCAGACGACGCAGCGGGGCCAACACCGCCGCTGGACTCTCAGCAGCCTACATCCCTGACAACGGCGATGGCACCAACCCAAACTTCTATCTGGCCTTCAAAGGTCTTACTTCGACCCAACGCGGTGATGTCATCGTCATGTCCAGGGACGACGACCCCAACGACGCCTATTCGGGCTGGAGCACCACCACCCTCAACCGAAACGATGTCCTCTCACCCCCAACATGGGTCTACGACAACGACACCACTGGCCTTGACCAACTCCTTTACTGGACCGAACAATTCTAAATCCAAGAGGACCACACCATGACACACTCCAAACACATGCTGGCCGCATTGCTAGGTCTCACGCTGGCTCTGACTGCCTGCTCTTCCGAACAAGGCGGGCAAATCCAAGAATTGCCGCGCCCTGACTTCATCGAAGCGGGCCAAAACTTCACTGGAGCTCCGCACTTCAAATACACCCTCGGACCAGGGGAGGATGCCGATTGTGAAGGTGTCTGCGAAAGCGTTGTTGATTCCTGCAGCATGGCCTTCAACGCACACACCGTCGCCATCATCCGTCCTGGAGTTTCAGAATTCATTTCCTACGAACGAGGCTGCACTCAAGGAGGCGCATTCAACGATACATATGTTTTTGAAGGTGAGGTCATGGCTGTGGCTGGAGGTCAAAAACTGCCCAAAACGGCCCGCTTTGTCATGCCGGCAAGCAGTTCAATCAAGAGTCATTGCATTTACAACAGCGAGTCATTCCTGACACCTGTAAGGATTGTCAATGGTCAATACTGGCTTGCAGGTTGCCTGCCCATTGAAACAGGCTCATTTGAAGCTGTTGCAGTCAGTGAAGACCTGATCATCCAACTACCCAGTTCATTTGAAGAGTTCTCCTTGGAAACCCAAAGGGCACTGAGCGACTACCTGGAAGTCTGCCAAAAAGAGCCTGCGGGTGAATTCTACGACATGCTCGACAGAGAATTTGCGCGCCATGAGGAGTGCCCCCTCTATCAACCTCTACCCAACTCCGAACCCGAAGACGATGAGCCTGGCGGCGATGAGTTTGAAAACTGAATGATGGGTGAGCAGCGGAATATGAACGTGGGCCTGCACGACAACTCAGCAAAGCGCGCCCAACGCATTTTGCGTCTCAAAAGTTAAAAGCCCACATTTCAGGCCAGCACCACCAAGACCCCAACGCAGCCCAATCACAGGCAACAATCGGCAGGGCGCACCCTCAACCAAAGCGCTCTTCTTTCCACGGATCGGCTTCGTTGTGGTAGCCGCGCACTTCCCAGAAGCCGGGCTTGTCCTGGGGCGAAAACTCCAGCTTGCGCAGCCACTTGGCTGACTTCCAGGCATAGCGCTTGGGCACCACCAGCCGCATCGGAAAACCGTGGTCCACGCTCAGCGGCTCGCCGTCACACGCCACCGCCAGCATCACATCATCATCGTCCAGCACTTCCATGGAGACGTTGGTCGTATAGCCCCCATCGCAGTGGGCGATGATGTGGCGCGCGTCCGAGGTGGGACGCACCAGCTTCAAGATCTCCCGAATGGGCACGCCCCTCCAGGTCATGTCGAGCTTGCTCCAGGTCGTCACGCAGTGCATATCGACCGTCATTTTGGTCATCGGCAAGGCGTTGAACGCGTTCCAATCCCACTTTTGAGGCGCCTCGACGGACCCAAAGACCTCAAACGACCACCTGGCGGCGTCAAACGTGGGGGGGTGGCCCACATGCAAGACCGGCCACTTTCGCGTCAAACGCTGACCCGGCGGCACCCGCTCATTCTGGTTCTCGTCGCTCATCCCACACACTCCTCATCCAAAACTGTCGCCCTTTGTCGCAAACACACCATACACTCGCACACACCACCCTCTTTTTGAATGGCTTAAGGCCTGTGTGAGGCCCCAGATCGATTGGCGGCCCGTGACCCAACCACAAACTGCTCGCCCCAAGCCCAGCCTTTCATCCAGGCTTGGGTACCAGTACGCCGCCTACCCCAAAGAGTTACGCTCACCACCCCATATCCATCACCACCTCGTCCCCTCGCACATTCCAAAGACCACAAACCTCCCCATCAGACCCAAGATGCCCCTTTGCAGAGTGCGCAAAGCGGGCTTGTGGCTTGCTTCCCACCGGGTTGTGGTTTTTTATAAGGGCCTGTGCGTCGGATTGAGGGTTGTTGGGAGAAGTTCATGGCGCTGGATGGGCATCAGGATGATATGGATCGACGTCGGCGGCGACGGGCTGCGCTTGAAGCGCGTCAGCAGCGCCGCAGGCCGCCCGATCCGCCCCCAACCGACGCCCCAGCGCCTCCCCAGCAAGAGCCCGCGCCGCCTGCGCAGCCCCAACCCTCCGATGTCGCCCCTGTGGTGGCCGTGGCCGACAAGGGGCCTTCGCGGCTGGGCGAGCTTCGGGCGTTGGTCGAACCTGTGGCTGGTGAGGTGGTTCATCTGGCCGAGCACCGGCTGGCGATCCTCAAACAAGAGGCCGTCCAGGGGGCGCGACTGGCCACCCGCGAGGCCACCATCGCCGCCGTCGGCGCTGGCGCCCTGCTCATGGGCTATCTGCTGCTCAACGCCGCCGTGGCGCTCATCATCGGCGCGCTCATCGGCGGCATGATGGGCCTTGGCATCGGCGCGCTGACCCTGGCCGCCCTGCATCTGATCGTCGGCGCCGTGGCCATCACGCGCAGCGCGCGCCGCCTTAAAGAACAACGCCCGTGGGAACTCAGCATAACCCGCGCCGAACTGGAAAAGGACGTCAAGTGGCTCAAGGAGATCCCCAAGACCAAAGCGCTCCCCCCAGCGCAGACGCCACCACAGCCCTGACCGTGCGCGCCCAGGAGCCCCAATTGCTGGCCCCACAGGCGCTCTCTGCCCAGGCTGTCGCGCGTCAGGCCGAAGACACGCGCCAACGCGTCCGCAACGCCATCGACGGCGCCCAGGAAGGCTTTGACGCCATCCAGGAAGCCACCCGCGAAGGCGTCACGCTGCTGCAGCGCGCCGCCGCCTGGCGCACCAAACTCGAACACACCCGCGAAGACGCCATCGCCGTCGCCCACCGCTACGACCGCTACGTCAGCCAGGGCCCCTCCATCGCCGGATGGGCCCGCGACAACCCCTGGCAGGTCCTCGGCGTGGCCTTCTGCGCCGGCCTCATCATCGGCGCCCGACCTTTTCAATAAACAAACGCCCGATCCCCTCACTCCAAGGAGACCTCCACCACCATGCACCCCCACGAAGAATCCGCCGCCCTCTCCATAGAGCGGCGCGCCCAGATCGAGGCCAGCCTGGAGCAAACGCGCCAACGCCTGGTCCAGCTCAACCACCGCACCGTCACCTTTGTGCGCAACAACCCCATCCCCTGCGCCATCGGCGCCCTGGCGCTGGGCTACCTGGTTGGCCGCGCCGCCGCGCGCCGCTGGCTGTGGTGAACGGGAGACACAGACCATGACTGCACCCCTGCTGCCCCACGACACACACCTCGAAGACGGACACCGCACCGCCCCCAAGCGGCCCACGCTGCGCCAACTCTACGACCGCAACCCCTTTCTCTTTCTGGGGCTGGTCGCGGGCGCCGGGTACATCATCGGCGGCGGACTCTTGACACCGTTTACCAAGCGCGCCATCAAAATCGGCACGCGCGCTTTTGTCCTGCCTGAAGTCATTGACCATTTTCAGGCCGGGGCCCAAAATCGCCTCAAGTAAGAGGCCACACAACAAAGCACCCAAAACCGGAGCGCCCCCGCGCCTCCACACCACAGGACACATACCTTGAACAAGGAGCTTGCCATGAACCTCGCCGATCGCCTCGACCGCGAACGCATCATCCACCAGCTCGGCCTCGATCGTCAGATCACCACCATGGACACCGTCCTGCCCGCGCTTGGCATCTTCAGCGCTGGCCTGCTCGTCGGCGTCGGCATTGGCCTGATGATCGCCCCCAAATCCGGCCGCGAGCTGCGCAGCGACATCAACCGCAACGTCCACGAGTTCAGCGACCGCACCCAGCACATGGTCCAGGACGCCGCCAACCGCACCCAACACTTTGTCCAGGACGCCGCCACCCGCGCTCGCCAGCGCCTGACGCGCCAAGAGGCCGAAGCCGCCGGCGCCCCCGCTGGCGAACTCCCCGCAGACGAAAACCCCTACGCTTGAGCTTGAGCTTAGGCTCAAGCGGTTCGCGGCGCCGGCGCTGCGCTTGGCTTGCTTTCGGTTCGCTTGCTGCGCTGCGCTTGTGGTTCGGTCGCTACGCTCACTTATGGCATTTGCGATGGGTGGGTTCTTGGCTTCGCCGGTACGAGTTGGGCATTTTGGCGAAATTGGTTCGTTTTTGGAGGTCGGATGAGCTGGTTTGGCGGCTTGTTGGGCCTTTTGTTGTTTTTGGGGGGTGGCTTTTGGTCAATGCTTGCACGCTTGGGGTCCGTCGAGGACCAAGGCGCTTCGGTACCAGCCGGTGTCGGGCAGGGTGTTGACCCAGGTGTCGGCCGCTGGGTTGTGGGCCAGGTCGTTGAAGAGGCCTTCTTCGCCTTGGTAGCGGACCTTGGCGTTGATGTGGAGCTTGTGTTTGCGGTGGAACTCAAGGCGAGTTTTGAAGGCGCGGACTGAGTAGAGCTTGGGGACGATGAGGTGCTTATCTTTGGGGGGGGTTTGGGGCCCTTGGCCGATGCGGTCGACTTCGCGGACGTGGCTGAAGGGGTCGTGCTCGGTCAGGCGCATGGCGCGGGGGAAGATGTAGCTGTTCCAGCGGTTGTCATCGACGCGCAGGTTGCTGAACATCGCGAACGTGTACTGGAAGTGGCCGCCGAAGTAGGGGCTGAGGCAGTTGAGCATGGCCAGCGCCATGAAGACCACCAACCCCCGGCGCATGACCTTGTCTTTTTTGGGCCAGAGCCAGCGTTGGCGCAGGTGTTCTTTGAAGTTGAAGTTTTGCCAGGCCTTGGCCCACTGACCGCGCTTGTCGCGGTGGGCTGACCACAGCGCGATCAGGCCGCCGGAGCCGACCCAGACCAGGACGACGTGGTGAATGGCGAACTGGGTCCAGTTTCGGCGGCCGGAGTAGACCGAGTAGGAGAGGGTCAGGACCCCTGCCAGGACCAGCAAGATCCAGTGTTTGTGCTTCCAGAGCCCGGCTTTGATGGCGGGCCAGTCGCCCTGAGGCAGGAACGAGAACGAGAGAGTGACGACGGTGGCCGTGAAGGCCGTGGGGGCCGCCAGCGCGATGTTGGCCGCGAAGAAAACCGCCGTCAGCACGCCCACGCGTGGCATCAACAGGCAGATGAAGGGGATGAGCATCTCAAAGCCGACGGCCACCAGCGGCGGGGTGGTGTCGAGGATATAGTCGTAGATGGGGTTCCACTCGGCGGTGTTCCACCACTTTCGCGTGATGCCCATGACGGCGTGGGTGCAGCCGACCTCCTCGTTGAAGAAATCGGCGTTGATCTTGTGCAGGCCTGCGAAGCTCATCAGGATGAACATCCAGATGCGGCCTGCGGTCAACTGCGCCCCCTCAAGCTCGGACTGGGCCTCGGGGGAGAGCCAGGGCTTGTCGGGGGCCTTGGCGGCGTTGTGGCGCTCTCGCCAGAACATCCAGATCGCCAGCAGCGAGACCACGGTCGGGAAGCCGATCATGATGGGGTATTCGGCCGCAGGGAAGAAGATGACCGAGTCCTGGCCCGAGAGGGTCGTGATCAAGACCGCCAGACCAGAGAACGCCATGAAGATGTGCAGGATGAGCCGCGGGCCAAAGAGGATCAACGCCAGGGCGCTGAACGAAAAGGCGTGAAAATCCAGCGGGCATGAGCGCCAGTAGTCCCACAGCGGGACCTGAAAGAGACCTTGGAAGTGGATCTGCAGCACGGCCCATCCAAAGGCGCGCCACACGAGGCTGTTTCGCCAGCCCCCTTGCTGGGTCCACAGCACCTCCACTAAGGCGCTGCGCTGACCAGGGTTTGTCTCGGCCATAAACCGTTGTCTTCCTTAGAGGCCATCCAAAAAGGTGGGCGACATCGACCCTTCGCATCGCCTCTTATCTTGCCATCACAATCGGCGTCGCTTCACCCACGACATCGGTCCTTGGGAGGCCTTTCACAAAAGTCGATCGGCATCGGCCTTTTGGGCGGCCTGTGTGCGTGGGGGCTGGAAGCTGGCCCTGATTGTATCAGTCAAAGTCTCCCACGGGCCAGTCTTTGTCGCGGTGATGCTGCTTGAGTCGGTCAAAGATGGCGGCGGCCTCGGGCAGGTCCCAGTCGTGGAAGTTGCGCTCGTATTGCCAGAAGCGGCGCAGGTCGCCGACCCCGGCGGCCTCGTACTGGAGTACCTTGACCATCATCTGAATGCGGTCGGCGGCGTGGACAACCCTGGATTCGACGCAATCGCAGGCTTCGTAGCGGTCGAGGACCTGCAGGTAGCGCGGCTGGAGGGGTCCAAGGAGCTGCTGGGCGGCGCGGTGCTCGGCGGCTTTGACGACGTCGCGGCCGATGTAGGCCTTGACGGGCGCGGGGATGTCGGTGGTGACCGCCTCGGAGAGATCGTGCAGGACAGCCATCTCCAGCACCAGGCCCCGATCCACTTCGGGAGGCTCGGGCCGGGCCAGCACGGCGTCGGCCAGCAGGAGTGAGGCGAGGCAGACGCCGTAGGAGTGGGCGGCGACGGATTCGGGTTGGGGGACGCGGCTCAGGACGTAGCCGGTGCGGGGGAAGGCCTCCAGGCGATCGGCCTGACGCAGCGTGGAGATGATGACGTCGGGGTCAAAGGGGCGGCTCATGGGTCAAAGTTCCCTGGTCCGGTGAAGTTGGTGTAGGGGCGGCCCTTTTGGACTTTGAAACTGAAACGCCCCGTGAAGGACTCTCCGATGGCGTCGCCGGTGCGGCCGTCGATCACGACCGGGGCGGTGATGAAGCCGGTGATCTGGCCTTCGAACTCGGGTTCAAAGCGCGTAAAGCGGATGGTGCCGACCGGCTCGGGGATGTCGGTGGCCTCGGGGCAGGTTTGATAAAAGCCCACCACGGCCCGCACAACACCCTGCTCGCTTTCGCCTTCCAGCGGCAGCGGGATCCCTTCGACACCGGCGTCGGCCAGGTTCTGGCGCGCTGCGGGGGGTCCAAGCGGGACCTCTTCGCCGACGTTGTCGAGCAGAAACTTGCGGTCGACCTGGATGAAGATGCCGTCGAGGCGATCGATGCCGCCGCCGACCGACTGCAACCGGATGGTGGTCACCGAGTCATCAAAGTTGTCGATGGTGAAGAACCCGGGCTCCCAGGGCATGACGTCTTCGTCGCAGCCGCCGATTTCGAGCTGCGCGGCGTCAAAGCGGCCGGTGCCGGGGGTTGGGTTGCACGCCCAGGCGGTCCAGACCAACGCTCCCAGCGCCAGCCACCACCTCCAGGGCCTTTGTAGACCAATCGTCGCGTTCATCTCTGCCCCTGTCTCCTTGCTCCATCGACGCCACCCCTTCTAAGAAGCGGGGCTTGCCCTTCACGCATTCCAGTGTACCTCGACCTGGGCACCGGCGGCCAGACCAAGCCTTTGGGCGGCCGATCCATGGTTGACCGCCACTTCCACGTGGCCCGATGAGCCCACCAGGACCAGCAGCGCCCCTTGCGGGGCCTGGCCGTAGGTCCACTGCAGGCCCTCGACGGGGTCGAGGTGGTCGTGGGCGGGCCAGCGGACCGTCACCCCGGATGGCGCTGCGCCCAGCGCCCCGATGGGGATGTTGGTGCGCAGGTTGCCAAAATGGTCCACGTCGGTGATCACCCCGCGCGCGCACCCAGGCTCGATCTGCGGCGGCGCCCAGAAGCCACCGTCCACCAGCGCCTCCACGGGCGGTCCAAGTGCCTGCAAGGCAACCCCCGCCGCCAGATGCGCCCCTGTGGGTGAAAAGACGTCGCGGCCATGGAAGGTGGCCGAGATGGTCTTGCGCAGCACGTCGGGGTTGGTCACCTCGTGCGCCACCACAGGGCCGCCCAGCGCCTCCAAAACAGGGCCAAAGAGGCCATTGTCTGGACCCACAAAGCGGTGCCCACCGCACTCGATGGCCACCGCCTTGCGCGCGGTGCCCACCCCTGGGTCGATCACAGCCACGTGAACCGTCCCTGATGGAAAGTAAGGCACGCTGTCGCGCAACACCAGCGCCGCGTGCGCCACATCTTGCCTTGGCAGGTGGTGAGAGATGTCGACTAGCCTTGCTTCGGGGCAGATCCCCAGGATGACCCCGCGCATGGCCCCGACGTAAGCGTCTTCAAGACCAAAATCGGTCGTCAACGTGATCAACGGTGTCATGGGCGACCTCCGGTGACGTTTTGCACCCTCAACGCGGTCAAAACCGGCGCTTCAGGCAGGTGGCAAGGTGGCTCAGGCCAGGATGGAGTAGCCGCCGTCGATGGCGATGGTCTGCCCCTGGATCATCTGCGCCAGGGGGCTGGCCAGCAGCAGCGCCACGTCGGCCACGTCTTTGGGCGTGGCGATGCGGCCGTTGGGCGTGCGCATGGCGGCGATCTGAATGAGCTGCTCGCGGTTGGGGAAGTGGGTCAGCGCCTTGGTGTCCACCACACCGGGGCACAGGGCGTTGACGGTGATCCCGTCTTTGCCAAGCTCCATGGCCAGATGGCGCACGGTGGCCTCAAGGGCAGCCTTGCTGGCCCCGACGGCGGCGTAGTTCTCAATGGCGCGGCCCGCCCCGGCGCTGGTCAGCGCCATGATCCGGCCCCCTTTGGGCATCTTGGGCGCCAGCACCTGGGTCAGCGCCAGGAAGGACCGGGCGTTGATGTCCATGGTCCACTGCCAGTGCTTGGCGCTGAGCTCCATCGCGGGGCGCAGCACTCCAGAGGCGGCGTTGCTGATGAAGATGTCCACCGGACCGAGCTCTTCGAGGACCTGCTGGCCCACCTCAGCCGCCGCACCTTTGTCGCGCAGGTTGCAGCGGATGCACAGCGGGGCGGCGCCGCCAGCTTCAGCGATGGCCTTTTCGGTGGCCTCGCGCCCGTCGTGGTCCGAAAAGTAGGTCAGCGCCACCTGGGCGCCGCGCGCGGCGAACGCCGTGCACATCGCCCTGCCGATATCTCCCGAGCCGCCGGTGATCAGCACCCGACGATCTTTAAAATCCAACGCGTTCAATGGCTCTCCTTGCCCTGACTGAGGGTGATCCTCACCGCACGGCGCGTCAACCACGCTCTGCGGCGGTGATCCCACCAACTTTCCAGCACTGCGCCCACACTGGGCGCCACACGCCCTGTATACACGACCTGACCGTTGTAATGCACCTGCACAGGGATCGACGCGCTGCCATCGGGCAACAACACCGTCAGCCCCTCCAGCGGCGCGTCGCCCTCGATCCTGGCCACCCACCCCCCATCACCGCGCTGCTCCAACACACCGGCCAACCGCTGCCCAGACCCATAACCCCCATCCGACCACCTGGGCCGAATCCAATGCACTCGCCCCGGCACCTGACCGTGGGCCACGGTGCGGTACTCAAAGCGTTTCTGGGGGCCTGCGCAGCGCCGCGCGGACATCCAGTCGATCATGGGGCCGTTCTGGTGGTGCATGAAGTGGTGGCCGTGGCCGGGGTCTTCATAATAACGCACGTCGTGGGCTCGGGCCTTGAGCAGCGCGTGGGTGTCTCGGGACTGTTGGACCAGGATGGTGCCGTCGTAGAAGCCGTGCATCAAAAACACGGGGACCTTGGCCATGTTGCCCAGCGCCTCGACCTCTTCGGGGGTCGCCGAGCACCTGGGGGCGATCGCGCGCCACATCCAGGGAAACTTCATCGCCAGATGCCAGGAGCCCGCCGCGCCGCTGCTGGCGCCGCCAAGGCTCACCTGCGCTTCATCGACGTTCAACCACCCCCTTAAATCTTCCAGCACCGCCAACACGCGCCGCTCCCCTTCATCGACCCACCACGCGCCGCCCTTCATCCTCGGGCACACCAGGATCACCCCTTTGGCCGCCGCTTCGCCCTGCCAGTTCATCTGACAACTGCGCTCGGGCGTGCCGTGGGAGCCGCCGCCGTGGAGGGAGAAATGCACGGGCCACGGCCGCCGGGGATCATAATCGCGGGGCACCATGGTGATGTAGCGGATCTTGCCGCGCGGCCGCCTGGGCGCCCAGCGCACGTGCTTGCCCCCAGAAACGGCGCCGCGCGCTGGGGAGAGCGAGAGTGCCTCAAAGACCTGCTCGGGGCTCGACGCGTGCAGCCTCCTGGCGGCCTCCAAAGGCCCGCTGGCGCCTTGGACCGCCAGACGGACCGCATGACCAGACACCGCCTTGAACGCGCTTAGAGCGTGTGTGCGGGCGTCCTGGGCGGCACGCAAGGCATCGCTGGCGTCTGGAGCGGCGCTGGGCGGTGCTTTCTGGGGGGATTTTTGGGCTTTGGGTGCGGGCTGGGCCTGGGCGCGCTGGGGAGGATGGGGCCAGAGCAGGACCCAGGCGGCGGCGCAGAGCAGCGCCAGGCCCAGGGCGGCAAGGAGCGCCTGGGGCCAGGGGCGCCGCCGGGCGCTCACGGGGTGCAGTCCGAGAGGCTGTTGATCCAGTCGCGGATGAGGGTCGTGCCGGGATCGTCGATGACGCGGCTGGCCAGCGGGGGCATGCCGTCGTCGTCACGGCGGACGGTGCGCTGGTACATGGCCGAGGCCTCGGCGTTGCCGGGCGAGATCAGTAAAAGGCCGTTGATGCCAAGGTCGCCCTCTTTGGGCTCGATGTTGCAGGTCCGGGTTTGGGACAGGGGCATCTCGTAGCGCAGGTCGATGTCGGAGGTGGCGGTGCCGTTGGGCAGGTGACAGGGCGCGCAGTTGGACTGCATGTAGGACCGGGCGCGGTCGGCCAACGGGGCGTCGCCGTAGGGGTCCGGGTAGTGGGCCAGTGCGCTGACGTCGCCAGCGGGCGGGTTGGCAAAGGCGTTCATGGCCACCAGGCGCTCGATCTGGTTGTCGGGAGACCCGGCGGGGCCGGCAAAGTCTTTGTTGAGTTGGCCGGTTTGCAGGCCCAGGACCTGACCGCTGGCCTCGGTGTGGCAGGCCTTGCACTGGGCGCGGCTGGGGTAGTCCCAGGTGATGGGGCCGCCGTCGGTCTGGAAGGTCTTGGTGGCGGCGCCCGGCAAGAGGAAGGCCTCGGTGCGGTCGTCGTTCCACTGGTAGCTGTAGCCAAACCAGGTTTCGGCGCCCTTGACCATAAAGCGGGTCTCGATGATCTGATCCTGGCCGCCTTGCTTCAGATAGAAGTTCTTGACCACCACGGTCTTCTCGGGGAAGTCCCAGGCGCCGGTCTCGTCAAAGGTGATCTTGCCGCCCTCGGGCAGCGCAAAGTAGCGGGTCTTGCCCGCGCCGTCGCTCCATAGCTGCGAGTTGACGCTGTAGGGGATCAGCCCCGGGTCGAGGGTCTGAGAGGCGACGTCGGCAAAGCAGCCGGTCTCGGTCAGGGTCTGGGGCAGCGGCTCAAAGTCGTCGACCGGCGCGGCGCGCTCCAGGCGATAGATGCCTCCCGAGGCGTAATCGACGATGTAAAGCTCGTTGTTGTCGTCTTCGCCAAAGGACGAGATCTTCAGGTTGGTCAGCGCCAACTCGATGACCTGGTAGTCTTCGTCGATCTCGTGGCCTTCGGGCGGGTCGGGGGCGTTGCCGTCCGAGGGGGTGAGGGCAAAAATCTGGCCGTTGGCAAAGTCGCCGTAGATGTACGCGCCGCCAAGCTCGGGCAGCAGGTCGCCGCGGTAGACGTAGCCGCCGGTGATGGACAGGCCGACGGTGTGGTCGTAGTGGGCCACGCCGGGCAAAAAGAGCGGCGACTCACAGTCTTGTTGGGGGTTGTAGCAGCGCTGCCCTTCCATCGGGCGCCAGCCGTAGTTGCCGCCCTTTTCAATGATGTCGACCTCTTCGATGGTTCGCTGACCGACGTCGGCGGCCCAGAGCTGGCCGGTGAAGTCATCAAAGGCAAAGCGCCAGACGTTGCGCAGGCCCGTGGCGTAGATCTCTTCGCGTGCGTTGGCGTTGTTGACGTAGGGGTTGTCCGGCGGAATCTTGTAGAGGCCGTCGTTGCCCATGTCTTTGACGTCGATGCGCAGGATCTTGCCCAGCAGCGTCAGGTTGTTCTGGGCGTTGTTGTCGGGGTCGCCCGAGCTGCCGCCGTCGCCCACCGAGATGTAGAGCATCCCGTCGGGACCAAACTCAAGCATGCCGCCGTTGTGGTTGCCGTAGGGCTGGGCAAAGCTCAGCGCCACCACCTCTGAGCCTGGATCGGCCACGTCGGGGTTGGCGTCCGAGACCTTGAAGCGCGAGATCGTCGTGGGCGTGCCCGGCCCCTGGGCCGTGTAGTTGACCCAGAGGTAACCGTTGTTGGCAAAGTCGGGGTCGAAGGCCAGGCCCAGCAGGCCGCGCTCGTCGTTGCCAGCGCGGGCAAAGACGCGATCGGTCAGATCCAGGAAGACCTGCGAGGCGCCAGCGCGCTGATCGTTGGCGAAGACCCGGATGATGCCGCGCTTTTCGACCACAAAGATGCGGTTGGAGCCGTCGTGCGCCGAGTTGAGATAGACCGGCTGCGTGAACGTGAGGTTGGGGAAGGCCCGCGTGACCCTCAGCGGCGACAAATCGGGCGTCGGCGGCACCTTGCAGTTGCTCACCGGCACTTCGCCGTTGAACCCTCCCGTGTCGTCGCCGTCCGGCACGTTGTTGTTGCCATCGTCGGCGTCGGCGGTGTCATTGTTGTCAGGCTCCTGACCCAACACAATGACCGTGTCGTCGCCACACGCCATCAGCGCGCCGCACAACACAACCCCCATCCACAACGCCACCCAAGATTTTGTCGAGCCCACCGTTTGCGCTGCTGGCGTACGGTTCATGCTTTTGTCCATCCTTTCGACCGAAAGAGATTTTACCCACTGCAAGTTAACCACTTTCGCCATTTCGGGTCCAGCCAGACAGCCTTTTCACGTCGGCAAAAGCCCTGGCGTCGCCCCCCCACCCATCACAATGCCGCCCCACCACCTGCGGGTGCACCGAAACCCTGCACGGCGAGCTTAAAAAAGAAGCCCGCGTGGTGTGCATACGCTCGGGGGACACAAAAAGGATCACTTTTTACGCCCCCACCTTCCTCAAAACGTCATGTGCCACAGGTTTGTTAAATCGTTGCACCGGCAAGCCATCACAAAGAATGCTCATTTTTGGTATTTTGCAGAGCGCCTGATACCAAGATGCAGACGAAAGGCTTGCTTTGGGGCGAGCAATAATGGATGGCAGCAGCCGAAGTTCTCAGTCATAAGCCACAGGTTTGGGGCGAGCAATGATGGATGCTAGAGGCCTCAGGACGAGCGAAGCTGTAGCAGCGCTACCGCAAGCGAGTTCTGTGGTCTATAGCGCCATCAGGGCCGTCCCAAAACTGTGGCGAAGGGCCGTCACAAATGAAGTCGGACGTCTGCATCTTGGTATGAACTCTTGACCGAGCGTGTTGAGGGGCAACGGCGGTCTGCAACACACCAAAGATGGGTTTGCCGTGACAGACAAAGACAAAGCCCAGCGACCACACCCTCACAAAGAGCCTGTTGTTGCGCCAGCGCCCAGCACCCAGGATGACGACAGCGCCCTGGACTGGCTCCTGTCCAACCCCTATACCCTTTCCGCCGCGCCCGGCCCGGTTCGAACGCCTGCGGCGCAGGAGGACGCGCTGACGATGGCCTCGACCCAGGCCCCGTCTCAAGGCCGCTACCGAGAGCTGGGGGTCCTGGGCGTGGGGGGCATGGGGGAGGTGCGCCGGGCGTGGGACGCGCTGCTGGAGCGCGAGGTGGCGATGAAGCTGATCCGTCCGCGCCCGGGCTTTGATGTGGAGGCGATGACGGAGCGCTTTCTGGTCGAGGCCCGCTTGATGGCCCGGCTTCAGCACCCTTCGGTGATCCCCACGTACGAGTTTGGCCGCCTGCGCGACGGGCGCTGGTTCTTCACCATGCCGGTCGTCCGCGGGCGCTCGCTGGCGCAGTGGATCGACGATCACCACATGGGCAGCGGCGACCTCACCTCAAGGCGCCTGCTGGAGTGGCTCAGGCAGATCGGACAAACGGTCGGCTATGCCCACCAACAAGGGGTCGTGCACCGGGACTTGAAGCCCTCCAACATCATGATTGGGCACTTCGGCGAGGTCTTTGTGATGGACTGGGGCATCGGGAAGGTACTGGGGCAAGAGACAGCCCAGGAGGGCAACGACAGGCCCCCGGTGCCGCTGCAAACCCCGTCACACCCCAACCTGACTCTGCCGGGATCCGTCATGGGGACGCTGGCGTACATGCCCCCGGAGCAGGCCCGCGGACAGGAAGCAGGCCGCCAGGCCGATGTCTTCTCACTGGGCGCCATCCTCTACCACATGCTCAGCGGGGCGCCGCCCTTTGACGAACCACCCACGGCGTCGCTGCTCGAAGTCGTCCGCCGGGGCAAGATCGCCCCCCTGCCCGGCTCGGTCGCCGAACCGCTGCGCCAGATCTGCACGCGGGCGCTGGCGCCCGACCCACAGGACCGCTACGCCGACGCCAACCAGATGGCCCAGGCGCTCGACGCCTACCTGACCGGCGCGCAGCTTCGCCAGGACGCCGCCCGACTGGTTCAAGAGGCCGAGGCCATCGGAGCGCGCCTGGCAGGCAACCAAAAAACACTGGACACCCTCACGGCGCAAAACACCGCCCTCGAAGCCAGCTTCCAACAAACGCCCCCCTCACAGACACAGCGCGCCACCCTGTGGCAAGCCCAGGATCGCGCCGAAGTTCTGGAGCGCAGCATCGATGAAGACGAGGTCGTGCTGGTCCACACCCTCCAACAAGCCCAAAACACCGACCCCAACTGGACCAAGCCATCCTCGCTCCTGGCCGCCTTCTACCACCAACAACACCAACGCGCAGAAGCCCGCAACGATCGTGCCGCTGCTGCTCGCCTGGAAGCACAGCTGCGCCTCCACGACGACGGCACATTTGCCGCCTATCTCCAAGGCACCGGACACCTCCGCCTGGAAGTCAGCCCCGCCCAGGCGACCGTCAAAGTCGCCAAGCTGGTCCTGCACCAACGCCGCCTGGTCCCCCCGGTCCTCCAAGAACACACCGGCGGCTGGCTGGACCTCGAACTGCCCATCGGCCGCTACCTCCTGCTCATCCATCACAACGGCGTGGACATCCGCCACCCCTTTGTCATCAAACGCCAACGCACCACCTCACTCCAGCGCCCCGGCGCTCCAAACCCCACCCCCGTCCACGTCCCATCCGCAGCGACGCTGGGCACCGACGAGATCTTTGTCGCCGCAGGCCCCGTGGCATACGGCGGAGACCCCGGGGCCGCCGACAGCCAACCCGCCGGCAGCGCCTGGGTCGATGCCTTTGTCATCGACCGCTTCCATGTCACCAACGGCCGATACCTGGACTTCCTCAACACCCTCCACGCCCAGGGCGACACCCAGCAGGCCAAAGCCAGAGCCCCCCGCGAGATCGGCGCGCGCCCCGATGATCCCGGCGTCATGGTCTACGGCTTTGAGCCCCAACGGGGCTTCTTCTTGACCGTGGACTCCGCCGGAGACCTGTGGGACCCGGACTGGCCGGTGATCCTGATCTCACACGACGATGCCACCGCCTACGCCCGGTGGTACGCCCAGCGCACCGGCCTACCCTGGCGCCTGCCCACAGAGCTTGAGTGGGAAAAAGCTTCCCGAGGCGTGGATCGGCGCATCCACCCATGGGGCGACTTCATGGACCTGTCGCTGACGTGCGTCCAAGGCACCTTTGATGAAGAGAAGGTGGTCAGTGTTCACGAGTTTGAACACGATGAAGGGGTCTACGGCGTGCGCGGACAAGGCGGCCTGGCGGCCGACTTCTGCCAGGACGCCGCCTGGAGGGGGCGACAGTGGGTCGATGCACAAGGCATCGCCCGCACCGACACCGGACATCTCGAAGGGATCAAGCACCGCGTGGTCAAAGGCGGCGCCTGGTTTGGCGACGTCAAACGCTGCCGCTCGGCCAACTACGTCTGGCACCCACACTACCTGCCAGCGCTGACGGTCAGCTTTCGATTGGCGCGCTCAGTGACAGTGACGCAGGACACCTGACCAGGTGTGGTGTCAGGCAACGCGGCACGAATGGCCGCTGCGCACCACCATCAGGGCACCTCAAGCTCGCCGCACTGGGCCAACTCATCGCTGAAGTTGGCCTCGATGGCGCGTCCCATCTCACGGCCAAGCTCAAAGAAGATGCCCGGACCGATCAACCCAATGAGTTGCTCGGGGGTGATGCTGTTGCAGATGAAGGCGTCTTGGGGCGTGACACCCTCAATGGTGATGTCGTTGGCGGTGATCCCGACCTGGACATTTTCTGGGGGCACGTCGATGGTGATCTGACCGTTCTGGCGGATGATGTTGGCCACAGCCTGACTCTCCACAAACTCTGGAGGATCAAAGCGCACGATGCACATCGCGTTGCCAAAGTTGACCCTGGCATCAAAGAAATCATCCTCGGGGGTCAAGCCCGTGGTCCGCGCCCGCAAGTCGATCTGATCCTCGCGCACATCCAAAACCGCCACGTCCACCAACTGGTAGCTGGTCTCGCAGCCGGTCTGGTTGGTGCTGGAGCAGGTGCGCTGGTCGCAGAGCGTCACCAGATCCAGGACCGCGGGCCCAAAACAGGAGAAAATGTCCTCGGCGGGCGCATTGTAGACCACGCCAGGGGCGCAGCGCTCCACGACGTTGACCACGGGGCTGCTGCCGGGCTGCCCTTCATCGGCGCCGTCGGTGGGCGTGCCCACGCATTGCCAGGATTGGTCGGCCTGGGTCTGGCCGCCGGGCAGCTGCGGGCCAGTGAATTCGGTCGGCTCTCCGTCGAGCAACCAGGCAAAGGCCACCGAGACCTCGTCGCCGTCCGGATCCACCGACGGCGCCTCGACCAGACAGTTGAGGGGCTGGCCCGGAGCAGGATCGGGCGGATCAATGACCAGCGTCGGGGCCGACGGCGGGGAGTTGTCGCGGAACGTGGCCTCGGTGCCGTCCTCGCAGGAGATGGTGATGGTCCCACCAGGGTTGTCCGTCACCGTGCAACCGGTGCCGTCTTCCCCGTTTTCCCCGTCCACACCGTCGCTGATGACCACCTCGGTGCCGTCCTCGCAGGAGAGCGTAAAGGTCCCGTCCTCGTTGTCGGCCACCGTGCAGTTGTTGCCGTCCTGACCATCCTCACCATCTTCGCCGTCCACACCGTCGCTGATGACCACCTCGGTGCCGTCGTCGCAAGAGAGCGTGAAAGTCCCATCGAGGTTGTCCAACACCGAGCAACGGGTGCCATCCTGGCCGTCCTGGCCATCCTCGCCGTCCACACCGTCCTGGCCGTCCTCACCATCCCGAACCACGACCTCAGTGCCGTCTTCACAGGAGATGGTGATCGAACCGTCGCCGTTGTCGGTCGCTGTGCAACTGGTGCCGTCCTCACCGTTGGTGCCGTCGGTGCCGTCGGTAATGACCACCGGCTCAGACCCAGGGCAGGTGATGGTCGTCGTGCCCGCGTCGTTGTCTCGCTCTATGGCGCACGTCTGGCCGTCTTCACCGTTTTGGCCATCCTCACCGTCGGTGATGACCACCGGCGCGGCGCCAGGGCAGTTGATGGTCGTGCGGCCAGCGTCCTCGTTGCGCTCCACGGAACAAGGCACAGCATCCAGGCCATCTTCGCCCGAACACCCCGACATCGCGCCCACGCCCAAACCAATGCACAGGCACGCCAGAAACACAGTGCGGTCTTGCACAACTATCCTCCAAAACGTCTCCAGGCCGCGTACTCCATTGCACCCGACCGGGAATGTTTACATTCGTATCGCCAACTGTGAGATTAGAGCCCAAAGCACACAATTACAACAGACATCAACACACAAAGGGAGGCACCAAAACACCTTTGGCGCCTTCGCAGACAGGTATCAGAACCCCAAACAGGCCCCAACACGCGGTCTGCCCTGCGCCGGCCAGGCCGGTGCAGGCAAGGGGACGTTCTGCTGCGTTGTGTGCCCTGGGCAAACGCCGCCGAAGCAAACCCCATCATCACCAGCCCAAAACCACCCAGACCCACAGCGCAGCAAGGTCTGCTGCGCTGCTACCACTCCAGCGAGACCTGCGCAGCGGACTCAAGCCAGCGACACTCGGCCACCAACTCCGCCACAAAGTCGCCGTCATCCTCGTCCAACCCGTGCAAACCCAGACGCAACTCGGTCAACTGAGCCAAAACCGGCCACTCCAAGAAGACGTCCAGCGCCTCCAAGTCCGCAAAAGCACACGACAAGACCCTCAGCGCGCCCATTTCGGCCACCTTCATAAGGGTCTGGACGTCTTGCACCTCCAAGACGACCTCGTCCAACGCCAACCGGCGCAAACGCGGCCAGGGGCGCTGAAGCATGGCCTTCAACCACTGCTGCGCGCTCGCCCCTGGTCCAGCGCACCGCAGCACCCGCACACTCGATGAGAGCGCCGCCAGCGCCCGACCCCACGCCAGCTCGCCCCAACTGGCGCCGTGCACCAACTCGACCTCCTGGACCCTGGCCGACCGGGCCCAGCCCTCAAAGTCCGCCGTGCCTTGCGGCGCCATGGTGTGGTTGACGGCGCTCAACACGCGCAGCGAAGGCAGCGCGCCCTCGTAAAAGAAGTGCTCGACCGGAGTGACCCCAAATGAAGCAAAGGAGACATCCAGGGCAATCAGCGCGGGGAAGCTCAGCGGACCCGAAGCAGCGGCACCGCTCAGCGCACAGGTGCTGGCGTCCAACCACTGCAGCCCAGGCGCCAAACCCTGACCCAACGCTGTCCACCCCACCCCGGTCAGATCGCTGCCTGCCAAATCCAAACGCCTCAGCGAAGGCAACGCCGCAGCCTGACTCAACCACCCGTCCACACCACGTGCGCCTTCGGCCCACAGCCGCTCCAAAACCGGCTCGCCCTGCGCCAAAAGCAACGCCCCCAGCGCCTCGGGTGCCCAATCGCCTGCATCAACGCAGATCCCTTGGAGCCGTTCTGGCGCAGCGGCAAGCGCGCGCACATCCTCAGCGCTAAAGCCCAGACCGGCCACGCCAAGCCATGACCAGCCCTGGGGCCTGGAAAGGTGCTCGATGGCCTGGGCGGCGCCCACACCGGTGTGTCCCAGGTCAATCCCAAAGGCGCCCTGAGAGCGCTGCGCGATCCATTCCAGGCGCGGTCCATCCAGACGACAACGGGCAAAGCTGTAACAATGAGCGCTGGGGAGGTGCTCAAGGAAGGCATCGAGCGTGTCCAGGTCGGTGCATTCGAGCCACGCCAGACGCTCCAGCGTCAGAGGCAAGGCGGCCTGCAACGCGCGGGTCCACGACAGACTCCAGCGGCCCCCGCGCACCTGCAAGTCTTCAAGCGCCCCAAGCTGGGTGCCTGACGGGAGCGCGCAGCTTCCCTCCAATTCACACCGCTCCAGACACAGACCACGCACCGTCTCCATCCAGTCGGCCAGCAACATGGTCTCCAACACCGCTGGAGGCACACACCACAGGGTCCACCACGCGGGACAATGCTGCCCTTCGAGCGCCAACGTTCCGCTGGACCAGTCCACGCGCCGCAACTCGACATGCACCACCTCAGGGTGCGCGCTCAGCCACGCCGACACGTCGTCCAAACTCGCCGTGGGGTCATCGACCCGCAACCCCACCGGCGCTCCATCGCCGCTCAAAGGCCAGGAAGACCTCTCTTCCCACTCCAACGGACAGCCCAGCGGTTGTTGAAAATTGTCCCAAAGCCCCAAAAACACGCTTTTCCGCTCCACCGCAGCGCCGTGCCCTTTCTCATGCACAGCAAAGTCCCCACAGTTCGGGGGCATTACACGGTGGAATGTACCATGAGGTGCGGCCATCTGGCAGCGCGCAGGGTGTCTTGGAGCTGTGGTCTCCAGAGATCGGCGCTGACGTCCAGCGTCTGCAGATCGGGTCCGACTTCGGCTTGGATAAAGTCCCAGAGCCCTGTGTCAAAAGGGATGGGTCCAAAGCACAGGTGTTGGAGTTTGGGGGTATGGCGAGCTTGGATAAGGCGCTTGAAGGACTCCAGGGCAACGGGCGTCTGGCCGAGCCTCAGCGTCTTGAGGTTGGGGAAAGGCCCCTGGGTCAGCGCTGCCCCGAGGGTCTGCGCCAACGCTTCGACCTCGTGGTCAAAGAGGGAGTCGGTTTCGACCATCTCAATGGTGAGCGTTTGGAGGTGAGGGGCAAGCATGGGGAGATGGGCCTGGAGGGCCTGGGGATGCCAGTTTTGGGCGGCGTAGAGCGTGAGGGACTTCAGGTGGGGGCAAGCGGCCAGAAAGCCTTCAAAGTCCCCGTCTTCGAGGTCGACCCAGTGCAGTTCGAGGTGTTCCAACGCCAGCGGCTCGGCCTGGGCGGCGACCTCAAAGGGGCCTTTGGCGTGGATGTGGAGGTGGCGCAGTGACGTTGAAAAGGGCAGGCCCGCGGGGTTTTCGATGAAGGCATTCCCGGACTCCATGCTGAAGTGCTCCAAAACGGGCGCGCCGTCGCCGTAGAGCATGGTTTGGCACAGAGTGTCGTCCACCTCCCAACCCAGGCCCCATTCGACGCGTTGGAGGGACGGCAGATGCGTCCGTTGCTCCAGCGATTGCCACTGTCCTTTGGTGCCAAAGTGCGATGGATGAGGGCCGCCCAGATGGATTTCTTTAAGCGGGCAGGCCGGTGAGCGGGTCAGGCGGCTTAAAAAGGGGCCTTCGTGGGGTCCTGCGGCAAGCGCCAGCCGCTCCAAACGGCATTCCGAAGCATCGAGGGCCTCAAAGAAGGCTTGGGGCAAGTGTGCGCGACGGCCGTCGAAGGCGTTGAGGCTCTGGGGGAACCGAAGGCCCTGGCCGTCGCGCAGCGCGGAGCGGTTCAGGCTCAAAAAGCGCAGTTGGGGTGGAAGGGCGTCGGTCAGGGCGTCGAGTTCCATGTTCTCCAGCGCCAGACTCTGGAGGTTCTGCCACTGGAACGGGTCCATCCAGCGGCCATCGCGCAGGCCAGACACACAATGGAGGGCCAAGCCTTCCAAGACGGGCAGGCTTTGGGTCAGGAGCGACGCCAGGGTCTGTGGGTCGCAAGAGATCGCGGCCAGCGCCAGCGACCGCCACGGCCTGCTGGCGACAATGGCCCCCAGGCCTGCATTGACATCGGCGGTGAACCCGCTGGTTTTGAGGACAAGGCGAGATGCGTTTGGGGCGAGCTTGAGGGCGGTGGTGGAGACAGCTTCGGGGCAGCCTATAAGTTCCAGGGAACGGAGGTCTTCCAGGGGTTGAAGGTGTTTCGGAAGTGAGGGGTTCCGCTCCAAGCGCAGCGATTTGAGCCTGGGCAACGCCCCAAAGACCTCTTCGAGGCCCTTGGGGCTGGCAGCGGGCGTCAACTCCAGGCGTTTAATCGACGCGAGGTGGCCGTCACTGGCAAGTTTTAGGAGGTTTGGGATGGTTGTCAGCGATCCGTCGATGCGCAGCGCGCGGACGCTGGACCAGTCAGGGGGCTGGCGGCCAGACAAAAGGGCGGCCAGTTGCGCGGGCTGGGCCTGCAACAAACTCCTCCCTTCAAATCGGCGGGTATAATCAGACAGCCAAAGCATCATGGGAGCGAGGGCTCTAAAGGCGTTGAACATTGGCGCCGAGTGCTGGCGCATAAAAGTTCCAGGCCTGCTCTTCGGCGTTGAATTGGGCGTCTAGAAGATAACCGGTCGCCCACAAACGCAACCACGGCTCAAATGGGTTTGGCAAGTCGCCAAAAGCCATCCCCACAGTCTCTGAAGGTGCCCAAAACCTCCCAGAGACCTCCCATTCCAGTTCGGACGCCCTTTGCCACCCCAGACCACACACCACGGCCTCTCTGACAAAGGCAGGCCAGGAACGGGCTCCTTCAGGCACGAGCCCCTCCACATCCTCACCGTTGTCCTCAAAAGCCCCCTCCAGGCAGTACACGGCACACATCTGGGCCGCTCCTTGGGTCAGTGAGCGCGGGCGAAGGCCGTTGATGCTCCACCAGTGGATTGGCCGCGCTGAGGGCTCGGCCCCCCAGGGGACCAACCGCTCTTGCACCTGGATGGCCAGACGCTCGGCGACCAAAAGCCCGGAGGGATCGGCGGCAAAAGTCAGCACAGCATCCATCGATGGGGGTTGAGGCTCGGGTTCAACCCCATCCCGTGCGGATCCTGGGCGACGGCGTCTGGTGTCCAAAGTGCCAAAGAGGCGTTGAGGCGAGGGCTGGAAGTCCTGGGGCAGGAGCCCGGCCTTGAGGAGCGTCTCCCATGCCAATGGACCGTGGTGGATGCCGCTGAGGGCCTCGGTCAGTTTGGCGTTTGGGTGGCGCGTTGGGGCAAGAAGCCGGTGCTCAAGGGCAGCAATGAGTTCGTCCATCATCTCTTTGGCGATGTGCAGGGCGTGGTGGATTCAGCGCAAGAGGCGCTGGCCAGAGTCGTCGTCTGCAAACCACAGCAGAAAGTGATCGGAAATGTCCACGGGCTGGGGCTCGTCGCCGTTTGTGGGCCCAACACCCTCAAACCAGGTCACAGACCCATCATCATGTTGGCCGCTGCGAAGGGAGAGGCGAAAACCAAAGCCTTGTCCAGACCAACCGCCGCTGCCTGGCTGCCAGGCCACACCCAGCAAGCGACCGAGCGTTTGCCTGAGGTCATCGTCATTGGCCACGGCGGACACAAGCGGGACTTTGAATGAGCACTGGATGTTTGGGTTGGAGGAGGCGTCGGAGGTTTTCCATGGAAAGGGGCTTTGCTGGGCAAACCAACGCAAAAAATGGCCGGTGAAGTCAAAGGGATCCACGTCGTCCATGGCCGCCAGGTGAAGGGGGGTATCAGCGCGCATCACAAAAGCGCGCCCGGCGTCCTTGATTGCGTAGTGGCGAAACCACAGTTCAAACCCAAAGGACTGCCCCACAAAGAGCGCCATCCCGTTGTCATCGTCTGCGCGCAGCGGGGTCCCGAACAAACCTTCCAAGTGCTGATGGACCGCGTCCACCTCTTGTGTGGTGTTGAACGACAAACCCGCCGACAGCCACAATCCGCAACGCTGCGTCATAACCCCTCAGGATTGGCAAACCTCACTTTGACGGCAGGCCTTTGCGCAGACGAAGAGCGATAGCCTTGGCCCATTGGGGTCCAGCAGGGTTGCCCTCGCAACCAAACTCCACAAGATTGGTCAAATGCTCCGACAGCGCCAATGCCTTTAGCCCCTCATCCCCAATCTTGTTGTCTCTCAGACCAAGCCAGGTCAGATTGGCGCGGTGTTTTGAAGCGGCCAAGGCCTTTGCGCCCTCATCACCAATCCCATTGTTCTGCAGAAAGAGCACGGACAGCGCGTTCAAACTCGAAGAAGCCGCCAGCGCCTTCACCCCCTCATCCCCGATCTGGTTGCTCTCCAAGACAAGTTTGGTGAGGTCTTTGAAGTGCTCTGATGAGGCCAAAGCATCCGCGCCTTCATCACCGAGCAAGTTCAGTTCCAAATCCAGCACAGTCAGGTTGTCGAGACACGCAGATTTGGCCAGGGCCTTGGCGCCCTCAGGGCCGATCCCATTGTCGTGTAGACCAAGCACTTTAAGCTTGCCCAGATGTGGCGAAGCCGCCAGCGCCTTGACGCCCTCATCCCCGAGTTGGCTCGTGCTCAAATTGAGTTCAACCACGCCCTCCAAGCACGCCGATGATGCCAGTGCTGCTGCACCTTGGCTTCCCAATGGGTTCCAACTAAGATCGAGTTTTCTGAAGTTTGTCAGACACTGTGATGACGCCAACGCCTCAGCGCCATCGCTCCCAATGTCGTTCAGATTCAAATCGAGTGTGCTCAGCCTGGTGAGATGCTGCGAGGCGGCCAAAGCCTTGGCGCCCTCGTCCCCCACATTGTTTACATTCAGCAGGAGCACAGACAGAGCGTTCAAATGAGGGGAGGCAGCCAGCGCCTTGGCCCCTTCGGCACCCACATTGTTTCTTTCCAGATCCAGCGTGGTCAGGCGGCTCAAACCAGGGCAGCCAGCCAGCGCCTTTGCACCCTCTTCTCCAATCTTGTTGTCGCCCAAAACGAGGGTTTCAAGCTTGTTCAAATACGGCGAGTTCGCCAGCGCCTTGGCGCCCTTGTCCCCCATTTTGACGTCTTCGAGCGCAAGCGCAATGAGGTTTGAGCACATCTTTGAGGCTGCCAGCGCGCTGACCCCTTCACTCCCGATCTCGTTCCAGTCGAGGTTGAGCACGCAGAGATTGGCGAGGCACCGTGATGTGGCCAGGGCTTTGACGCCCTCTGCCTCTATGTCGTTCCATTTGAGGTCGAGCTTGGTGAGGTTGTTCAAGCGCTTCGATGAAGCCAGCGCCTTGGCCCCTTCATCCCCTATTTCGTTCCCGCCCAGCCCCAAGACTTCGAGGTTGCCCAGGCATTGCGATGAAGCCAGTGCCCTGACGCCTTCATCCCCTATTTCGTTCCCGCCCAGTTCAAGCATGGTCAGGCGACTCAAATGCGGCGACGAGGCCAAGAGCTGCGCCCCCTCGTCACCCACCACGTTCTCCAGGAGATCGAGGACAAGCACGTTCTTCACATGCGCAGAGTTGGCCAACAACCGTGCCCCTGCACATGCAACGACGTTTTCTTTGAGATCGAGGATGGTGATGTTGGACAACCACGGCAAAAGCGGTTCCAGGTCAATGCCCCGCCCACCTCGGGCCGCTCTAACCAATGGCCACCAGGGCGCTGTGGGCGCTTGAACAAGCTCTCCAGTGCGCAGCGCATCAGGCCAGTCCTCCAAACAAGCAGCGGCGTACTCAAGGCCTTCTTTGACGAGCCCCTCATCAAGCTTTTCGATGCAGCCGCAGATCGCACGCCAGGTTTGCCCAGTAGGAACACCATGAAACAACGCACGCAGGACTGAAACACTCGAGTTTTCCAATGGACCGCGCTCAGCACAAAGCAATCAAAGACAGGCTCAACGTCACCACACCACACTCAAAAGCCAGATCCGCTCACAGCTCAACGTTGGTTCCCGGCCACCTGGGCTGCACGATGGACACAAACCAACGCTTGGACAAACCAGGACCGGGCTGCAAACAACCCAACAACGGAGAAGCATCAGACTTTAGATAACGCTCAACAGACCCTATATCAGCGCGCGTACAGCGCACATCGTTCAACCGGGGCATTTGCCCATTGCAGAGCGCCTGGGCCAAAGCCTCAAACTCCAGCCAACGAGGGACGTGCAGACGTTCAAGACAAGGCCAACTCACCGTCTTGATCCAATTGGCCATCGACTGAGAAAACCCTTCTGGCGCAGTGTCATAATCTGCCACAACAAGGCCCTCAATCACTTCCTCCAAGCCACGCAGCGCATCCCCATAAAGGGACGTGGGCTTAAGAATCTCCAAACGCTTCAGTCCCGAAAAAAGACGTGCCAGCGATTCAATGTCCCCCAGATCGCACTTCACCAAACGCAAATGCTCCAGCATCCCCCGTGAAGCCGCCTCCAACAACTCGGCCAGCCAGACCCCATCCATCCCGCCAGCAACCACCTCCAAAGACACCAACCGTGGCGACAGCTCCAAAGGTGCACACTCCCCCACCCAAGAATGCCGCAATGACAAAGACTCCAAAGCGTCCAGCCCTTCCAGGGCCTCCCAAAACGACGCCTCAGACACCCGACAATGCTGCAAACCCAACCGACGAAGCCCCTGACAAGCGCCCAAAACGCCACAAACCTCATCGCCAAGCTCCACTTGCCCCAAAACCAGATGGGACAACCCAGGACAAGCTTCCAACACAGCCTCATCCAGCGCCTGCACCCCCTGTCGAAAGCCCAACGACAACGCCACAAGCTGCCGCCCCCATTGCACCAACACAGACCTCAAGGGCTCCCAATCGTCCTGCCCCGTCGCCATCAGTTTCCGCAAATGGTCCAGCCCCTGCGCAGACCGCCACCCCTGACTCAAAGTCACCCGCTCAAGACACAACGACTCCAAATTGGGCGCTTCCAACGCCCCCAAACAAGCCGCTCCCACATTGTGCGTGCTGCTCAAACTCAAGCGCCGCAACTGCCCCCATGTCCCCGACCACAACGCAGCGCTCTCCGGTCGCGTCAGATCGCAAGACAGCGCCAGCGTCTGCAAATCCCTGCCATGGGCATCCAAACACCGAAAAAGGCGACCGTGGGCACCGTGCTGCCAAGACAAGCCCAACCCACGCAACGACGGCAACAACTCTCCCAGAGCATCAAGCTGGGCGGGTGCAAGCCCCACCACTTCAAGCACCACCCCCGCGCGCAGCAGCGGCGACCCCACCGCCGCCTTCAAATCCCCCTGAGGCACAGACCACCGCACCGTCTCCAGCTTTGGGCAAGCCCCCAAGCTCTCCACGCCCTCAACCAAACCAAGCTCAAGATGACGCAAGCGCGGCGAAGCCCGCAGCACGCGCTCAATCAGGCGCACATCCGCGCTCGCCTCAACCTCCAGCGCCTCAAGCCGATCAAAATACCCCTGGCGAACCAATGCTTTGACGCGCGGCCCTTCGCCCGATGAAAACCCCACGCGCAACGTGCGAGGCAAAAGCACTGGGCAGCCTTCCAAAGCGTCGTGCATGCTTTGCGGATGGCTTAAATATGTCATGGAATCGTATATTGCTGTGTCAGCGGGCCGTTTGGGCTCAGTGACATAGCCATAAAATCAAGGCGCGCAAAGTCTGATCGCTTTTTAGCATTTGGGCAGAACGCTCGCAGTGCACAGCAGGGTGTTTTGCTGGACACAGTCACAGGCAGAGCTCCAAAACATCAGGGCGGCACGTTGATGCGGTTGGCCTTGATCCAGGCATGGGCAGCGTCTACGAGCGCAAGTGCCTGTGCTTTGTTTGAGAACGATGACATGTCGCTGGTGAAACCACTGTCACTGCCCCACATGCTGTTGATCTTGCGCTTGGCATAAACAACGGCCAATTGTGCACGAGCCCTCATGGCACGCTGAATGTCGGTGCGGCTCATGTCTTTAAAAGCCTCACCCCTGTATTCACCCACCGTGACATTACCAACGCGCGGATCACCGTACTGATCGCCGGTTTTGTGCACATCGCTGTTGTTGGCGCCTCGTGTGTTGTCATGGCGCTTCAAGGCGCTGTCTTCGCCATGAGCCTGACCATCAAAGGGCTGTTCACTGAGCCCATCGCCAACAGCCATGCCGCTGGTTTTGGCAAAGAACGCGATGATGCGCTTGACGCTTTGGGAGTTGGCAGCAGGCATCGTGCCACCCGCAGAACTTTGGAACGCTTTGCGCCAATCCCCAGCCGAGAGAGCATCGTGGGGCCGCGACCCGGTGCCTGCAGGCTTGGTGCGGTTTGAAAGCGAGCCGGTGGTGTCGTTGTTGGCCGAGTCCCAGCGGTGGGAGAAGACCTTGAGCGTCTTGCCGTCGTCGCTGAACGTGGCTTCGATGTACTCGGGGAACCCACCGGAGCGTTGGCCGTAGTCAAACTTGACCTTCACACCATGCTTTTCGGCCAGACCCTGGAGGTAGGCAAGCTGCTGGTTGTAGCGCCCTGGGTTGTTGCGGGTGCGGACATCTTGAGCCACGGCCTCCAAGCCATCTTCTTCGTAGATCTCGATGGTCCACTGATGGTAGTTGGGCTCGATGATGCCTTTGACGATCTTTTTGTTGTCTTTGCCGCCAGTGCCGCGCTGGACTTCCAGCTTCATGTCCACGCCTTTGAGGCGCCTGGTGAGCTGCTGATCGCCGCTTTGCTCCACACGCTGGAGTTGGGTCTTGAGGGCAGAGGCGTCGTTGCCAGAGGTGCTGCTCTTGCTGGCCTGGGAGCGGCCCCACTGTTTGAGTTCGCGTTCGGTCTTCTGGGCCAGCGTCTTGTTGAAGGTGGCCAGGCTCTTGGCGGCGAACCAGCGCTTGCCCTTGGTGTCCTTGGCGATCCAACCCTTGCCGACGCGCGCGGTGCCGGTGCGGCCGCCTTTGCGGGCGACGGCCTTGACCTTCCAGGTAGAGCGGCGGCGAACCAGGGAGAGTTTGACGCTGCCGGGCTTGGCTTTGACCTTGACGGTGCGCAGGACAGACTTGATTTGCGCCTCGGTGACGACTTTGGAATGGGACTGTGCTTTGGCCTTGCGCCAACCGGTGTGGGCGGCCATCAGGGCGATGCGGCGCGCTTCGCTGCCGGGCTTTTTGCGCGGCTTCTTGCGCGGCTTTTTGGGCCGACGGGGCTTTCTGGGACCCTTGCCCTTGCCACGCAACTTGTTGCCCATGCGGCGCAGGCTGTTTTTGGCCCAAAGCAACAGGTCGTCCAGATACTTTTGCATCTTGGCCGCCCAGCGGCCAAAGGCGTTTTTGAGCTTGGTAAAGGCCTTGAAGGCTGGCGCCAGCGCCTTTTTGAGCTTCGGCAGGATCTTGGCCAGCTTGGGCACCAGCTTGGTGATGGCCTTGAGCGCCTGAGCCCCAGCGCTGACCGCCGTCTTGGCGGTTGAGGCGCCCATGGTCAACGCCGCCAGGATGACCTCAACGGCGATCATGCCCACCACGGTGCCGATGGTCTTGCCCAACTCGTAGAGCGCGCCCTCGGAGTTGAGCGCCGCGATGAGCTTCTTGGCGCCCTCCTGGCCCATGGTCCCGGCGGCCGTCTCAACGCTGCCGCCGAGCGCCTTGATGAAGCCCTCGATCTCCTCGCGGGTCACGCCCTCTTTGAAGATCTTGGCAAAGAGCGCCTCGCCGCTGCCCAAACCATCGGGGAACTTCGGGGGGCGCTCGGCGTTGACCGGCTCCGGGCCGCCCGCGTCGGGCTCCTGACCGGGGTCAGTGTCCTGCTGCTGGTCCTGCTCCTTGTCGGCGTCCTGATCGACGTCGTCGGTGTCGCCGTCGTCGTTTTCGACCTCTTCGATCGCCGAACCGTCCCAGTCTTCGTCCTCGTCGGGCGTGTCGCCCTCGACCTCGTCGGCCTCCATCTGGACTTCGGTGTCGACTTCGGGCTCTTCGTCCTCTTTGTCCTCGTCGTCTTCTTTGTCCAGCGCGTCGTTGTCGCTGCCGCTGTCGGGATCGTCGGCGTCCTTGTCCTCGCCGCCAAAGAGCATCGAGAGCGGGACGGTGACCAGCTTGGAGCCGAGCTTGACCAGCCAGGCGGCCGCCTGGAAGAGGAAGACCACCGTGCCGACGGTGCCCTCGTAGACGCCCTTGGCCAGGCCGACCACAAAGCCCGCCATAAACTCCACGTCGCCACTGAGCAGCCGGGCGACGGTGTCCATGGCCTTGACCTTGGTCTCCTCGCTGGAGCCCTTGATCTCTTTGAGGAAGCCCAGCACACCCGAGCGCAGCGCCTTGCCCAGGAAGTTCATCTCGGCCGGCTGTGGGAACCACTCGACCAGCTTGATGAAGGCGTCGAGCACAAAGTCGATCAGCGGGCCCTTGTAGCACTCGGGCAGGACGTGCCGCCAGACGTTGCCCGCCACAAAGAGCGGCAGCGCAAAGATGTTGCCCCCGGCGGTGGCGGTCAGCGCCAGCGTCAGGCCGACCACAAAGTCCATCAGCGGCTTGACGTAGTCGTAGAGCCCCTGGGCGCCATTGGCCAGATCCGTAAAGGCCTTGCCGACGTTCTTGCTCAGGTCGCCCAGGCCCTTGGTGACCTCTTTGACCACCGACTGAACCGAGGCGACGACCGCCTGCAAGAAGCCCTGGGAAGCCTGCCACGCGCCCAGCACGCCCAGCTTCTCCATCAGCCCCGTGGCCCACTTGTTGAGCGCTGAACCCGCCTCGGCGGCGATCTTGGAGGCCGTCTTGAGCCCGTCCATGACCGGACCCAGGATGGTGTTCTTAAGCTCTTCAGCCGCGCTGGCCAGCCACGCTCCAGGGTCGGCCGTGATCGCGTTCCACAACGAGCGCAGCGACTGGACGATCTTGGGGACCTGCTTCATCAGGTCAAAGAGCGGGGCCAGGATCGAGTCGTTCTTGATCCACTCCCAGGCGCCCTTGATGGCGTCCATCAGCGGCTTGACCGTCTCGCTGACGGTGTCCCACAGCGATTGCAGGCCTTTTTTGAGGGCTTCAAGCGGCGAGAGCGCCGGATCGATGCCCAGCGCCGTGGCCACGTGCTTCCACATGGTCTGGCCAATCTTGCCCAGCGCGTCCATCGCCTGACTGGCCATGTCGGAGGCGGCGATCACAAAGTCGTAGACCGGACCGCCGACGGTCTTGAGGACGTCAAAGACGCTGCCGAGGATCTCGACGCCGACCTTGTCGGAGGCCTGGTTGAAGCTCTCCACCCAGCTCTTGAACTGCTGGGCGATGGGGCTGTTGAGCATGCCCTCAAAAGCCTTCATGCAGGCGTCGAGGACCTTCTTGAAGCACTCGCAGCAGCCATCGAGCGTCCCTTCGAGCACCGTCTGGCCGTTGTGGGTCTCGTCCATCAGCGAGCCAAAGGCCTCGGCGGCCTTGTCCAGGCCCAGACCGTTGACCATCTCGGTCATCCAGTCGCCAAAGGACTTGCCCAGGTCCTCGACGATGCCGTCGAGGCCCTTGTCGAGCAGCTCGGCCACCTTCGGGAAGCGCCGCTTGAGCCAGCCCATCAGGTCGCCTTCCATCAGGGCCTCCAGGCCCTCCATGGCGATCTCGATGGCGCCGCTGATGATGTCGAGCAAGCCTGTGAGCGCCGACTCCAGCGCGTCGATGAGGCTGTTGAGGCCCTGCTTGAGCTTTTCGGCCCAGTGATCGAGCGCCTTCTGGGACTTGGCCAGGAAGTCGCGGATCTCCTTTTTGTGCTTGTTGGCAAGCTTGGCCAGCTCATCGGGCAACATCGAGATGATGGTGTCGAGGTTGTCATCGATGAAGCGCAGGCAGCCCTTGATGAACTTTGTGGCGTCGTCGATCACGCGCGCGGCGGCGTCTTTGGCGCGCTTGAGCAGCGCCTGGACGGCCTTCTTGGCCTCTTTAAAGAGGTTGGTGATGGCCTCTTTGACGGCGCTGACCTTGGACTTGATCCAGGCCCACCCGCGCGAGAGCCAGCTGCCGCCCTCGGCGTCCTTCTTCTTCTCTTCGGCCTTGCTCTTGGCGCGGGACTCTTTGTCTTTGGCCTTCTTCTCGGCGTCGCGCAGGAGCTTGTCGGCGTCGGTCTGGGCCTTGCGCTTGCGGTTGTTGGCCTTGGTGGTCTGACGCTCGATAAGCTGGTCGACCTCGTTGCGGCGCTTGCCGATCAGCTTGTCCTGATCGGCGGTCCAGCGGGTGCGCTGCGCGTCGATGTCGGTGGTGGCCTGGTCGATGAGCTGCTTGCGATCATCTGCCGACGCCTTGCGGGCCTCCAGGATCTGTTTTTGGGAGTCGTCGCGCTGCTTGACGATCTCCAGGCGCTTCTTTTCGGGCTCGTTGGCCTTGGGGCCGGCCAGGTAGGTGTCGAGCTTGTCGGGCTCAACGACGATGATCTCCGTCAACGCCGTGCCGACGTTGTCGTCCTTCATCACCTTGTCGACCTTGGCCTGGTCGATCAACTCATCGACCGCCACCTCGGGCACTTCGATCCCATCAAGCTCAGGATCGATCCCGTCAAAAGGATCCTTCTTGGGCTCCAGGCGCTTCTCGCCAAAGTCCTCTTTGGTCTGGCCCTTGCCCTTGGTCAACTCGGCCTCGGAGCGGGTCTGGAAGCGCTGGCGAGATTGGCGCGCGGGGGTCATGTCGCCCTTGACCTCGGGCGCGGTGCCGGCCTCAACGGGCAGCCCCTTGCCGAAGGTCTGCTCGATGGCCTGGTTGATCTCTCGCTGCGCCTTGTCCAGCTCTTCCTTGTCCCTGGCCGGATCCCCTTTTTGCTCGCCGTTGGCGTTGGCGTCGGTGCCCCCTTGCGGGTTGCCGGTCCCCTTGGCCTCTGCGGGCACGTTGACGGGGCGCTCTTTGGCGGCCGCGTCGATGTCGGCGTCGGTCTGGTTGTCCACCGCGCGCAGCAGCCGGTCGTCCACCGGCAACTCGGTGTTGCCGTCCTCCACCGCCCGCTCGGGGTCAAGACCCTTGCCGTCCAGCTCTGCGCCGCCATCCTCGATGGTCAGCGCGTTGGGGTCGGTGCCGAGCCCAGGGGGCGGCTCTTTGGCCAGCGCCGCCATGGGCGAAGTGGCCTCTTCTTTGGATTTGTCCCAGGTCTGCTGCAGCTCGTCGGTCAACTCGGTGAAGTTGAGCATGAACCCTGGCAGCGCCGACTGCTCGATGGTCTGCCGGGCGCCGGCCAGCGCCGCCTGAGCCACACCGGCGGCCTCGCGCTCAAGGGCTTGCACCGGGGAGCCGCCGCTGCGGCCGTTGCCGTCTTTTTTGAACTGGAGGATGTGGGCGGCCTCGTGCAACTGCACCAGCAGCCCTTTGGGATCGTCGGTCCCTGGTGTGCCGCTGGCCAGGCGGATCAGGCCCTTTTCGGCCATCGCCATCACGCCAGCCGAGTCGGCCTTGGGGTCGTTCTTAAGCACGCTCACTTCGCCGAGCGACTCACCGGTGACGGCCTCCACCATCTGGCGGATCCGCTCATCCAGGGGCTCAAGTGACGGCTCGCCCTCTCCCTCAGGCTGGCCATCGGCCCCAGTGGCGGCGGCGTTGGTGTTGAGTTGCTCAAGCGGATCGGGCGGCTGGTAGGCGGTCTCGCGGGTTTGTTCGGTGGGGGTGTCGATGTTGGCCTTGCGCTCAAGGGCGAGGCCTTCGTTGCCCTCAAGCCGGCGCTTGACCTCGGGGTCGGGGGCCATGCGGCTGACCCGATCGTGCAGATCGGCGATCCCCATGCTGCCGTAGACGCGCTGCATGGCGCGGATGGCGCGGTTGTAGAGCACCGGGTCTTGCTGGCGCAGCACGGCCAACTCGGGCTCAAGCTGGTCTCCCAACGCACCAAGGCGCCCAATGAGCGACGCATCGAAGGTCTCATCCCGCTTGGCACCACCGCCTGCTGGAGATTCGCGCGTCCTGGCCGCTGCCAGGGCCTGCGCATTCTCAAACATGTATGTTTTCATCTGGCCGTGTCTGCTTGATGCGGGATTCGTTCACCTTCCAGGCGTGTCTGCAAGCACGCCCCAATGCCAGCTCAGCTCATGCCCCATAGCGTAACCGCTCTGCCCCCCCCGCACAAGGCCACCCATCATAATAAGAGTAATAGTGCGTCCCCTTTGGTTGCCTCACAGGCAGCGGTGGCTTAAGCTTTTTGCATGCCCCAGGCTGCGCACTGTCCCCCAACCAGGCAGGATCATGTCCACTCCAAGGCAACACACCAATCGCCAGCCTCGTCACAGACGGGCCACCGGTCGCACAGCGGTGCTCCTGGCGATCTTGCTCTGCCCTCTCTATGCGGCGTGTGACGACACAGACCAGGGAGAGGCCCAGGAGCAGGGCGTGCCCTTTGTCCCCCGGCTGCCCGATCAACTGCGCCCCGGAAACGATCAGGTTCCCGAAGATGCGGGCCCGGAAGACACTGGCTCCGGCGCTGACGTTTTCCGGGAAGACAGCTTTGTCCGACCCGATCCAGACGCCTTCATGCAAGAGGACCAGGACACCGACGCGCCTCCGCCCGATGTGCCCGATCAGCCCGAGGACATGGGCATGATGCCGACCTTCACGGTGGAGGGCGAGGACGGATGCCTGGCCTACACGCTTGAAGCGTTCAGCAATGTCTTTACACTCAAGCAGGACAACATTGGGGTCCTCTACGAGGTCCGCAACCGCTGCACCCAGGTCCTGAGGGTGCGCACCGAACACAACAGCGACTTTTTTCCCGTCGGGATCCACAAAGACGGTCAACCATGGATTTTCATGCCCGATTGCCCTGGCACCGGCCCCGCCGAAGAGGTCCTCCTTGGGCCTGGCGATGGCTGGGTCAGAGGCTGGCTCTGGACGCCAGATGACCACGAGCAGCGCATGGCGCGCTGTGACGTCACCTACGACCCAGAAGCCACCTACTCACTGGTGGGATACGGGCTCAACCCCGTCCCCATGAACTCCAATGAGTGGAGCATGTCCACGGTCCTGACCGAACCGATCGACATTGTCCTTGTTCCGTAACCGAGGTGCCTTTCAACCCCTTTAAACAAGCACCTCACCCCTGACTCGGAGAGATCATGAATCGACCTCTTTGGTTGCTGGCGCTCTGCGCGCTGGTCACCCTGCTCGCCTCGGCCTGCGCCGGCGCGGGCTACGCCGAAAAAAGCGCCGACTATGGCGGCAATTACGCCGTCAACATGCCCGCCGAAGCTGACTTTGCCAACACTTCGGCCAGCTCAGACGCTCGCTTGTACTTCCATGACGAGGTGGGAGAAGCCGAAATGGATGGCCGACTTGGAGGCCTGGAGCAGGGCGCCAAGTCCAAGAAGGTGGCCGCAGAAAGCCCCAAAGAGCCCCCCGCCGCCGGTGAGGCCAAGGACGAAGTTCCGGTCCCCAAAGAGCGCATGATCATCTACGACGCGCAGCTTGGCCTGCTGGTCTTCAAGGTCGATGAGGTCCTGGTCACCGCCCGCGAACTGAACAAAAAGCATGGCGGCTGGGTCCAGCAATCGACCAGCAACTCCCTGACGATGCGCATCCCCGTGGCCAAGTTCGACACCTTCGTGGCCGAGCTGGAGGCGCTGGGCATGGTCTCCTACAAAAACGTCGTCGGCACCGACGTCACCGAAGAGTTCTTTGATCTGGAAATCCGCATGAAGAACGCCCAACAACTGCGCGAGCGCTACATCGAGCTGCTCAAGGACGCCAAGACCGTCGAGGCCTCCCTGGCGATCGAAAAAGAGTTGGCGCGCCTGACCGGCGACATCGAACGGATGAAGGGCCGGATGCGCTTTTTGCGCGACCGCGCCGCCTTCTCGACCGTGACCTTGACCCTGGAAAAACGCCAGCCCGGCGTCGAGCGCTCCCGCGTCCCGCTGCCCTTCCGGTGGCTCCAGGACTACCACGTCGGCTCCGTCCTCGATTGAACCACGCACCACAGGAGAACTGATCCATGCGAAAGATCCACTTGATCGCCGCCCTCAGCGCTGTGGCGGCGCTGCTGGTCGGCTGCGGACCCAACACACAATTCACCCTCCCGGGCGACTTTGTCGCCATGACCGATGAAGAGATCGCCTGGAAAGACTACGACTGGAAGGCCGTCAACCCTGACGGCGCCGTGGTCGTCTTGCGCGAGCGCGACAACGACCAGAAAGGCTCGCTGGACTTCTGGTACAAGGCGCTCAAAAAAGAGGTCGTCGAGGGCAAGGGCTACGACCTGCTCGACGACAGCGAGATGAAGACCCGCAACATGACCGGGCGCATCATGACCTTCACCACCGAGTACGGCGGCACGCCCTACCAGTACGCCGTGGCCATCTTTGTCGTCGATGACACCATCGTCACCATCGAGACGGCCCTGAGCGACGAAAACATCGAGAAACACGGCGACGCCGTGCGCAAGATCGTCGAGTCAGCCTACTTCGACTGACCCTCCCGCGCTCCTGCCATCAGCGAGACACCGAGACCTTGCCTGTGCCGCCTGGCGGGATGAGGAACTCGGGCCCAACGTACCACTTGGTGCCCTGGGACATGCTGGTGGCCATCTCTTTGCGGACCTCGGCGTCCTTCAAAATCGACAGATAACGCAGATACTCACCCGAGATCTGGGCGCGGACCGCGGCGATGCCTTCGGCCTCGCGTTTTTTGGCCTCAAGCTCGGCCTCGGCGTTCTTGATGATCACGTTTTTGTCACGCTCGGCGTTGATCTCGGCGATCTCCTTGAGTTTTTCTGCCTCTTCCTTGCGGACCTTGCGCTCTTCCTGGGCCTCAAAGAGCTCGCGCTCCAGGCGGAACTTGGCCGCCTCTTGCTTCTCGCGCTCCTGCTCGGCCTCCTGGCGCGCCAACTCAATCTGGCGGTTTTTGGCCACGATCTCCTCGGGCAAGACAATGTCCGACACCGTCAGGATCTTGATCAGGATGGGGCTGCCCTGCTTGTCGATGCTCTTTTGAAGGTCGGCCTCAATGCCGTCGCGCAACTCCTGACGGACGTTCTTGACCTGCTCGATGGTGACCGAGGCCAGGCGGTTGCGCAGCGCCTCACGGATGATGGGCAGGACGTAGCGCTGGTAGAGCGCCGAAGGCACGACCGTGCGGCCGTCATCGGCCACGACCTGCTCAAGAATCTTGACCAACTGCGCCTGAGAGGTGCAGTCGGCGCTGTAGGTGATGCGCAGATCAACCCGAACGGTCAAATCCGACTTGGTCAGGACGTCAATGGCCTCTTTGGCGTGGGCGTCCTTGCAGTCCACATCGCGGACCTCATCGTAGATCCCCGTGTAGTGCGTGCCAGGGCCAAGGACGACGTCCTCCTGAAGGCCCGAGCCGCCGGTGTAGAGCGCCAGCGAGCCGGTGCGGTCAAACATAAAGCCCTTGTGGCCCGGCGGGATGTCTTCGGTCCCGCAGGCGGTCAACGAGCCCATCAAGAGTAAACCGGCCAAGGGCGCCAGCAGGTTCTTTGTGGTCTTCATAGAGTCCTCTTCCTCCACGTTCATCGTGCATCGACGCCCTTGGCGCGGTGCGCACCGCCGGCGGTCAGTGTCTGATTGGTTTGAGTCTGCTTCAGGACGGGCCTTCATCAGCCCGTCTTAGGGCGTGTTTGCAAAATATCCCATCGACATGCGGCCCGATGACACCGATCCCGTCGTCATCGATGCTCAACGGGTCAAAGACCCGCCTGCGCTCGTCTCCTCGGCCTCGATGCCATCACCCTCGCCTGCCTCGGTCCTCTTTTGCAAACACACCCTAGCGCCGCCGTGCCTGCTGCTGGGCCGGCGACGGTGTACTGACGGCGGCGGCCGCCGTGGGGGTGGCCAGCGCCTGGGTCAACTCCACCAGCGCCGCGCGCTGATCTTCGAGTTCTTCGGTAAACTGTCTCAGGGAGACCAACGCCTCATCGCGCTGCAACCCGATGACCGTCGAAATCCGCGCCAAAGAGGCAAAGAAAGACGACAGGTCGTTGGCCACCTGGCGGTCAAAGGCCTCCACGGCGTCCTGACCACCGCCCTCCAGCCGGTGCCCGGTCAGCTCCTGGGCTGCGCCCGCCATCTGACCGATGAGCCGATGCTGATCCTTGGCCCTCAAGAGCGCGTCAAGGTGTTGCTGGCAGTCGTCGAGCAGCCGCGTGGCCTCCTGGCGATGCGCTTTGGGCACGCCATCGAGGATCAAGCGCCGCAAACGCTTGAAGTCCTTGACCAGACGGCGCTGAGGACTGGCGTTGCGCTTGCGGATGACAGAGACGACGACCGCCACCAACCCGATGACAAAAATGAGGGCGATGACATTGGCCATGGTGCGTACGATGCTCCCTGTTGTAAATTCAGACGCACGGCACCGCGCCCGCATTCCCACCATCCACAGCCCAGGTCTTGAGCCATCGCCGCAACGCAGTCAAGCGCTCCAAGCGTGACTCTGTCTGCGCGGTCGGTTAATCTCAGCGATGGCAAGACCATTGAAGACCCCCTGGGAGCCGTGAATGAGTGAGCAGGATCACCCCACGACCGGGCTGACGATTGTGTTGGAAGGCTTTGACCCTGACTTCACAGGAGATGGCAGGCCGCCTTTGGAGCGGCTCAAGAGCGCCTTCGGTGTGGATGAAAACACCGCACGGCGCTTTGTGGAAAACATGCCGGTGGTGGTCAAACGCGGCGCCTCAAAGGAGTTGGCGCGCAACTACGTGCGCACGTTGCACAAGATCGGCGCCCAGGTGCGCGTCGATAAGTCCCCCGAGACCTCCAAGAACGCCGCGCCGCCGCCGCCAATGAAAACCCCCCTCTTCACCGACGCGCCGCCGATGTCGATGAAGACCCCCATCGTCACCGACGCGCCGCCCGAAGAGCCCCCATCATCACGCTCCACCCAGATTGGCCGGGTCAAGACCACCACCCGAGAGATCCCCGTCATCAAGCGCCCCCAGAAGCGGGCCATTCAGACCCCGGGGACCCCCTCGACCTCCATCCGCAGGCGCAAACGCCCCACGGACACAGGCCCCCAAAAGGCGGTCGAGGCCCCCGAGCCCGCAGCCGCCCCAGAGCCCAACCTGGTCAAACCTGCCCCCAGCCCCTCTGATCCCGCTTTGAAGGTGGCGCCGCTGGGCCAACCCGACGCCCCGGCAGACCCCTTTGGCCACATCCCCTCCCAGGGATGGGACCCATCGATGGACATGGGTGACCAAGTGGAGGCGCTGCTGGCCAAAGCCGCCGCCGGGCACGACGTCACCTCAGACACCGTCCGCGCCCGCAACGAGCTATTCAAGACCGAAGACCTGCCCAAGCAGCCGCCCCCTGGCCCCAGGAGACGGCCCAAACCCGGCTCGGGCATGCAAATCCAGCACGGCTTTGATGACTGGCACATGGAGCAGAACGCCGCTGCACCACAGGTCGCCCCCACCGAGGGGATCACCGTCGATGGCGCCTGGCCTGCGGACGACGAAGAGTTCGTCATCGAGAACAACACCGCCCAGCTTGAAATCGACCGGCTCTACAAGCCCGAAGACTTCGAGGCGGCCGAGAACATCCTGCTGGGCAACGCCCCGCCCCCGGCCTCAACCCGAGAGCACTCGGGGGCCATCTCCATGGACTTTGATCCCGGAGACGATGAACCTCTGCGTCTGGCCGACGAGCCCCCGCTGGAAACCAGCGCGCCTTTGAACGAAGACCCGCTGGCCCCGGGACTCGATGATGGCTTGCTCGACGATGATCTCGACGATGACTTCGATGACAGCCTTGATGACTTTGACGACGATGATGAACCCCTGAAGCTGGTCGACGAGAGCCAGGAGTCCAAGCTGGTCTTTGACAACACCAAAGCCGCCAACGCCGACCCCTTTGCCATGACGGCAGACTCGGACCCCAGAGCGCTGGGCCTCTCCCCCGAAACCCACAGCACCCCGTCACCCGCCCCACTGCCCAGCGCAGGCTCGCCCGGCGGCCTCGGCGCGGGCCTGCCCACCGAGGCACTGGTCGACGACGGCCCTAGCCACCTGCCAGTGCTGGCCCCCGCGCCCACGCGCCCACGGCAGATGCCCAACCCCAATCTGCCCAAACAACTCTACCCCTCGATGCAGCCCCAGGCCGTCCAGGTCCAGTTCTGGCCCTCGGTTCCCCAGGCGCTCATCGCGCCGTTTAGAGGCCGCGGCATCGCATGGCAGTTTATCCTGACGGCCATGTGCCTCTTCACCGCCTGCATCACCAGCGCGCCGGGCATGCTCCTGAAGCTCCTGGCGGCCGTCTTCGCCGTCTTCACTTTTGCGGGCATGCTGGGGACCTACTTCGCCGCCTCGGTCTCACAGAGCCTCCACGGGCACTTCACCGCCCCCGACCTGCCAGGGGCCAACAAGGACGTCGCCACAGACTTCTTCTTTAGAGGCATTGGCATCACCATCCTGGCGCTGGCGCTCTTTGCGCTGCCGGGCTACGCCTCCACGCGGGTCTTTAAAACCAGCCTCCAAGCCCCCACCGCTGCCGCTGGCCAAGAGGCCCCGGCCGCTGGCGACAGCCCCTGGGTCAGCCCCTGGAACCCCGACGATGACTTCTTTGACACCAACGGTCAGCGTGTCGTGCTCGGACCCCAGTCCCCCGCCCAGGTCCTGACCAACTCAGAAGGCCAACGCGTCATGGTCGACCCCAGACGGCGCGTGGTTCACGTGATGAAGGACGGCAAAGTCAGCAACGCCACCAGCACGTCGGACGCACCACCACCCACCACCGGCTCGCCTGAGGTCACCACGGACCTGGACCCCATTGGCACCCTCTTTTTCATCTTTGCCATGTTGGTGGCGCTGCTCTACCTGCCCATGGCGCTGACCGTGGCTGCTTTGGGCGACAGCATGCTGGACATGTACAACCCCCTGAAGGTCACCACGGCCATCCTCAACGGCGGCGTACGCTACCTCTTCATCGCCGCCACAGGCGCCGCCCTCATCACAGGGTGCAGCATGTTGATGGGCATGATGTTTGCCGGAGCGCTCGGCGCCGGGAGCATCTTGATGGGGCTGTGCGGGGCCATGATCCCCTTCTGGATGTACGCCTACGTCACCGGGGTCCAAGGGCACCTCATCGGCGCCATGATCGCCGAAACCCCTCAGCGCTTCGCAGAATTCAACCGGTAAACCCAGCCACTCCAAAGGCGCTCGCCAGCGCAGCAGGAATCGCCAAGCGGCGGCGCTCAACCAGCGCCGTGGCGGTGGCTGTCGTGCTGGAGATCGCGCTTGGGCATCTTGATGCTGTCAGGGCCGTCTTTGTCAGACTCGTCGGGGTCCTTCTCATCGCCCTCTCCATCGCCCATCGGCTTGGGGGCGGGGGGCTTGGGCGCGTCATCACCCAGACCACCGACGTTTTCACCCGCGCGCACCGCATCTTCGTCCCGCGCCTGCGCCTCGGGATCGGTCAAATAGCCCTTGAGGCGCTCCAGCGCCTTCTGTGTGCGCTCGGTGTACTCGTTGTCCACCCCCTGACGCTCCGAGAGGATGATCGTCTTCTCGTAGTACTGCAGGGCCTGCTCCATGAGCGGGCGCAGCTTCTCGCGCAGCTCTTCAAAGTAGAGTTCGGCCTCTTCATCGGTCAGCTCGGGGATCTCAGAGGCCAACAGATCGGCGTAGAAGGCCTCGTACATGTTGGCGATCTGGTAGCGCGAGGCGGTGGTCCAATAGGGGTGCCCTTTTCGGATGGTGCGGATGAAGAGCCCCTGGGCCTGCTGAAAGAGCTGGATCTTGTCGTCCAGATCCTTCTCCATGCGCTCCACCGGGAGCTTGAACTTGATGTCCTCAAAGAGGCGCTGGTAGACGCGCGCCACACCGTACTGCGCCCCGACGACAAAATAAGAGTCGTCCGGCAGGGCGTTGTCGGGATCGGCGCGTTTGTGGGTCATCAGCGTCTGGCGATAGGCCGCCTCGGCCTCGGAGAACTTGCCCAGACCATAAAGGGCGTCCCCGCGCCGGGTCTGAGCCTCGATCCGGTCGGCCAGGGTCAAGCCGGTGCGCTCCACCGTCTCGTCGAGCACCTCCAGGACCTCGGCGTGCTGCTCCAACTCTCCCAGGCTGGCCGCCAGGCGGAAGAAGGCGTCGGTGGCCTCTGAGCGGCCCCGGAACTCTTTGATGACCCGGCGGTACATCTGACAGGCTTCCTCATGGCGCTTGAGGAAGTCGTAGGCCAGCCCCGAGTTGTAGAGCGCCGCCAGATAATAGTCGCTGTCCTGAAAGTGCTCGATGATGACGGCATAGTGTTTAAGCGCCTCATCGTACTGACGCTTGCGAAAGGCGCTCTGGGCGCTCTTGAAAACGTCCGAGGACTCGACCACCTCGGTCTTGCCCCCGTCGTTGCCGTCGCTCTTGATCAAGGTCGGATCCAGCTCGACCTCTTCCACAGGGGGTTTGACCTGCTCGCCGGTGGGGTTGGTGGTGGGCTTCTGGACGCCCCCGCAGGCCACTGCCCCCAGACAGAGCGCAAACGTCGCCGCCGCCACTGCGTTGTTGATCTTGATCTTCATCGCCTCTCCCTGAGGATTCCTGGACGCGCCGATGCGTGGCGTCCTTGCCTGTATCGGGCCAGGTGCGGCCACCACAGCCGCCCACCAAAGCCCAAAGTCACAGACGGGTCACTGCGCCACATCTGACAACATCGCCATCGGCGTTGTCGCGCCGTGGTGTGAACACAAGAGGGCGCCGCCCCCACGCTCACTGGCCAAAAAGCTCCTGCCGAACCTGATTGAGGCCCTCAAAGGAGTGGATGTCACGGCTGAAATAGGGCACATGGCGGATGAGCGTGCGGTTGCCGGTGCGCTCGCGCAGCCCGCGCAGCGTCTGAGCGTCCAGATCGGCCAGCGTCTGGAAGTCCAGCGCGTTCTGGATCAGCGCCTGACCCAGGTCCTCCATCTGCCCGTCGTTGGGATCGCGCCCAAGACAGACCGCCAGTTGCTGGGCAAGCTCGGCGGCGGGCGTCTGCAACGCCTCGCGGGCCAGATAGGGCTTGTGGACGCGGTTGACGATGAAGCCCCCAAAGGGGATCGACTCATCAAGCAGGCGCGCCTGCATGAACCGCGCTTCGTCCACCGTCATCGGATCGGGGCTGGTGACGACCAAAAAGGCCGACACCTCGCTGGCCAGAATCTTGCGCACCTTGTCGGCCCGCGAGCGAAAGCCTTCAAACATGTGGCTGAAGTTCAGCAAGAAGGTCTTGAGCTCGTCGAGCATCTCGGAGCCGGTAAAGCGGGCGATGGTCTTGAGCACGTAGCTGGTGCCCATGTTGAAGAGCCCAAAGCCCAGCTTGCGGGTCGCCAGCGACGGCTTGTAGATCCACTGGAGCGCCGAGCGCTCCACGGCGTCGGCCATGCGGTTGGGGGCGTCAAGGAAGTCCAGCGCGTGCGCCGTCGGCGGCGTGTCCAGCACGATCAGGTCGTAGTCGCCTTCTTCATAGAGCTCAAAGAGGCGCTCCATGGCGGCGTACTCCTGGGTTCCGGCCATGCTGGTGGAGAAGTACTGGTAGAGGCTGTTGTCGTAGATCTTGCGCCGGGTCTCTTCATCGGGCGCGTAGCGGTCGACCAGGTGGTCAAAGGAGCGCTTCATGTCGAGCATCATGGCCCAAAGCTCGCCTTTGGGCTCCAGGCCGGCGGCGGTGAAGGCCTCCAGGGGGATCTGGCGCGCTTCGTTGTCCAGCGCATCGACCCCCAGACTGTTGGCCAGCCGCTTGGCGGGGTCGATGGTCAACACCAGGACCTTCTTGCCTTCGAGCGCCGCGTGCAGCGCCACGACCGCCGAGATGGTCGTCTTGCCCACCCCGCCGCTGCCCACGCAGACCACAATGCGGTGTTGCTCCACGATGCCGTTGAGGTTCTCGACCCCGCTGATCATGCGCCCTCCCCGGCCGACTGCATGGCGGCGCCTTGATGGCCTTTGGGGCGCTTGGATGCGGCCACCTGACGCTCGATCTGGTCGGCGATCTTGGAGACGGTCATAAAGTCGAACCGCTCGGTGAAATAGTAGGGGATGCGAAGCTGGGGCAGGTCGATCTCGCGGTCGATCCGCTCCAGATAGCCGCGCTGAAGCTCCACGCGCTGCTGGCGGAAGGTGGCCGCCTCAAGCATGCGATCGACCGGGCCGCCGTCCCTGGGCCAGCGCTCTCTGGCGGTGTCCACGTCGCGGGTCTGGGACGGGCTGAAGGCCGGCGAGTAGACCGAGTTGGCCACCACGTAGCCCAGCGGCACCTTAAGTTCGTCGTCGACGCGGGCTTTGAGTTCGATGGTCTCGTTGACGGGCATCTCTTCGACCAGCGTCACCAGGTTCAGGGCGGTGCGCACGGGGTCGTGGATGAGGGCGCTGATCTGAGAGGCCTCGCGGAACATGGGCCCGGAGGTGATCATGCCGGTGATGACGTCGGGGATCTGCAAGAAGAAGATGCCGTGACCGGTGGCCGGAGCATCGACGATGATCATGTCCCAGACGGGTTTGCCGGTGTCGGGATCGACGGCCTGCTCTTCGTGCCAGGCCTTGCCCAGCAGAGTCAGCTCGTTGAGGCCAGGGATGACGCGCAGGAATGAGCGCACAAAGCGGTTTTCGAAGACGGCCTTGTAGATCGTCTTCAGGCGCAGCTTCATCAGCGCGTACTCTTCGAGCGCCACGTCGGGGGTGATGTGGGCGGCAAAAAGGTTCTCTTCGACCTCGATTTCATCGTAGCCAAGGGGGCGCGAGCCAAAAATGCGCGAAATGCGCTCTTTGGCGCCCAGGTCCAGCAGCAGGACCCGCTTGCCCCGGCGCGCGGCGGCCAGCCCAATGGCGGCAGAGATGGTCGTCTTGCCGACGCCACCCTTGCCGGTGTTGATGATGAATCTCTTGTCGAACAGGTTGGCCATGCCCGCGTTCTCCAGCGCCCTTGTTGAAGGTTCAACACACCAGGGCGAGCATCGATTCTATAGATGAGCTTTGGGGGGTAAGCAAGCAATGGGGCCCTGGATCAAGGCAACGCCTCCAAGGGCGTGGCACCGGCCACAGGGTTGCCCTGGGCCGCGTCGAAGCACCCTTCCATTTGCCCATCGGTCATATCCCCAAAACGGGAGATGTTGGGACCAAACTCTATGTCCCACACCAGCGCGATCCGCCGCGAAGCCAGTTCCTTGACCCGCACGGTGCCACCGATCCCCTCATGAACGACGCCGTCGTCTCCAGGGCTCAGCTCACCGTTGCCGGTGTCGTCAAACCCAAAACGCACACAGATCTCACCTTCTTCCACATCGCAGTACGTCGAGCCATCGGCCGGGGCGACCACGGTCAAGACATCGGCGTCTTCGACACCGCTGTTGAAGCGGCGGCCAATGTTTTCCTTTAGATTTGAGCCCTCGGGGTCGGCCACGTTGGTGTGGAAAAAAAGCACGCGGTCACGCAACTCGGGTTCATCGGAGCCCGAGACCGCAAACTCCACCTGACCCATGTCGATGGTGATGTTGTTGTCGGTCAGCGAACCAAAGGGCGTGTCCCGGTCCAGGGTCCCGGCGTCGGCGCTGCGCACCTCGACCGCGTCCACACCGCCGATCTCCCCGCTGGTGCGGAACGAGCGCGTATTGCTGCACGACCCATCGTCCGTTTCAGCGTCCTCGCCGCACCCCGCCTGGGCCACCAGGGCCGCCAGCGCCAACACCATCCACACCTTCTTCATTCTGCTCACCGTCATCAATCACCACCACAGATGCGCTCAGGGCGCCCCCAGGTGCATGTTGTCAATCAACCGCGTCTGGCCAAAAAACACTGCCAGCGCCATCACCGCACCGCCGTGGCCCATGTCACCGACCACGGGGGTCAGTTCCAGCGGATCCACAAGCTCCACATAATCGATCCGCCCTGCCGGCGCGTGGCGCCCGATGAACCCGCGGGCGTGCTCCAAGAGCGCCTCGGCGCTGCGCTGGCCGCCATCGACCTGCGCGCTGGTTGAGCGCAGCGCCCCCACCAACGCGGTGGCCTGGGCGCGGTGCGTCTCAGAGAGGTACACGTTGCGGCTGCTCATGGCCAGCCCATCGGCCTCGCGCACGATCGCGCCGCCCACAATCTCCACCGGAATGTCCAGATCGCGCACCATCCGGCGGATCACCGCCAGTTGCTGGTAGTCCTTTTGACCAAAGACCGCCACATCGGGCTGCACGATGTTGAAGAGCTTGGTGACGACCGTGGCCACGCCCTGAAAATGGGTGGGACGCGAGGTGCCGCACAGCCCCTGGCTGACCTTCGCCACGGTGACCGTGGTCGAGGCCTTTGGATGGTACATCTGCGAGGGCTCGGGGGTGAAGACGATGTCCACCCCCACGGACTGGCACAGCGCCAGATCGCGCTCCAGATCCCTGGGATAGGCCTCCAGATCCTCACCGGGGGCAAACTGCGTGGGGTTGACGAAGATGCTGGCCACCAACACATCGCCTCGCTCTCTGGCAAGGCGCATCAGCGACAAGTGACCGTCGTGCAAAAACCCCATCGTGGGCACAAAGGACACGCTGGCCCCTTGCTGGCGCCGTTGCTTTAGAACCTGACGCAGCCCGGCGATCGTGTTGTAAACCTCAACCATTCAAACCCCACACGGCGCCCACGGCGCCCGGCAGAACCCCCGTCGAGTTCGACAGGACCGGACTCGACATATCAAGCGGTCCAGCCACAACGCACACAAACTAACACGCCCATGGGGGCCACGCCAGCAGCGCCCCTCACCAGACCCAGCGACACTCGGTCCAGACCGCCCACCACGGCCTCCCAACACAATCGAACGCTGCCCCAACGCCCATCCAAGGCGCACATTGCGCGATGTGTGCTTGCACAAGTGTGTTAGTGTGTATATAGTCATACACACCAACAGAGTGACGCACACCCAAAAGGTGACCATGGCACAGCCCCCAGACATTCCCCCGATCGCGCTCAGCCAAGCCTCAGGGGTCCCGTTCTACCGGCAGATCGTCGACCAAATGGGCGATCTCATCCGCGCGGGACACCTTCAACCAGCCACGCGCCTTCCCTCTGTGCGCCAACTGGCCTCGGGCCTGCTGGTGTCTTTGATCACGGTCCGGCGAGCTTACGCAGAGTTGGAGACTGCAGGGCTCCTGCATCGTCGTCAGGGGCAGGGGACCTTTGTCGCCAGCGGCGTCGTGGAGTCTTCCCAGCGCGCACGCCGCCAGGAGGCCATCGAGGGCCTTGAGCAAGCCGTGGCGCGGGCGCTGACCCTGGGCCTTGGCGCGCAGAACATTCAAGAACACGTCAACCGGGCGCTGTCAGGCGCCCGTGCAACCCCCCACACCACAACCACGGAGGCCTCCGGTGAAACCCTTGATTGAAGTGCAAAACCTCAAACTGAGCCGGGGCGACTTTGCCCTGGAGCTGCCCCAATGGTCGGTCGCCGCTGGCCAGGTGGTGGGCGTGGTGGGCAACAACGGCGCAGGCAAGACCACGCTCCTGGGGACCCTGGCAGGGTTTTGGGGGCCGGACTCGGGCAGCGTCCGGGTCTTTGGCATGGATCCACTGCATCAGACCACCAAGGTCCGCACCAGGCTGGGCTTTATGAGCGACGACATGTCGGTCTTTGACACGAAGGTCGGCGCGCTGCTCAAGATGGTCTCGGGCTACTACCCGTCTTGGGATCCGGCGCTCGTCAAAACACTCACCGAGCGCTTTGAGCTCGACCCCAGCCAGCGCACCACCGCCCTGTCCCGAGGCCAGGGCACGCGCCTGCGGCTCATTCTGGCGCTGGCCCACAGGCCCCAACTGCTGATTCTGGACGAGCCCGCCGCCGGTTTGGACCTCCATGGGCGCCGGGCTCTGCTCCAAAGCGTACTGGAAGTGGTCCAAGACCCCGAACGCACTGTGCTGATCAGTTCACACATGCTGGCCGACGTCGAGCGGATCGCCGACGCGCTCCTGGTCCTCCACCACGGCAAAATCATCGCCCAGGGTCCCACCGACCGCCTCGTCGGAGAGCACCGCACGCTTGAAGAGGCCATGACCCAGTGGGAGGCCAGACAATGAGCGCGCTGAGGCACCACTTCCGGGTTCGGCTGGGCCGCAGTTGGCGGCTGTGGCCGCTGGCGACGGTGCTGGGCGTCATGCTCTGGGCCGGGCTCTCCTGGCGCGCGCCGATCGGCAACGCCCTGGCCATCCCCATGCTGCAAATGGTGATCGCGGTTACCATAGCGCACATGACCCAAAGCCAGGGCCAACTCTTTGCCTTTCAGCCGCCCATGCCAGCGCTGCCCATGAGCCTGCGCGGGCGCACCGCGGCAGAGCTGGGCGCGGGTTGGGCCACGCTGGGCACCATGTTGGCGTTGTTGGGTTTGCCAGCGCTCTTGCTGGGCCACCGCGACGCAGCCATCACCGCCGCCTGGATCCTCCTTGGCGCCTGCGCCTTGCTGCCACTGCTTCACAACCCCAGGCTGACCCAGCGCGCGCCATGGTTTGTGACGGTGGCGGCGATGGCCGCCGGGGCCTGGGCGCTCTACGGCGCCATGTCTCTGGCGCCGTCGCCCCACACCACGCTGTGGGCGCCCCTGCTGCTCGGAGCGATGACCACCACAGCGAGCATTCTGGGGACGGCGGCACCGCTCGCCGGCCCCAGCCGCCGCGTCTGGGGCACGTGGCGTCAACCGCTGCATGAGCCCTCCCCTGGCCCCGAGGCGCGCATGAGGGCCACCCTCTGGGGCTCGCTGGCCCGCGACAGCGCCCCGGGCGCCGCCCTTGGGCTGGCGTTTGGTCTCTTTTTTATGGGCGTCCAGTGGTGGAAGGGCGATCCACCGCCGCTCCATTTGATGTTGGCCGACGTGGGCATCATCACACTCTGCTTGATGGCGTCCATCACCCCATCCAACCGCAGCCAGACGCCGCTGCGCGCCGCTCGAAACCAAGCGCGCCACAACGCCCAGGACGGCTTTCTGGACGCCTACCGCCTCTTGCCGCTGCCAAAGTGGTGGGTGCTGCGGCGGATTTACCTGCACAGCGCCGGGGTCTTTGGGCTCTTTGGAGGTCTGGCGGTGGGGCTGACGCTCCTCTTTGGGGTCGACGACGCTGGCCATGTGCGTCCGGTGGTTTGGATCATCGGCTGCATGCTGCTCTTTGGGCCGCTGGGCTGGAGCCTGACGGTTGCCACCGCCGACGGGATACACCGCCGTCACGCGGCGCTCTTTGGGGCGGCGTTGGCCGCGCCCGTGTCGCTTTTGCTGGGTTTGAGCGCGTGGGCCGACGACCGCCACACGTTGGCAGCGGCGCTGATGGCCGTGGGGGCGTTGTCTTTGATGGCGGCGCTGGTGTGGCCGCTCAGAGCGCTGTGGCCACCACCGCGCACTGCCTGAACTTCCCGGTGCCCCAACCCAAGAACGCGCCCCAGCACCGCGCTGGTCGGGACCGATTGACAGCCTGCCAGGGTCTTGTCTATTTACAAAAGGTCGTTGAAGCCTTGGATCAGAAGGGTTCTGTCCAGGCCACCGACCCGACTTCAACGCTGACCCGTGCCCGTCGTCTTCTGCCCCACCCGCTGTGGTTGGCAGTGGATGCGCAGGCCCTGTGCAGCGGCCCTCCTCGGGGTGAAGTCAGGCAAGATGCGATGATGGACACCGCCGCCCGACACCTCTGCGGCGGTTTGAGACCCTTGTTTGCTGGGAGACAAGCGATGATTCGATTGACCTTGAGCACCTTTGTGCGCGCCGCGCTCTTGTTGACGGCGTTGACGCTGGTGGCGTGCGGCGGCAACGCCGAAAAACCCAAAGTCCTGCCCTTGCTCGACAGCGCCCGCGCGCTCAACAGCGACCTGCGCTCGGACTGGCAAAACACCCAGGACATGCTCAAGAGCACGCTGGGCGAGATCGAGGCGCTGCCTCAATTGACCGTGGACACCAAGGAGTTTGACGCGGACTTGCTGCGGATGGCGCTCAACGAGTGCTTCCAGTCCCCGCTGGGCACGGCGGCCGACGCGAGCGCCGGTGCTGGTGCGGTCGACGGCAAGGTCTCCACCAACATCGAGACCGATGAGGACGCGGTGAAGCTCTGCCAGGGCGAGTCGCTCAACGCCCTGCTGGACCTCTCCAAGCGGTACGACGACGAGATCGCGAAGTTCATCAAGGTCAAGATCCGCTCGGTGGCCACGCTCAAGGTCAACCTCAAGAACCACCTGCCCACCCAGGCGACCAACATCGCCGAGGACTACGCCCGCGCCCGCGACCAGGTCGAGAAGTGGAACGTCACCGTGGCGGACCTCAAGAAGCAGGCCGACGCCCACGAGGACATGACCGCCGACGAGAAGCGCCAGTTCCGCAGCGACTACGAGGCGATGCAGAAAGAGCTTCAGAGCCTGGACGCCCTTTTGGACGGCATCGAGGCCGACAGCCTCAACCTCAACAACCAGATCCGCTCGGGCATCGAGCGCGTCAACCAGGGCCTGACCACCTTTGGTCAGTGATCCCACCCGCGTCACAATCCACAAAACTTGACCTGTCGGACGGATGGGCCATAGTCGACGCCGATGTGTGTTTTGCTTCAAGCCGCCTTGTTGACCCCTTGATGGGGTCGGGCACCTCGGGCGGCAAAGGATGTTGAGGGCGCTCCAAAACACGCCAGGATGGCCAGGGAGGCCCGTACGGAGGACGTCGATGAAAAGCTCACTGTGGCTTGTGTGCATCGCGCTGATTTTGAGTGTCTCGGCTTGCAACGCCGACAGCGCGCGACCTGACCCGGCCCCGAACGCGGGCCAAGCGCCCCCCGTGGCCAACCCCCCTCAAAAGGGCGAGCGCTTTCACGAGTTCGCAAACGTCCCCAGCGGCCCTCCCGTGGTGGATGGGTACAACCCCGACCTGGTGGGGGTTGAGTACGACGAAGACGGCGAGCCCATCACGGCGGACGCCGCACGTCGCCCGGTCGCCGAAGGCCCCAGCGTGGACGGCAAACCTGCGGTGCGCCGCTCGGCCATCAAGGCCTTCCTGAAACACGGCCCGCGCCACCCCCTGGACATCATCGAGATCCAGCCCGCCTTTGAAGGCAAGAGCTTCATCGGCTACCGCGTGCTGGCCTTCACCCCCGAAGGCGCCGAACACTTCAGCACCGCCCTTCGTCAGGGTGACGTGGTGGTGTCGGTCAACAAGCGCTCCGTGGCCAGCCCTCAGGAGTACATGGCGGCCTGGAACAGCCTCAAAGATTGCGAGTCCATCTCTGTGGACCTCATCCGCGCTGGCGAAAAGGTCAACCTCTCCTGGCCCGTGGTCGACTGAACCCAGTCCCACTGCCGCAGCGCTTCAAGGCTTCGGCGCGGCCTTCTCACTCTTCTCTGAGTCCGCCTGGAGCTTGGCCAGCAGCGAGTCGTCAATGGCCAACTCCGACTTGGACATGAGGCCCTGCAGGAATGCCTGTGCCTGAACCTGCCGCTCTCGCCCCGCCAGAAACTCTCGAATGCCCGGCTCGGCGCTCTTGATCGTGATCCGATTCTCTGGGGTCGTCGATGTGACAACCAGCAGGTGCTGGCCAAACTGGGTCTGCACTGGACCGGTCAAGACTCCCACGGGCGCCTCAAAGGCGGCCTTGGCAAAGGGCTCGACCATGGTGGGCCGATAACCGGGCTGCTCGGGCTTGCCAAACTCGCGGCGCGGAAACTGGGACAAGACCTCGACCTTCAACTCCAGTTCGGGCGGGCATTTGTCCGCCCAACGGGCCATCACGGCGTCAAAACCGGCTTTGTCCTTGATGGACTCGTTGCGCTTGGCGATGTCGTCTTTGATGGCGGCGCTCAACTTGCTGGCGGCCGCCATCACCTCTGCGGGCGCCTGCTCACCGGGCTTCCACCGCTCGGAGTTGGGCTTGACCAGCAGGTGAACCGCCGAGCGCAGCGGCGGGTCGTAGTAGAGCGGCTCGTTGGCCTTGTAGTAGTCCTTGATGACCGACGCGGGGATCTTCTCTTCGCTAAAGGGCTCTTCGATGCCCTTGGCCAGCAGGCGCTGCACCATGAGCTGCTTGTGGGCAAAGAGCATCTCGTCGTCTTTGGCGTAGCCCGCCTCGATGGCCTTGCCATAGAGCAACTGCGCGGTGATCAACTCGTCGAGGATCTCGGCGGCGGGGCGTTTTTGGGCCTTGGCCAGGCGCCTGACCAGCGCGGCGCTGATGGGGTGGCCGTTGACGGTGGCGATGACCTCTTTGGGGGCGGTCTCGGCGGCGATCGCCTCGGGGATGCTCTGCGGGGCGGCGACCTCTGGCTCCTGGCAGCCTGCCGTCCACGTCAAACCCAACCCGAGCGCGCACAAGCCGGCGCCCATCTTCAGCCTCAAACCTCGCATCATCCCTCCTCTCTGGCGGCCTCGCGCTCGCGCCGTCGCATCAAGAGCGCCAATTTGCCCAGCTCAACCCCCACGCGAACCACCAAAAAGCCGATCACCAGTGTGATCCCAGCGGCCACATAGTCCTTGGCAGTCAAAAACTGCGTGGACTGGAAGAAGAAAAAGAGGCTGCCCAGGATCAGCAGCCAACTGAGGCCATCGTACACGTAACTGCGTCGCGTCATCCCACCCTCATCCCATTCGCCAGGTCATCAGCAACGCCATCAACCCCAGCGCCACCAACGGGGCCACCAGGATCCAAAGCAGCGAGGGGCGGCGCATGGCGCGCTCCTCGTAACGCCGGACGATCACGTCAAGTTCGCGCTGCTCCAGCTCCAGGTTGAGGCTGGGCGCAAAGAAATACAGGTACGCCACCACGATCCACACAAAGACAAAGATCAGATTGGCCATCACCTGGGCGTGTTCGGACTGTTGCCCAAAACCCGCCGTGTAGGCTTCGGCGACGCCGTCGGCAAAGTTGACCCCATAGAGGGGCACCACCAGCAAAAGCAGCAGCGCCACCCAGCGGGGCGCAAAGTGGTGCTGGTAGGGCCACCACAGGTGACGCCGCAGCGGGGGCCGGGCGGTGGGCTCAGCCTCAAGCGCGCTGCCATCGCGGCGCTGCGGGCCGTTGGTCGTGGCCCAGCCCCCACCAAAGAGGCGCCTCGGCCCCGGAGAGCGGTCGAGCCAAACCCCCGCCACACACAAATACATGGCCACCGAGGTCGCCAACGTCAGCCAGCCACTCAAAGAGGCGTGCACGGCCTTGTCTGCCTCGGGCAGGACCAGATAAATCGGCACAAAGGACACCGGGAAGAGCAGCATCAGCAACCCCACCCAGCGCAGCGACAACCCACCAACCAGGAAGATCAGCGGCAGCACGTACGCCAGCACCACCACCGGCTGGGTGTCCTCGGCCAACCACTCCAGTTGAAGTGGCATCAGACACAGCAGCGCCCAGAGGTTGATCCCCAGGGCACAGAGCATGATGGTCCAGAACTCGCGTCGCATGGAGCCTTTTGCCCGATTGGCGCAGTTCGCCAGAGCTTGACCAAGCCCGGCGATGGGTAAAGGTCCGCCGCGCCCCAAAGCGGCAAGCGGACGTTGATCTTGATGCGGCCAGCGCGCCGCGTGAGGCCCAGGTGGTGAAGGGTCACAGGGCTCTTCACAAGGGCGCACACAGGCAGACCAGAATCATGACACGATCTTCAAGACTCCGGAGCAACGGCTTTTTAACCCATTGAGGTCACTTTTGATGCCCGGCGCACGCCGATGAGGCTCAAAAGTCCCCACACACCCCCAGAATACCGATGCCCAACCTGCGACAGGGTTGCTCTCCGGGGCAGGATCCTGGCTGACCGGCACCGGCCTCGGTGTCGCACAGCGCCCGACAAGACGACTCACTGCCGTTGAAGCTGACGCAGTGCAGGTCGCCGGCGCACTCGGAGTTGCGGTCACAGGCGTTGCCTTCGGCGATCGGCCCGGTGAAGATGCACAGGCCGTTGGGATCTTGAGAGACGACGCAGCCCTGCCCGGCGATCCGGCAGCTTTGCTCTTCATCAAAGAGGTTGCAGCGTTGGCGGCAGATGCCCAGGTCAAAGTTGTCAAAGGCGTCGCACCCAAAGCCAAGCTCGCAGGCCCCGACCTCATCGTCCTGGGCCATGGGCGCGCAGGCTTGTTGGCAGCGCTCCCCACCGGCGCTGCCAATGCACCGCAGGCCCTCATCACAATCGGTGTCTTCCTCGCAGGCGTCGTTCTCCTGCACGGTGCCCTCAAGCTGGCAGGAGGCGGCCTGGGCGTCGTAGATGCGGCACTGGGTCCCCTCGGGGCACTGCCCCTGCGAGAAGGGCTGACACATGCCCCGGCACACCCCAAAGGTGCCGCCGACACACACATCAAGGCCATCGCACTGGCCGCGCTCATCGGTGCCGCATTCATCCAGACAGACCGACAAATCGGGCTCGCCGTGGAGCGACTGACAACTGCGGCCGCTGCGGCAAGGTTGATCATCACCAGGGTTGCACAATTGGCGGCACACCCCGATTTGCCCCTCAAAGAGGCTCTCACAGACAAAATTCTCCGAGCGGGGGGTGGTGGCGGGGTCGCAGGCCTCGCCGGCGGTGCGGCAGGACGCGCGGCGCGTGTAACAGATCCCCCCAGGGCCACAGAATTGATCGTCGAGACACTGTGGCGAGCAGGCAAAACCGAAGTCCTGGGGCGGAAGGACGTCGGTGTCTTCGCCGCCCACATCGGGTTCATCGGCGTCGGGCTCGTCGCCCGAGCCAGCATCAAGGAGCTGACGCAGTTGGGGATCTTCGTCCAGGCGCTGGGGCTCGGTCAGAAGGTCGCAACCCCCAAGCACACCGGACCACACCACCATCATCAACACCCCGGCCACAGCCGACAGGCGGCCTCCGTGGGGAACTACCTTGTGCATCCTCTCCTCAATCCAGTCATGCAAATCTCTGGGCCTGCCGATGTCTCAGGGACACTTTGTGCAGGTGGCCTGGCATTTTTTAAGACCAGCCAAAGCCCCACAATCGGCGCGGATGTGCGCGCATCCACCCACCCGGTTACAGCATAGCTTAGGGTCAAGGGGGTGGAAAGTCTCCCAAAGGAAGGAAAATGCGCACGGATACATTGTAGATAGCGTCTGAACGGTTGACGCTCTATATGAGGCGTTCCTACACTTTTAGATGTATATATTTAAGGTGCCACTGCGCTGCCCTCGATCACAGCAGCCAAGGTTGTGGCGCTTCAAGAAGACATTGCATCAGGCAGGCCTGACCTTGATGACCGGCCCAGACAACAACGAGCTGCTCCCGGAGTTGGAAGATGATGAACTCATCATCGACGTGGACACCGACGAGCCGTTGACCCCTCCCCCTGACGCCATCTCCAGCGCACCGTCGCTGGACGACGATGGGATCATCACCAGCGCCGCCAGCTCTCCGGGGCTGCGCGCCATACGCCCGCGCAAGGCGCCAGCGCCCGCCCCTGGGCCTTCGTTGGCTCAGGCCCGCGATCCCAGCCGGGACCCGACGCTCCTTGGGCGCTACAAGATCCTGGACATCCTTGGCCGAGGGGCATTCTCGATCGTCTACCGCGCCTCACAGGTCGGCATCGGCCGCGTGGTCGCGCTGAAGGTCTTTTTGCTGCCGCCCGCCACGCGCCACAACAGCCAGGCGGCCGAAGCGGCTTTGGCCCGTTTCCAGCGCGAGGGCCGATTGGCAGCAGGCTTGCGCCACCCCCACACTGTCACCCTCTACGACTACGACAAGACCGATCAGGGCATCCTCTACATGGCCTTCGAGTACGTCGAGGGCCCGACCATCAGCCGCGAACTGAAGTCCAAACCCGGCGGCATGCCCATCTCGCGCGCGGTCCACATCACCCGTCAGGTCGCCCAGAGCCTCGAAGAAGCCCACCAACAAGGGATCATTCACCGCGACCTGAAGCCCGGCAACATCATGCTCACCCGGCGCCAGAACCAGGACGACTACGTCAAGGTCCTGGATTTCGGCATCGCCAAGCTCGTCGGCAGCACCGACACCGAGCAGCACGCCGACTTCGACATGAACCGCTCCAACATGATGGAGGTCATCAACCTCATCGAGCCCCAGCCCATCGCTGGGGATGACCTGACCGCCAACGGGCGCATCGTCGGCACCCCGCGCTACATCCCCCCGGAACAAATCCACGGGCAGACGCTGGGCCCCTCGGCCGACATCTACGCCCTGGGCCTGATCCTCCACGAGATGGTCTGCGGCACACCGGCCAACCCCGGCAAACAAGCCCGCGACTTGCTCACCTGGCATCTTGAAGACCTGCCCTTCAACACCCCGGCTGGCTTTGTCTGCCCCCCCGGGCTGGCGCACGTGATCCAGAAGGCCACGCGCAAAATGCCCCAGGAGCGCTACCAGTCCTGCCAGGAACTGCTCGACGACCTGGACAAGCTCGACGACGAGGGCAACTGGCTCAAAGCCCCCAGCAAGACCCCCACAGTGGCGCTGGTCGTGGGGGTCAACGTAGCGCTGGTTCTGGTCCTGGCGGCCGTGGGCTACATGGTCCTTGGCGGCAATCAAAACGCCCCCGAGAACGCCACTCAAGCCGCCGCTGTCGCCGCACAGAACAACCCCGTCAAAGACACCAAAGCGGCGCCCGAACCCAACAAAGCCCCTCAGAACAAGGCCGCCCCAGACAAAGACAAGCCACCGGCTGCCGCCAGCGCCGCCACCAAAGAAGGTGAGCCCGGCCAGGACGACGCCGAGGCGCCCAAAAACGAGCCCAAACCCGCCGAACTGCGGCAGGTCGAGATCAGCTCCTACCCCACCGGCGCCGACGTCTACATCGGCGACCTCAAGGTCGGCGTCACACCACTGCCCATGACCCTGGAGGAAGACCAGGAGACGCTGACCATCACGCTGAAAAAACGCGGCTACCGCTCCAAGAACATCACCTGGACCGCCGACATGGTCGAGCCCGCCTTCCCTGCCCGGCTGCGCATGGCCCCCAGCAACACCAACAACAAACGCCCCGGCGGCAACGGCGGCACCAAAAAAGGCGGCGGGTACCACATAGTCGAATGAACACACTGCACACCAGACGACGGCCCCTTGGCCTCCTGCTGATCGCCGCCCTGCTCTTGCCTGCGGGCGTGCTGACCCATACCCCAAAGGCCGCCGCGCAGGACAACCAGGCGCAAGAGGACCCCGGCAAGCTCTTCCAGCAAGCCATCGAGCACTACAAAGCCAAGCGCTTCAAAGAAGCCATCCCCCTCTTCAAGAGGGTCTTTGAGCTCGACCCCAACCCCTTTGTCCTCTACAACATCGGCCGCTGCTACGAAGAGTTGGGCCAGCTTGACGACGCCGCGCGCCACTACGAACGCTCCCTGCTCCTCGACGGCCTGCCCGAATCCGCCAAAGCCGAAGCCATCAAGCGGCTGGCGCGCCTCGAAGACACCCTCAAGGAACAAGGCGACCGCGAAAAGATCGCCTCCAGCCGCGAAGTCGTCGCCCTGGCCATGCGCATGGCCGTCTCGCGCGCCTCTTCGGACGCCGCAGACGCCGCCAAGGCCAAAGCAGAGGCCGACAAAGGCGACAAAGCCACCGACCTGCCCCCGCCACCGCCTCCCCCCGCACAGCGCGGCGCGCTGACCTGGATCGGCATCGGCGCCGCTGGTCTCGGCGCGCTGGCCGTCGGCGCTGGCACGGTCTTCTACCTCAGCGCCACCGACGGGCTCGACCAACAGGACACGCTGCGCAGCGACTACAACACGCTGCGCACCCAGGCCCTCGAAGAGGGTGACTCGGCCGCCGCCGCCAGCGCCCTGGAGAAGGCACAAGAACTCAACACCCTGGCCGACGACATTGAAGGCGACCAGGTGGCGTCCACAGTGATGTTTTCAGCAGGGGGAGCGCTCTTGCTCGGTGGCCTGATCATGATCCTGGTGGATGGCTCCGACGAGGGCGCACAACAAGCCGAAGGCGACGACGCCACCGGCGCCTCCATCATCGTCGTCCCAGGCGGCATTGGCGTCTCGGGCACCTGGTGAAAGCTCGCCCCACACCAACCCAACCCACAACCTAAGCCAGCGCCCGGATGGTCTCTTCCATGGTCCGCTCTGGGCTGTACTTCAAAAAGCGCCGCGCCCGACTGTCATCGACCATGCAAACAAACTTGATGTGGTCCAACTCGGGGGTCGGAAACGACGTCAGCCGCGCTCGCCACATCATGTCCAGGATCGGCTTGGCCAGCGGCTCGATCATCGGCACCGAGCGCTTGCCCAGCGCCTTGATCAACTCTGACAGCGGCAACTGGCCAGGGCCTGCGACGTTGAAGATCCCCCGGATACCAGGACGCAACGCGCGCGTGATGGCCTGCACCACGTCGTCGATGTGGATGAGTTGGATCATGGGGTCATAGCCAACCAACGTCGGGATCCGCTTCATCCGCAGGTAGTTGGACGGCGCGTTGCCCACATCCCCAACGATGTGCACCGGGCGCAAGATGACGGTTTCGATCTCGGGGTGGCGCCAGAAGAAGCTCGAAGCGTACATGTCCAGCGAGATCAAATCGCGGATCTCGCTGAAGGTCTGGCCACCCATCAAAGGGGCCTCTTCGGTCAAGAACTGGTTGTTGGTCGGCGCTGGGCCATAGACATTGGCGCTGGAGAGGATGATGACCTTGCCGACGTTGTGCTGTTGGCACAAGTCGAGCAACTTCTGGGTGCCTCGAACGTTGAAGTCGTGGGTCTCGCGCGGGGATTTGCGCGGGTCGTGCATGATGTTGAGGTGGATGAGGGCATCGACGCGGTTTTGCCGGAAGATGTCCTCGGTCTTGCGGCGCCGAATGTCGACTTTGTGAAAGTCGATGTCGGGTGGCAAGGTGTCCAGCGGTCGCCGATCGACCCCAATGACCTCCCAGGAGCGGTGCAGTCGACGCGCCAGCGCCTGACCCAGGCGCCCGCCAATGCCCGTAATCACCACCGTATCGCGCCGTCGGCTCCACTCCCTCCAGCGCCGCTTGTCGGTGACCTCATCGTTGCTCATCCCAAGCTCCTTACGAAGGGATCCCACACCACCGTCGGCAAGATCGGCCGCCCTGATCCCCAAAACCCACACAAACCCGCCCTTTGCCTGGGGCAAAGGGGGCCAGGTTGCTAAAAAAAGATGCTCTTGCGCTCCGAGAGCCCCTTGTTGATCAGGGCCTGGAGGGACTCTTTGACCTGATCGACCTTCTGGCCGATGACCTTGTCCTCGTCGTCGGGGCGCCCTTCAAATTGCATCGCCTGACCAAAGTAGATGCGGTATTTGACCGGATAGGGCAACATCCCCAGCGGCCCCAGCAGCGGAAAGGTCGGCGTGATCGGAAACGCCGGCGCCCCCATGACGCGCGCGATGCCCTTGGCGTTGAAAAAGGCGGGCGCCTGCTCCTCGGCGCCGATGACAGCCACCGGCACGATCGGCAACCCGTTCTCCAGCGCCAGACGCATGAAGCCGTACCCAAAGCGCTGAAGCTGATAGGCTTTGTCGTAGGTCTTGTTGATGCCGATCACCCCCTCGGGGAAGACCAAAATGGCCGAGCCTTGCTGCACCAGACGCCTGAAGTTGTCGCGCGAGCCCAGCATCTGCCCAGCGCGGGCAAAGACCCAGGAGACCATCGGCAGGCTCGGCACCCAGCGCTCGATCATCGAGCGCACCATCCGGGGCTTGGTCTTATCGAGCAAGCACGCCGTGACGATCATCCCTCCATCGATGGGGATCTGACCGGAGTGGTTGGCGATCAGGAGCACTGGCCCCTCGGGCAGATCATCGACCCCGTAGGCCTCCACCCGAAAGTAGTGTCGGTAGATCCAGGCCACCGCGGGCATGACCTTTTTGACAAAGGAGGGGCTGAAGCCAAACGGATCATAGCCAAACTCATTGAGGTTGTCTTCGAGCGCATCGATCCGCTCGGCGATCTCGCTGTCCAACACGGGCGCGTTGGCGATGGCGCGCTGGGCCAGCGCCCACAACGCCACCAGGCTGCTGGTGTTGCGCTCCTGCGAGCGGGCCTCTTGCAAACGCTCAAAGAGCCGCACCCCTTTGCGCCAACGCTCCGATCCGGTCTCGGCCATAGCCTCTCACCCCTGTTCTTCGACTGATCCACTTTGGGAGCATAGGCCCACCACCTTGTGGTCTGCAACCATAAGATGCGCTTGATATGCCTTGCACTGGCCCATACCATGTTAAGCTGTTCCCGGACCCATGGCCGAACCTGCGTGTCAGCGCACCACAAGCGGCCACCGATTGGAAGCGTCACGCCATGAAACCTCTTGCCCTACGCCTTGTGTTGTTTGCGTCCCTCGCGACGATGACCGCCTCTTGCCTCAGCGCCGCGCCAGCGTCCCCCATCGACTGCTCGGTGACAGACGAAGGTTGCGAAGATGGCGACTTCAACAACGACGCCAACAACAGCGGCAACAACGACGCCAACAACGATGGGAACAACGACACCAACAATGACGTCAACAACACCCCCAACAACGCGGGCAACAACGGCGTCAACAACGATGGGAACAACGATCCCAACAACAACCCCAACAACGACACCGGCAACAACGACCCAGACTTGTGTGATCCGGCCTGCTTTGAGGGCGAGTCGTGCGAAAACGGCATTTGCGTGCCGGATGAGGACATGACGGACTGCGTGGAGGTCGATCTGCCGGACAACGAGGGGCTCGACGAGAACTGCGACGGCATAGACGGCGACATCCAGGCGGCCATTTTTGTCTCTGAGTTTGGCAATGACAGCGCCGACGGCACCCAGTTTGCCCCCATGCAGACCATCCAGGGTGCCCTGCTGCGTGCCACCCAGGACCCCACCCGCACCCAGATTCTGGTCTCCTCGGGCTTTTATGAAGGCCCCATCGAGTTGATCCCCGGCGTGGACCTCTACGGCGGGTATGACTTCTCCTGGCAGCGCGACATCAACCTGCGGCCCACCGTGCGCGGCGGCAACCCCGTCATCGTTGCTGAGGGCATCGATGTCTTGACCGTCATGGACAGCTTTGCCGTCATCGGCAACCGCTTGGCCGAACCCCAGCAGAACAACTACAGCGTCTACATCAAAGACAGCCAGGAGCTGCGCCTGCTCAACATGAACATCACCGCTGGCGACGGCGGCGAAGGCATGTCGGGCGAGAACGGCGTGGACGGCGAAAGCGGCCAGGCCGGAGACAACGGCGCCAATGGGTGCGAAGACAGTACGCTGCTGTGCAGCAGCTGCAACCGTCCCCGCTCGGGCAACGGCGGCGCGTCCCCGTGCGGCAGCCCGGGCGGCTCCGGTGGCCGCAGCGGCCACCCCGACGACAACTCCGAAAACGGCACCAACGGCGTCGGGGCAAACGGCGGCTCTGGTGGCCCCCGTGGCACCAATGGTCAGGACGGCCAAAACGGCGGTGACGGCGGCGCAGGTGAAAACGGCGCCGACGGCATCAGCGCCGAAGGTGGTGGTGAGGACGTCGACGGCCACTGGCTTGCCTTTGGCGGCTCAGACGGCGTCAGCGGCTTGCCCGGCGGCGGCGGCGGTGGTGGCGGAGGGGGCGGCGAAGGCGACAACCTCTGTGACTCCTGGGGCGGCGCCGGAGGCGGCGGCGGCGGCGGCGGTTGCCCAGGCACCGCAGGCACCGGCGGCACCGGCGGCGGCGGCTCGTTTGGCATCTACCTCTACGACTCCTCGGTCGAGATTGTCGGCTGCATCATCTTTGGCGGCGCGGGCGGCGCGGGCGGCGACGGCGGCCGTCCCGGCTCGGGCGGACGCGGCGGCAACGGCGGCCGCGGCGGTCAAAAAGAAGACGACTCGGGCGTGGGCGGCAACGGCGGCCCCGGGGGGAGCGGCGGCGCCGGGGGCAACGGCGGCGGCGGCGCTGGCGGCGTCAGCTACGCCATCTACTCCAACACCCCCTTTGAGATCCCTCCTGTGGACTGCGAATTGACTGAGGGCCTGGGCGGCACCGGCGGCTTTGGCGGCGACACCAACGGCGCCGACGGCGATGTCGGCACCATCTACCCCGACCCCGACGCCGAGCCCGATCCTGAAGAAGATCCCGAAGAGGACATGGACGGCATGATGGACATGGATGGCATGTGAGCCCCTTCCATCCCCTCCTCAACACTCCAACACAAGTCCATCCAAAACGCGCCACAGCACCAAGAAGCACCGCATCAGACAAATCCAGCGACGAAACTCGCCCATACCAAAGCACAGACGTCCGACTTGTCTTGTGACGGTCCCAACGGCGTCAGCAACTTACAAGGGTCTGGAACAAGACCGGTTCAGCGGCGCAGATGAGCATGTGGGGCTCAAATGACCCTCACAGCTGTTGTTGGCATTGCTGCTGTTGGTGCCGTTGGGACAATTGGTCTCAACCCATGCTCTCGGTTCCACAAAGGATGAGCCGGTGAGGTTGGCGCCGCAAAAATTGGCGTCGTTGGCCGAAACCGCTTGGAACCTGACATTGGTCATTGATGTGCGCCTCATAGCCACCCCATCAAAATGTAAACCGTTGATGGTCGCATTGTTGAAGCTGCTTTCAATAAAGCTGGTGCCTCCAAAGAAAATGCCACTGTATATATTGGCGCCATCGAGGTTGACGCGCTCTAAGTTCCCACCTTCCAGGCGCGCAAACATGAATTGAGCCCCCCTCATGTCCGCACAGGTAAACTCAGCGCCAAACATGTCTCGGGTGTTGTCAAAAAGAGCACCTCTAAGGTTTGTTTCGTGCCACAAGGCCTGATTCAGGTTTGCCCTTTGGAGGTTGACGTTTGAAAGGTCCGAACCAAAGAAATTCGAAGTCTCCAGATTGGCCTGCTGCAAATCTGCATCACGGAAGCTCGAACGCTGGAAAACACCTGCCCTGAAATTGGCCCCTTGCAACTGAGCCTCGGTAAAATCAACTTCATCTGAGTTGCTATCGACAAACTCGGCCAGCCTCATATCCGCTCCCACAAACGACGCCCTGTGGAGGGTGGAGTTGATGAACAAGACGCCCACCAACACAGCCCTGTCGAATGTCGCGTCATCCAATGTCGTGGAACACTGGCCCTCTTGTTCATTGGCACACTGTGTGGCGCCAGTGATGATGGACAACAGGCTCGCTTCAGTGGCATCCACCCTGGAAAGGTCCGCCCCGACCAGGTTGGCGCCAGTCAACTCTGCCTCTACAAGTCTGGCGTCGCTCAAGTCCGCCAAGAAGAAGATGGAATTGAACAAAGTGGCCTCGGACAAATCGGCACCTGCCAGATTGGCTTCTCGCAAATTCGTCAAAACCAGTGACGCCTCCCTCAAACAAGCACCGCTCAGGTTCGCCCCTTGGAGCAGCGAACCACTCAAAGCACCTTGCGCAAAATAGACCCCCCGAAGATCGACCCCGCGCAAGTCGGTCTGGCTAAACACCGCACCATCGAGCTTCACAGCAGGCCTGGGTGCATCCACATCACACGACTCAGCAGGGATGGGTTCATCAGGTTGCACGAAGGACGCACCGGATAGATTGGCACTCGATACAATGGCGCGGCTAAGATCCGCTCCTGCCAGCGTTGTACAGCGCTCTTCATCAAAACAGCCCAGATCCGCTCCAAAGAAATTGGCTTGAGCCAAGTCCAGGCCCGATAGGTTGGCACCGCGCAGGTCAGCGTTGCCAAAATTAACGCCTTTGAGCACCAACCCCTCCACACCGCTCAGATCCTGCGCTGGCATGATGACCCCGGATAGATTGGCAAGTGTCATATCGATGCCCAGCGCCACGGCCTCCTCAAAATCTTCGGTGGTCATGGGGTGTTGGTCTAAATCAAGGCGCGATACCGCAAGACTCTCAAGGGTCACGGTCAACGAGACTTCTTCATCATCGGCACCGGGCCTCAGCGTCACGGTTTGTTGGACAGTGCCAAACCCAGGGCGACTGGCCTGAACCACGAAGGTTCCCTCGGGAATCTCTGAGAATACTTCGGGTTGAGCTGCATCATCGGCGTTGTGAAAGACCTGCTGACGCGCAGCGATGTGGTTGGGACCAAAAATGCTGAGGTTGATGTGCCGCTGCGCTTCGGGAATCCAACTGGGCTCGACGGCAACCACCACGCGGATCACCCCCTCAGCCGGGCTCCGTGACAAATCAAACTCCAGTGCATCAAAGGGCTCTTCGCCAACCTCAAAGCGCCCATCGACCTCATCCCAAAAAACATCGATCTCTCTAGAAACAAAGCCAGGTCTGGAGATTTGTAGGGTGTGGTTCTGGCGAGTGGCGAGAAAGGCGTAATTGCCATCAACCCCCGTTTGCAAAGTGGCCACCAGAATGTTGTCACCCACTGTGGCCTGGATTTGAACGCCACTGTGATCTTCAACATCACCATCCTGACCCTGGAGGCGAACAGCACCTCTGAGCACAACCACAGGTTCAGGCTCCAACACCACCACTGCCTGCTCAAACAACCCTTGTGTTGAATTTCCCCCTTCTGCGAGCACCACGTCCCGGCTGAAAGGAAGGTGTCCCTGGGCAGCAATATTCAGCGTGTAAGGACCCGGTTCAAGACCCACAAACTGAAATTGCCCCTGCCCTCCGTCCGCGTTGGTGATGGGCGCAATACGCCGCTCTTGGACGTTCACCAAGCTCACAAAGCCGATGTTGGGCCAATCATTCCTTCCTCCTTGAGCGCTTGCCACCAATCCACTCAATGAGGCGACGGGCAATGGCTCCAGTCTGAAAACCTCCTCATCCACAGGCTGCCCATCGACCTCAAAACGCAGTGCCTCCTCATTCCAACGCACAGCAATCTCACTGGACTGGCCAGCAGGAGAGCGGTGGCCTTCCTTAGAAAATGACAGCGTGTGCACCACCCTCGAAGTCTGGATTGCAAAGAAACCCTCTTCATCCGTGGTGGTGTTGGTGAAAAGCTCATCGCCAATCTCCACGCGGACCAACACCCCGCTGCTGTCAGGGCTCCCATCCAGAATCACACGGCCACGCAACACCACAGCGGTTTCAGGCGATTGCCCCTCAGGAGTCATCACAATGGCTTGCTCAAGCACCAACGTCTGGCCACTGCCAATGCTCACCACGGTAGAATAGGTCAAATGCCCTTGCGCCTTCACTTCCAGAGCGTAATTGCCGGGACGCAAATCGCCTCGCGCAAACTCCCCATCCCCATCAGGAGCAAAACTCACTGCAGGTCCGTTGCCTGAAAGTGTGATGGTTGCGCTCACGTTCCAGTCATCCACCACCAGTGGACTGTCCAACTGTCCGCTGATCGCTGCGCTTCTGTCGGGTCTCAGTGTGACAGTCTGACCCTCATTGATTACAAACCCACTGCCGTCAAAGAGCGCCACCACATCGGTCTGGGTATCAAAAACCTCCTTTGAAAAGGTCAGACGAAATGATCGCTGTGGCACATTTCGAAACACAAAAAAGCCATCGGCTCCAGTCAAACCCTGACCAACCAAAGCCCCATCATCAAAAGCGACCCTTACCCCAATTCCTCCATGATCATCCTCGCCTTCAAGCAAGACCTGTCCACTCAAATCCAGGCTCGCTTCGTTGGAATCTGTTTGTGGAGCACACCCACACACCACCCACAACAAAAGGCAAAACCCCACAGCCGCCTGATCCAATCTAATCATCGCACGCTCCCTACCATCACCCTTGCGATTTATAAAACCAGACATCGAAACCTCCATAGGACTTATCTCATAAAGCAATGTCAACGCTGTCTGCCCAACATGGTTCAGAGACACCCCCCAACAAATGCCACACAAAATCTAAAGATTTTCCTGATGACCCCTCATTCACAAGCGGCGACAACCGGATAGTCTGAGCCCATCAAAGGGTCAAAACAGGCATTGATGCACTGAAACCGCCAGGGAGGAGGTGAGGTTTGGCTCCGATGATTCTCGGGGCGCGGCGTTCAAACGTCTGGCGCAAATCCTGCTCGCATGAGCCTTATCTAACTTTCGGGCCCGCCTCCCCCCACTGACATCGCTCCAGTGCTCGCCGTCAGGGGGACTTGGTGATGACCTTGAACTGTCCGGCGTTGCGGGCGATCTCGGCCTCGATCTGCGCCTCTGTGGCGTGGGGCGGTCCAAAGAAGGCAGGGCGCGCAAAGGGGATGGTGAGCCCGGTCTTGAAGGACGGGCGCTCGTGGAGCATGTCGAGCCAGGCGCGCAGGTGGGGCATGTCGGCGATGTCGGCGTTGGCCCAGTAGGCGCTGGCGCAGTAGGCAAAACAGGCCACGTCCACCAAAGTGCACGCCTTGCCCAGGACAAAGGGGCCGCCGCTGGTGGCAAGTTGGTCGTTGAGCATGCGCAGGCAGCGCTCGGCCTCGGCGATGAAGCGTCCGATGGCAAAGGGATCGTCGTGGCCGCGCACCCGGGCGATGCGCTGAAAGTACATGGCCTGCCCCATGGACGGTCCCAGCGCGCTGACCTGCCAGTAGAGCCACTGCTTGACCTGGAGGTGGCGCTGGAGGTCGGTTTTGGCGCTGGGCAGCAGCGGGCTGTCAAAGCGCGTGGCGGCGTACTCCAGGATGGCCCCGGACTCTGCCACGGTGACGCTGTGGGCGCGGTCGAGCAGCGCTGGGATGCGGCCGTTGGGGTTGATCTTCAAAAAAGACGGGCTGCGCTGTTCTTGTTTGCCAAAGTCCACCAGCGCCCAGTCGTAGGGCACGCCCATTTCCTCAAAGAGGATCGGCAGCTTCCAGCCGTTCTGGGTGGCGTAAATCAGGCAACAAACCTCGCTGTGTTCGGTCTCGTTCCAGGCGTCTTCAAGGGGGACACGGCGAGCGAGGGTGGAAGTCACGTGGGTTGCTCCGTGGGGTTGGTGTCGGGGGTTGGCAGGGCCTCGGACCATTGGCGCAGGGCGTCCAGAAAGCCAAGCGCAGTGCGTCCGTGGGGCGTGATTTGGTAGGCGACCCCAAGGGGGCGCGTGTTGAGGACCTGCCGCTCGATCAAGTCGTGGGCTTCAAGGTGCCGCAGGCGCTCGGCGATCATCTTTTTGCTGGCGCCGCCGACCATCCGCGCCAGATCGTTGAACCGCACCGGCTCGTCCTTGAGGTGCCACAAGATCGACCCCGTCCACTTGCCCCCCAGGATGCGCATCCCTCGTTCGATGGCGCAGGGCTCCAGGCAGGCTTTGATGGTGGTCTTTCGGCCTTTGTCGTCGCTCTCAATTCGGGCATCCATCGCACACCTCACCGGCCAGCGGCCATAAGCACATCGGGTTGGGGGCGATGATAGAACAAGTCGGCGTGCGAGCAAACCAAAGCCCATGACGGCGAGCTTGGATTTGATCAGTAGGGGTGCGTGCCGCGGATGGGGTAGTTGTTGGCAGGATCGCGAATCCAGCGCAGCCCCGACACCAGCGTTTTGAGCTCTGGGCGCACAAAGGGGTTGTTGGAGATGTCCACGACCTGCAGCGTGCCGTGCGCGTTGACGACAAAGAGCCCGGGCTCGGCAAAGGGATGGTCGGTCTCTTTGGGAGAGCGCGGCGACGAGATGTAAAGCCCCAGCGCCTTCATTTGCGCCATTGAGAGGCTGTGGTAGAGCGCGACGTTCTCTGTGGTGAGCTTGTCGCGGTGGGCGGCGAGCTGCTCGGCGCTGTCGGCGGACACCGCCGCCACGTCCACGCCGATCTGGCGCAGTGGGTCCACAAAGGGCTCCAACTGGTTGAGGTAGCGCGTGCACATTGGGCAGTGGCGGCCCCGGTAGACGACGACCATCATCCAGTCGCAGTCGCCGTTTGGCTTGGAGAGGTCGCGGGTGTTGCCGTTGGCGTCGGGCACCAGGAGTGTGGGAAACGCGTCGCCGGCTTGGAGTTTGTGGGTGGTCATGGTGTGTGTTCTCGGGTGAGGGTTTGGTTGTTCAGGTCAGGGCGGGGAAGTGGGCGCTCAGGTGGGCCCGGAAGCGGCTCAGATCGGCGTCGATTTCGGGGTTCTTCATCACGTCGTGCGCCGAAAAGGTCGGCAGCGGCTGCATCCCAAAGAACTTGAAGTTCAGGTGCATGGGCCACATCAAGTCGTCCACCGTGCGTCCGTCAAAGAACGGCGCCGCCGGGTTTTCAAAAGCATCCCGGGGGGCGTTGAAGGTCAGGGACATCATGTAGGACGTGTCGGAGAGGGTGCCGCCGAGCCCGTAGAGGTGCCCTTCGTCGGGTCCGTGGCGGCCGTCGCCTTTGCACATGCTCCCGTCCATTCCAGCAGTGTAGACCTCATCCATGTACTTCTTGAGCACCCACGGCGTCCCCATCCAGTTGACCGGAAACTGCATGAGGACCACATCGGCCCACTTGTGGCGCTCGATCTCAGTCACGGCGTCCCAGCCCTCGGCCACTGCGGTGGTCTCCACTGCGTAACCGCGCGCTCCAAGCACCTCGGCAGCGATCGACACCAGGGTGGCGTTGAGCCGACCTTTGGCAAACGGGTATGGCTGGTGTCCGTTGATGATGTAGACGTTCTTCAAGATCCCTCCCTGGCCCATGTCTGGCCGTTGATGATTGGGCCGCGTGTCATCCTGCGACCCTTGTGCGGCGAGAATGTAGCCGTAAGGTTTCCATCGTCAACCAGTTTACTTTTTGTAACCTTTTGATTTTCAAACCAGACTCAGCCAGCGCCGACGCCTCCAAAGAGCGCATCAAGCCTCACACAACACGTCGTTCAACGCGTTGTGGCACTTTGTTGGGTCGCAGGAGGTTTGCAGGAGCGCGCAGGAGCCGTCGTCAGGTCACATGGACATGATGTGGAGGTAGATCTGGCCTGCCAGGACGCGGATTTGCTCGGCAAGGCCGTGGTGGTCGATGGTGCGGACCTGTTTGGCCAGGATGCAGATGGCGACCTCGGCGCCGCGCTGGCGAGTGAGTATTCCGGCGCCGCACAGCGCCCCTGGGGCCTGGCCGAGTTTGCCCACGGTCAACTCCACGCCCGGGACCAGCCCCGAGAGGTGGTCGCCGACGCAGGGTTTCATCAGCGACATGGCCTGCTCGTGGGTGGGCGCGCCGAGCACTTCGCCGCGCATCAGCGAGGCCATCAATCCGGCATACTCCTGGGCGCTGCCGCGCGGGCCGAGCGCCAACGCCCAGCGGGCCTTGCTGTCGGCGTCGATGGAGTGATCCCCAAGCACCTCAAGGTAGGCCGAGGTGATGGTCTCCAGCGGCGTCTCAAGGTGGGCCTTGTGGCATTGGCCGATGACCTGGCGGCGCTCGTCCTGGTCCAGTTGGCGCCACAGCTCGATCCGTTGCGGCAGCGGGGTGCCCTGGAGGGGGCCTTCGAGGTCGGTGAAGGCCAGCATCCGGGCGCGGGCCGGTGAGAGCATGGAGTGGTGGGCCAGACCAAAGGCGGGCAGCCGGGCCTGGATCTGGCGCCAGCCCAGGCGCCAGCCGACCATGTCGGCGGCGGTGGCGTCGTCGTCCCGGCACATGGCCTTGAGGGCCTCGTGCACGGTCATGGACTCTTCGGGTGCCATTTGACGGCCCAGCGGGCTCAGGGCGCGGCGCGTGGGTGTGATTTGGAGCGGCTCGTTCATGCTCAGTTCGCGCTGGCGGACCTGGAGCATGGCTTCGAGGGCCATGGGGATGCGGTCGAGGCCAACGACGCTGAACGGCTCCTGACTGCGGTGCTCAAAGGCTTCGCCCACGCCAAAGACCTTCTGGGCATGGAACCCAATGTCGGCGGGCAGCGACTGGGCAAAGGTGATGATCTCCGAGGCGCGCGAGCGCTGGCCGCCACGCGCAGTAAGCGCCAGCGGGGTGCCGCCGCCGGGTCGAGCGCGCAGGTGGGGCTGAACATTGGGCAGCGTGTCCCAGGGCGCGGGCCAACGCGGCACCTCCACGGGGGTCACCTGGACAGGGGTCTCTCCAAGGCGCGCCATGAAATCGGCCAGATCGTCCCTGTCGGCCACGGAGCGGATGGAGGAAGAGGCCTGCCCGAGGCCTTCTTCTTGCGCGGCGAGCGCATCGATGGCGTTGGCGAGCGCACCGCCGAGCCCGGCGGGGGGTGCGGGGGGCGCTGTGCTGGGGGCGGCGCCGCCGACCTGTGACGCCTCATCCAAAAGCGCAGGGTCGACCACGACCTTGTTGCTGGCGTCTGCGGAAGCGCCGCGGGGGTCCGCTGGCTTGCGGCCTCGCTTGGAGGTCGGCAGGACCTTGCGCAAGTCGCCAAGCTGGGCACGGGACTGGCCCATGATGACCTGGGACTCGGTCAGGTGTGAGCCCACAAGGTTCAACAGCCCTTCGATCCCGGTGCCGTAGCTGCCGTGGCGCCCAAAGGTCACCGAGGCCGCCATGGCCTGGGTGCGCCACTGCTGCTCGGCCAGCACCTCCAGCCCCGCGCTGAAGGCGACCACGTAGAAGGCGTCGTTGTCAAAGCAGATCGTGGCCACGATCTCGGTCGGTTGGCCTCGCTCAATGCCCATCGCAGAGACGTCCAGGCCTCGCGGGGTGGGCTCGTAGCGCTCGGAGGTGACCTTTTGAAAGCGGCTGTGGACCAGATCGCGGCCCACCGAGTCAATGTGTCGAAACTCTTCGGGGTCCAGCGCGTAGATCTCCAGCGAGATCGGCGCTTCCTGGCATTCGGCGCGCAGAGCGGTGAACGGCGGCGGCGGCAGAAGCTGCGTCGCCCAGGTGCCGTGGTACTCTATGGCCATCTCCAGTTCCGGGACCCAGACAAGGTCATCAGTCACACGCGACACAGCAATCCTCTATTTTGATGAACCCATGTCCGGCGGCAGCGGCATCGAGGTGGAGGCGTCGGGGGGCGCCACCAGACCGAGCGCCACGGCGGTGCTGCGCGGAATCAGGACCTGGCCGGGGCGCGCCTTGTGGGCCAACCGGCGCGCCTTGCGCAGCGTCGAGCCGTCGACGGGGTGCACGTTCTCGTCGATTTCAAAGTCTCCCAGCGCCACCCCGGCGCCGATGGAGTATTGCGTAAAAGACTCCGCCACGCGCTCCACCTGAGTGGGCAGACCGGCCAGGATGCTGGTCGAGGCGGCGCTGTTGCGCATCCCAAAGGTGGCCGTGGCCCCGTGGCGGTGCACACAGCACACATCGCCCTTGTCCAACCAGCTGCGCAGCAAGCGCAGCAGCCCTGGCGGCGGCGCCACCTCCTGACCGCCCGCGCTGGTGGTCGTGCGCACGACCACCACGATGCCGTTTTTGATGGCGTTGTCGGGACCCCCAGCGCCGTCGCCCGAGTCCGGGCCGTCGTAAGCGGCGATGGCGGCCTTGAGATCATCCTCAAGGTCGGTCTCCAACAAGCGGTCCATGGCGGCGATGACGGCGCGCGCGTTGGGCAGGCGGTCATCGGCGTCTTTGGCCATCAACCGATCCAGGAGCGTCTGCAAGCCAGGAAAACGCCCAAACTTGGGGTCGGCGCGGGTCAACTTGGCCGGGGCCGTCTCCAAAATGTGGTCCAGCAGCCCGTCGATGTTCTTCTCTTCGGGATAGGGCAGGTAGGTCGTCAGCGCCTCAAACATCAAAACGCCGGTCGTGTAGAGGTCGCTGCGCGCGTCCAGGCGCTCGCCGCGCACCTGCTCGGGCGCCATATAACACGGCGTGCCCACGGTCATCCCGTGGCCGGTCAGCGGGCGCATCCGCCGCTCGGTGAACTTCACCAACCCCAGGTCCGCCAAACGCAGGCGCTCGCGGCCATTCTCCAAGGGCTCGATCAAGAGGTTGTCGGGTTTCAAGTCGCGGTGCAAAATCCCGGTGGCGTGGACCGCCTCCAGGGCGAGCAGGAGTTGCCGAAAGAGCCGCAAACAGCGCAGCGGGTCCAGCGCCCCGTCGTCCTCCACAAGCTGGCGCAGCGTCCGCCCCGGCACGTACTCCAAGACCATGTAATGGCGCCCACCAGCGGTCATCCCCGCCGAGTAAAGCTCCACCAGATTCGGGTGACGGATCTCGCCGAGCGCCTGCGCCTCACGGATGAAATACTCGCGGTCGCGGTAGGAGACCTGACGCTCGGGGCGCATGAGCTTGACCGCCACCTTTCGCCCCGTCAGCTCCTGACGCCCCAGATAGACCACCGCCATGCCGCCGGTGGCGATCTTGGACTCGATGCGCACGTTGCCCACGCGCTGGCCGATCATGTCGGCGTTGTCGCCAAGCTGCGCCCCCACGCAAGCCGCGCAGATGCCGCTGAGCGACAATATCTTGCCGCAAGTGGGGCAAATCCTGTCGCCTTGGTTGCTCACCGTACCCTCCGTACCCATCAAGCGCCGATCTTGCCGCCATCCACCATCACACCGCGGCGCCACACACCATATTTATCGGAACTTTTGAGCCTCGCCCCGACAAATCCCTAACTCTCCAACCCCTCACACCCCTCGATACCATCCTCGCCAAGCAAAAAACACAGCGAAGACACCGGCGCAGGCTGGCGCTGGTGGAACCAACGCACCAACCCCTTAAAGCGCTCCACGTCCTCCCGGCTGCCGTACGGCATCAAGAGCAGGTGATCGCGGTTGGGAATCGCCATGATAAACCGCTTGGCGTCGGGCACAAGTTGATGCATGGCGCGATAGAGCGATTCTCCCAACAAAGAGCGCGACGCATTAAAATAATCGTCGTACCCCAGCCGATAGACCCGGTATGACCCGTCGCGCTCAAGCTCCTCAAGGTGATCGAGCATGTCCATGGACCGACGCGCCAGATTCGCGCACGCCCTGCCCATCAACTCCGAGTAACTCACGTTCCAGGCCTCCAACCGATCGCGCACCAAAAAGGCGATCCGCTGGGGATGATCAATGGCCACCACCGCCTGCGGCGTGCCCACCGGTCCTCCCGGCCAGAACGGCACCGACTCGATCTCCATCCGCGCGTTCCAGTCGGTGGGCTTCAAAACAGGGAAAATGTGATCCGCCACGTCCTCAAAACGCTCGTGACCGGTCACGTCGTGCTGATCGTGGCCCGAGAGCGTGTGGGCAATCACCACGTCATAGTACGTGCGCAGATCCCGGTCCTGACCTTCCTGGTAACAATGGTGAAGGCGATCAATGGGGAAGATGTAACAGGTCTCCTGCGGCTGGCCCGGCGCCGGCGCCACCTCCAAAACGGGGTAACTGCCCCCCAACGACTCCGGCGGCGACACCCACCGCACCCGATCGCTGTGCGCGCGCCGAATCATCTCGCCCAGCACCGCCCCCAACAACGCCAAAATCCCCTGTGGCCGGTACTCATTGCCCGCCAGCGCCAAAGATGGGTCGTCGCACGTGCGCAGTTGCCCCAGGAGCAGATCGTTGAGCTCCCCGATCGACTCCATCTGGTTCAACTCCAGACGGTGCCCCAGGTGCTGCTCCAGAAGATCGCGCCCCGTGACCGCCAACATCGGCGCCGAATCCCGCGTCAACGGCTCGTCGCTCAGGCTCGCCAGCGCCGCCGCCTCCAGGCGACCCGCCGGCCAATCCTTGAAGATGTAGTCCAGCAGCGGCTCGGTCGGGTACGCCCCGCGAAAGACAAAGATCGCGCGCCCCACCTGCTCGATCAACGCCTCGTCCAGGAGCAAATTCAGGTAGGTGTTGAGGAAGAGCACGGCGTTGTCGTGCCCCCACGCCTCGGTGGAGACAAAGACCATGCAGTAGACATCGGGGGCAAACCCATGACCAGCGACGTGGAAATAGCGCACGAGGTCCCTCAACGGAGACTCATCGTTGGCCTGCTCGGGCTCGTAGACACTCAAACCCGCGTCCCGGCAGGCCTGCGCGATCCTGTCGTAAGCCTCGCCGAGAGGTTCTCCGCGCTTGGGTTGTGCCTCTGGCAGTATCCAGGGCAAATTCATGGGCTTGTCGGCTCTCTCCTTAGAAGCTACCCGGACAGGGCCGCAGACCGCCAACGGTCGGCGTCGCCCCCACCAGATACCCTCCCAACTTCACGCGTGACCAAACCTCAACATATCGGTGCCACGATCCACCCGTCAAGCCCATGCCTTGACTCCAGGGTGAACGATCTTCACCATATGGGCGTTTCGCCAAAGTGGCCCCAAAACGACCCACAAGTCGGCGCGGCCCAGGTCCCCAATCCGTTAAGCCACGAGGTTCAGATGGCGTCCCAACCCCACAACGCTCTCATCGCTCTCATCGCCGCCGCCGCGATGCTGGCCTGCTCGGCCTGCTCGGACGAGGCCGCCACCGCCGCCCAGCAGGACGACCAGCCCGACGCCCAGACCCAGGACGTCCCACAGGACGATGACACCGCCGAGCCCGACGCCGACGAGCCCATCACCAACCCCTGCTTGGAGATGCTGGCCGAAGGCACCACTTTTGAGGCCGCCCCCAACGCCCCCGACACCCAGATCCACGCCTCGGTGGCCTTTGACGGCCAGAGCGTCTGGGTGGTCTACAATCAGCCCGAGCAGGGCGACGGCGGCAACTTTGATGTCATGGTCACGCGGCTTGGCTGCGACGGACAGGCCCAGGTCGATCCCATCAAGGTCAACACCCTGACCGGCATCAACTTCATCGACCCCACGGTGGCCTGGGGCGGCGATGACCGCCTGGTGGTCGCCTGGCAGGGCGACAACGGCATGCAGCCCAACAACCTCGACGTCTACATGCGGACCTTTGCCCGCGACGGCGCCCCCAACGCCGACCAGGAGACCCTGGTCGAGACCAACCGCAACGGCCAGACCCAAAACGGCAACGCCTGGATGACCAAGGTCCGCGCCATGGCCGACGGTCAGGGCTTTGTGCTGGCAGGGGCGCGCGGGTTGGAGGAGGCAGGGCGCTTCCAGACTTTCATCCAGCGCCTGACCCCCAACGCGCAGCTTGACGGGGACACCGCCGACGGCTTCTTCCTGGCCGAAGTGACACAGGTCGAGCCCGCCGTGGCCGTCACCGACGACGGCACCATCTGGGCGGCCTGGACCAGCGGCGACGGCGACGGCGACATCGTCCACAACCACTGGTCACCCGGCGACCAGACCCCCGGCGAGCCTGCCATGGCCACCCTGGGCAGCCCCAGCGGGGGGGCCACCATGGTCACCATGGGCGACGGGCAGCGCGTGGCCCTGGCCTTCCAGGCAAACCAGGGCGGCGACAGCCAGATCATCCTCAAAGACGCCGCCGTCGAACAACCCGACGGCATCCAGGCCATCTTTGGCGTCCAGGGCCGCATCGACGCAGGCCCCAAACTGGCTGCCAACGACACCAACGGCGGCGCCATCTTCTGGCACCGCGTCATCAGCGGCTTCCGCACCGAACTCTTCATCCGTGGCTTTGAATTCCCCGACGACGGCAGCACGCCCAGAGCCGTCGGCGACGAGCAACAGATCCCCACTGACGCCCCCGCCGCCCTCTACCAACCCGCCATGGTCCATGTGGGCGACGGCGTCTACTTCCTGGTCTGGTCCGAGGGCGACAACCCCGCCTTCCGCCTCAAAGGCCGCTTCGTTCGTCTCTGATACCGCGTCAAACGACCACAACACAAAGGGCGCCGCTCACTCCAGCGACATCTCCGGGTTCAACCCCGGCTCCAAAGACGGCGCCAGAAGCTCATCCACGGGCACACCCTGGACCTGCTCCGTCACCGGCTCCGAAGACACCAACGCAGGCTTGCAAGGCCGCACCTCCAGGCGCCTGCCCTGCCCCACCAACGTCCCTTGCCCCTCGTAGACCACCAACTCCGTGCGCGCAAAGTCCGGCGGCTCGTTGGGGCCATCGCACATCTCGTGCAACTCCACCACTTTCACCCGGAAGGTCTGCCCCCTGACCCGAGCTTCACCCGATGGCGTCGTCACCACCGCCTCCACCGGACGACTGAACGCATAAAAGGCGTCCCCCATGCGCTGTTGCACACGCCAGGATCCATCGTCCTGACGCAACGCCTCCACGGCAGGCCCGAAGACCGCCCCATCATCTCCCAGGGACGTCACCTCGGGCCTGGCCAGCGCCCCAGCGGCTCCCACAGGCCCCAAAACGGGCGCCTTGGCCACCTCGGAGACCTCAACCCCAGGCGCTTCGGGCCCAGCGCCCCACGGCGCCACCCAAAACACCACCGCCAACACCGCCGCAGCGCCCACCGCAGCCCAAAACACGGCCCTGGCCGCCGCCTGCGCACGCGTACGGGGCTCCTGAAGAGACACCACCGCCCCGCGCGCAGACCCATCGACCGCCACCTCACCCCCAGCGCCGCCCTCTTCAGCGCGCACGCGCGCCTCAAGCACCCGGTCGGCAAAGCCATCGGGGGGCTCCATCGCCTCCCAGGCCTCCAGGCCGTCGCGATCCAGGCCCAAATCGGCAAGTTCTTCTTCCAGCGTCGGTTCGTCTCTCACCGCACCGCCTCCAAGGACTGCCGCAGCGCCGCCTTGGCGCGCGACAACCGGGATTTGACCGTCCCCAGGTCACAATCCAGGATCTGGGCAATCTCCAGATAAGACAACTCGTGGTACATCCTGAGCACAAAAACGGCCCGAAACTCGGGCTTGAGCTGCCCCACGGCCCGCTCAATGGCGCGCCCCAGCGATCGCCGCTGGGCCAACTGGTCCGCGCGCTGGCGACCGGGCATGGCGATGATCTTGTCCTCGTGCGCGGGCACCTCCACCGTGCGCCGCCGCAGCACATCGAGCGCCAAGCGCGTCGCAATGGTCAAAATCCACGTCGACAACCGCGCCGGACCCGACGGATCAAACCGCCCCAAGGCCCCAAAGACCCTCAAAAAGGTCTCCTGGGCCAGGTCCTCGACCATGTCCTGACGGTGACCAGAGGCCAAAATCCGCGACAACACGGCAAAAACCGGCCGCTGGTACCGCTCCACCAGAGCGCGGCACGCCTCGGGCTCACCCGCACGCGCCCGCTCCAGCACATCGGCCGCCAACTCGGCTCGCCCTTTGGCCGCCGACGCCCCCTTCAACCCCGAGGCGCGCTGTCGATCCGGCTGGCTCACTCCAAACTCACCTCACTCTGAGACAAAAAGAGTGGGTTGATCGCCTCGGCACCCACACCGCGCGACACCTCGTTCTGACAGGCGCCGTTGAGCAACGCCGCCCCCTGCAACTCCACCGCATTGTCCGCAAAAGTTTCCAAATTACCCAGCGTCTCCTCAACCCGAAGCCGCTCGCCCGACAAAACCCCCTCCTCCAAACGCCCCTCCAACGCCTCCAACTGCGCCTTCCAACCCGCAAGCAGGCTCCTGGCCCCGCCCACATCGCCGCTCGACACCTTCATCAGCCCCTGATCAATCACATGCGAGGTCTTGCGCCGGGCGATCTCCAAAGACACCTGCCCGTTGGGCTGCGACGGCAACCCAAAGGCCAACTCCGCCATCGCCTCCACGCGCGCCTGACCGCCCCCAGGACGCTCAAAGACCACCTCAACCTCCACACCCGGCGCCGGGTGCCCCGGCGACAACGCCACCGGCACCAAAATCCGCCGCTTGCTGCCCCACAAAAGCCTCCCCAACGCCAAATCACCGCGCTTCAAGCGCCCATTGGCCCACGCCACCGACCCATCCACCGGCGCATGCACCACCAAAGTGGCCGACACCGCCGCCGCCGCCTCCATCTGGGCCATCTCAAGCCCCAGCACATCCCCCACTGAGGCCGAATTGCGCAAAAAATAGTACGCCCCAGCACCCCCACTCGACACCGACGCCAACACAGGCCCATCGATCGCCCTGCCCACCCCAATGGTCGAGGTCGTAATCATCGACCGATCCTGCGCCACGCGCGCCATCGACTCCAAAATCCCCTGGTCCAACACCCCTCGGTTGGCCTCTCCATCGCTCAACACCACCACACGGCGCTGATGACCCTCCGGCGCGCTGGCCAAAACCTCATACGCACGCTCCAAACCACAGCTCAGGCACGTCCACGAGTCCACCGCCAACGACCGATCCACCGTCTCATGGAGCCGCTGGCGATCCTCCCCCACCAACACCCCATCCAAAACCGTCACAGCCTGGGTCGAAAACGCCACCACGCTCAGCCGGTCGCCCTCTCCAAGCCGATCCACAAAGCCATGCACCGCCTTCAAAGCGTTGTTAAACTTGTTGCCCGCCATAGAACTGCTGACATCGATCACCAAAGCGATCGACACCGGCTCACGCACCGCATCGGCAGGCTTCGGCGGCGCACTGACCTCCACCATCGCCACCACCGACCCATCCTCCGCACCCACCACGCTGCGCTCCATCACCACATCGACCGACAACCCCCCAGCAGCCCTCACACTGCCCTTCTCCGGCGCCATCGGCACCCCAGGCACCTGCCCACCATCCCCTTGAGGCATCACCACAGCGGCCACCACCGCCCCCAAAGCCACCAACACCGCCAAAACGGTCATCACCGCATCACGACCAGACCACATCGCTCCCACCTCTTCGCTCCCAGGCGCATCCCCGACGCACCCAAATCCACATCATCACCCCCAGACCGCTCGCCCGGGGCCAAAGGTGCTCGTCAGCACCACAGTGGGACATCCAAAGAGGTCCACGCCCCCCAACACCAAAGGTTCCCCAAAACCCTAAAACCCCATCCCCACACCCCAAAATCCCCAACCCCACACACAACTCAACAACCGGCAACCCAAAACCTCCCCCCCACAAACGACCCCAAAAAGGAGGTCGCGCCTCACAAATAGGGCAAGCGATGGCGAGCACCAGGGCCTCAGATCCGTGTCCGTCAAGCGCAGGCGATGCAGCGCATCGTCAAGCGCAGGCGGGGACGGAGGTGAGGTCCTGGGGCCGCCAGCGCGCCGCCATATTTGTGAGACGCGACCGACCCTGATAAAGATGGGCGCGCCAATAAGGGGGCGCCGGGCCTGGTGGGATTGCTGGGCCAGAACAACCATTTTACGCCTGATCGGGAGGGACCATGGATTCGTCATTCTTGCAGCACCTCAGTACGCAGATCGAGGAGCTTCACAGCAGCGGGCTCTACAAGAAGGAGCGGGTCATCACCAGCCCTCAGCGGGCGGCGATCATGGTCAAAGACGGCAAAGAGGTCATCAACTTCTGCGCCAACAACTACCTGGGCCTGGCCGACCACCCGGTCTTGGTCGAGGCCGCCTCCAAGGCCGTCAAGGAGCACGGCTATGGCATGGCTTCGGTGCGTTTCATTTGTGGGACGCAGGGGATCCACAAGGAGCTGGAGGGTCGCCTGAGCAGCTTCCTGGGCACGGAGGACACGATCCTCTACTCGTCGTGCTTTGACGCCAACGGGGGGCTCTTTGAGACCCTGCTTGGTCCCGAGGACGCCATCATCAGCGACCGGCTCAACCACGCCAGCATCATCGACGGGATTCGGCTGTGCAAGGCGCGGCGCCTGCGCTACCAGACCAACGACATGGCCAGCCTTGAGGAGAAGCTCAAGGAGGCCTCGGATGCGCGCTTTAAGCTCATCGCCACCGACGGGGTCTTCTCTATGGACGGCATGATCGCCGACCTGAAGGGGATCTGTGACCTGGCCGACAAATACGGCGCGATGGTGATGATCGACGACTGCCACGCGACGGGCTTCATTGGCGACAAGGGCCGCGGGACGCCGGAGCACTGCGGGGTGCTGGGCCGCGTGGACATCATCACGGGGACGCTGGGCAAGGCTCTGGGCGGGGCTTCAGGGGGTTATACCTCGGGCCGCAAGGAGATCATCGAGTGGTTGCGCCAGCGCTCGCGGCCGTACCTCTTCTCCAACACTTTGGCGCCGGTGATCGCGGCCACTAGCCTCAAGGCGCTGGATTTGGTGGAGAACGACGACTCGCTGCGCCAGAAGCTGCGCGACAACACGGCCTACTTCCGTCAGCAGATGGAGGCGCTGGGCTTTAAGCTGGTGCCGGGCCAGACCCCGATCATCCCGGTGATGCTGGGCGACGCCCGGCTGGCCTCAGACATGGCGGACAAGCTCCTGGAGCACGGGATCTACGTCATCGGGTTCTCGTTCCCGGTGGTGCCCAGGGGTCAGGCGCGGATTCGGACGCAGATGTCGGCCGCGCACGACCGCGAGCACTTGGACCGCGCCGTGGCCGCCTTTGCGGCGGTGGGCCGCGAGCTGGGCGTGATCGACTGACGCGCATCAGCTTTGCGCGCCTTTTATGGGGCGCGCGATGCATCTGATCATGGTATGGGCCGGTGCCTTGCGCGGTTTTAAGGTGCGGCCTTCGTTCATCATAAAGACATGCACACATCGCAGCTTTGGCGTCCCTGACGGGCCGCTGCGGCTGCTTCAAAAGCTCCCCTTCACGACAACATCGCCCGGATGGATGGCGGCAGGTGAGGCCGCGCAGCCGGGCGCGCTTCAAATTTGGAGTCCTTTGCTGATGAAAGCTCTGGTCAAGCGCCTGGCGGAGCCGGGTTTGTGGATGGAAGATCAGCCTGTGCCCGAGATCGGGCCCAACGACGTGCTGATCAAGATCCGCAAGACGTCCATCTGTGGGACGGACGTGCACATCTACAAATGGGACGCGTGGGCCCAGCGCACCATCCCGGTGCCGATGACGGTCGGGCACGAGTTTGCCGGCGAAGTGGTCGCCATGGGCAGCGCGGTGCAGGGCCTGGAGATCGGCCAGCGCGTCAGCGGCGAGGGCCACGTGACGTGCGGGTATTGCCGCAACTGTCGGGCGGGCAAGCGCCATTTGTGCCGCAACACGGTGGGTGTGGGCGTGAACCGGACGGGGTGCTTTGCGGAGTACCTGTCGTTGCCTGCGGTGAACGTCTTTCCGCTGCCCGATGGGATCTCGGACGAGACGGCGTCGTTCTTTGATCCGCTGGGCAACGCGGTGCACACGGCGCTCTCGTTTGATTTGGTGGGCGAAGACGTGTTGATCACGGGCGCGGGGCCGATTGGGGCGATGGCGGCGGCGATCGCGCGCCACGTCGGGGCTCGGCACGTGGTGGTGACGGATCTGAACGATTATCGCCTGGATCTGGCCCGGAAAATGGGCGCCACGCGGGCGATCAACATCACGCGCACGTCGATTGAAGCGACCATGGAAGAACTGGGCATGAAGGAGGGCTTTGACGTGGGCCTGGAGATGTCCGGCAACGGGCAGGCCATGCGGGACATGTTCAAGGCCATGAACCACGGCGGCAAGGTGTCAATCCTGGGGATTCCACCCGGCGAGGTGTCGATCGACTGGAACGACATCATTTTCAAGGGTTTGATCGTCAAGGGGATCTATGGCCGGGAGATGTTTGAGACCTGGTACAAGATGACCTCGATGCTGCAAAGCGGCCTGGACGTGTCGCCGATTTTGACCCATACGATGCCCGCGGAAGATTTTCAGGACGGCTTTGACCTGATGATCTCGGGTCAGTCCGGCAAGGTCGTGCTGGAGTGGTGAGCGGCCCCCAAGAGGCGCGGCTGGCCAAGGCGCTGGAGACGGCGCGCGGCGGGGGGCTGGATGTGCAGCACGCCTTTGCGCGCCGCCAGATCGCTTGCTGGAAGCTCGACGCTCCCGCCCAGGCCCGATGCATCCTCCTGGGACACACCGGGGCGCTCTGGGAGCCCTTCCAGACGGCCTTGACGTCCTCAAACACGCTCCGGAACCACTCTGATCCGCTGGACACCTACATCACAGATCTTTTAAAGCGCGCTTTTGGCCCGCTGGACATCCCTCATCGTCTTATTTTGGGCTACGGCGAGCCGCCGTTGCCGCCTTTGCAGCGCATCTGTCACGAGTCGGGCCTGGCCCACCTGGGACCCGCGCATTTGTGCGTCCATCCCGAGCATGGGCCATGGTTTGCGCTGCGGGCGCTGGTGGTTTTGCCGGATTTGGAGGGTCCAGACGTGCCAACGGCGCCACCCTTGTGCCAAAGCTGCCACGGCCAGCCGTGCGTGCCGCGCTTTGAAGCGGCCCTGCAAGCGTCCACCCACCCCACCCTCCAAGACGTCCACCAGGGCTGGCGCGCCTGGCTCGCCGTTCGAGACGCCTGCCCCCACGGCCTGCGCTACAGCACCGAGCAAATACGCTTCCATTACAGCGTCAGCCACACGGAAGACATCCCTTCCTGAAGCGTGGACAATATCAGCGGTCAGACCGAGTTCTTCCAATACGACAGGCTCGACAGGCTCAAAGAGTGGTCCGTCCACGCAGGCGTCTACGACGCGAGCACGCCCCAGGCCAACGATCAGCCCATCGAGTTTGATGCGCTCCAGTACGACAACATCGGCAACATCATCGCCAAGCACTCTGTGGGGGCGCTGACCTACGATCCTCAGATCAGACCGCACGCCGTGCAGTTTGATGGTCAATTCACCTACGAGTACGAGGCCAACGGCAACCTCATCCAGGGTGGCGGGCGCTCCTACGTCTACGACGGCTTTGATCTGCCCACCAGCATCGAACACGAAGGGACCATCACGGACTTTGTCTACGGCGCAAACCTGCGTCGCGTGAAAAAGACGGTCAACGACCTGGAAGTCACGCGCTACATGGGCCAACTCTTCGAGGAACGCGAGGTCACCAGCGCCGGTCAGACCCAGCGCACAGCCATCTACCACATCCACGCCCCCGACGGGCTCATCGGACAAGGCCAAATTGACGACGACGGCAACATGTCCGTCAAATACCTGGCCACCGACCACCTGGGCTCGGTCACCGCGCAGTGGGACTCCGACGGCAACCTCGAACACCGCTACAGCTACACGCCGTTTGGTGAACGCCGTCACAGCGCCATGGGGCCCTTCTCTTCAGCACCCACCGACGGGTTCACAGGCCACGAGCACGACGACTCCACCGGGCTGATCAACATGGTCTTCCGCCAATACGATCCCCGCACCGCGCAGTTCGTCACCCCCGACCCGCTCCTTGGAAGCCCCTTCGACCCTGCTCGCCTCAACCCCTACACCTACGCCCACCACAACCCCATGCGCTGGGTGGATCCGTTGGGTCTTCAAGACGGCTCCATCGGCAGCCTTGACGTCACAATCAGCAATGACATGTACGTCAACCCAGGCGAAGACCGAACCCCCATCAAGAAACCCACCAAACCTCGAAGGAGCGCCAAAAGCAGCAGGCGGACTGACAAGGACGTTGATGACTCAAGCATGGAAAACGTCCTTGATGGCGTCCAAACCACGCTCGATGTCGTTGGTCTCATTCCTGGCCTGGGAGAAATTGCTGATGGAACCAACGCTCTCATTTATGTTGGGCGTGGAAAATACACCGATGCAGCCCTCAGTGTCGCAGCCATGGTTCCCTTTGCTGGCTGGTTCGCCACTGGTGGCAAGATCGGCAAAAAGATAATCAAATACGCCGACGACGGGGTTGATGCAGTTGCTGATGGCACACGGGCGTACAAGTCACAAAAGGCAGCTCAAGCCGCAAGAGAACACACCCAATATATTGGATGTGTGGGTGGAACGTGTCGAAACGGAGGGTGCTTTGTTGAAGGCACACCAGTGGCAACACCCGAGGGCTCAGTATCCATCGAAGACGTTCAAGTTGGCGATGAGGTCCTTTGTGCCTCTCAAGACCAACTCGAATGGCTAACGTGCACAGTCAGCCAAACCTTCGTAAGGCCCTATCAGGGAGACATGATCACGCTGGAAGCAGGCGAGGATAGGATTGTCGCCACTGGTGACCACCCCTTCTTTGTCCGCTCAGGCCATCAACTGGCAATGCGTCCACTGGCTCATGAGGCTGGTCCTGATGCATATCGCGACAATGGCTATGGAAGGTGGGTCAATGCCAGAAGCCTGCGTGTTGGTGACGTGTTGGTACTTGTTGACGGCCAATTAACTCAAGTACAAGCCGTCTCTAAGGGATGGGCCAGCGTTCCAGTGTTCAATCTGAACGTCCACCAACACATGACCTATGCCGTTGGTCATGCCGGCATCTTGGTTCACAACTATCCCCAATCAAGACCAATCCGAAGCGCAACAACAAATCGGCTAGTCACAAAACCCCGCGAAGTCGCTCTCGGCCTAGATCCGTACTACAAAAAACTATCAGAATCGACAGGTGCTGCAAGATACCGGGAGTGGTCTGACGTGGGCTTGACACGCAGAACAGTTGACAGGCACTTTGGAAGAGCGTTCCATCAAGCCGTCAAAAATGCTGACGCCGTACATTTTGATACTCAAGGGATGAACGATTTGTTTCAAGCCATCCAAAAGGGAGCTGCCGGATTCAACTCAAAATCTCGAAACATGACAAACGCAGAACTCCACCACATTGTAAACAACCCAGACATACTAAACAAAACGTAACCGTTCACCCCCAAGCTTGACGAGAGGAGGATAAGGGGCAGACAATGAAAGCATGAGTTCTCAAGAGTACATCAAAAAGCTGGAAGCACTTGAAAGGCTGGTGGAGAACCAAGCCAAGGTCATCGCCCATCAAGCCAAGATCATTGCGGCCCTTGAGGCCCGTCTCAACGAGAACTCAGGCAACTCTCATCGTCCTCCTTCTTCTGATGGTCCAAAAGCTCGTGCTGAGCGTCGCAAGGCCCGCCCAAAACGCAAGCCTTCCAAGCGTAAACAGGGTGCACAGCCCGGTCACAAGGGGAAAAATCGTCGCCTCATTGCCACCGAGGACGTTGACCATATCCATGCCCTTGTCCCTTCAAATTGCCACCACTGCCAAGCAAAACTCCAAGGTGTCGACGCTGAACCTCAGCGTCATCAAATCACCGACATTCCCCCCATCAAGCCCGTTATCACCGAGTACCAGCTTCACAAGCTGACATGTCCCGATTGCGGAGCCCAGACACGCGCCAAACTGCCCCAAAGTGTCACTTGGAGCCACTTTGGCCCCAACGTCAGCGCCCTAGCCGTCACGCTGCGCGCTGATTCTCGTTTGAGCATTACGCGGGTCCAAGCCCTGCTGAAGACCGTCTTTGGCTTCTCACTGAGTCGAGGCGCCATCAGCGCCATCGACGCCCGTGCCAGCGAGCTGCTGGCGCCAGTGCATGAAGAGCTTCAAAGAGAAGTCGCAAAAGCAGACGTGGTGCATATGGACGAGACGACCTGGTACCACAAAGGCAAGCGGCACATGTTGTGGCTGGCTTTGAGCAAGCTGGCGGCGTACATGAAACTGGAGCCGAGCAGGAGCCAGCAAGCAGCCCAAAAGGTGATAGGCGAAGACTACCAGGGCGTGTTGGTGACAGACCGATACTGTGCTTATCACTGGGTGGACGCAAAGCGAAGGCAGATGTGCTGGGCTCATTTGATAAGAGACTTCGATGGGATGGGGCTGCAAAAGGGGCAGGTGGGATACTGCGGCCAAATGCTGGCAGAACAAGCGCGCAGACTATTGAAAGGCTGGGCTCAGGCCAGAGACGGAACAAGGTCGTGGGACGAGTATCTCGTTTGGAGCCAAAAGCAGCGTCCATTCTTCGAAGGCGTGCTGATGGGGGTCAGGCGAGAAGGCAAGGAGACGAAATGGGGCGGCATGGCCAGCGAGATGCTGCGGCACTTTGAGAGTCTGTGGACGTTTTTGGAGGTCAAAGGCGTGGAGCCGACCAACAACGCAGCAGAGCGGGCGTTGAGACATCCTGTTGTGGCTCGAAAGCTCTCTTTTGGCTCCCAATCCGAGCGCGGTCTGCGCTTCATCGAACGCATCTTGTCTTTGCGAGAAACGCTGCGTTTGCAGTTAAAATGCTTCTTTTCCTACCTCCAAGCTCTCTTTCGCGCTCAGCCCACCCCCTTGCTCACGACATCCTGACCACCTGAACGCTTACCGACAAAACAGGCCGACAAAGAACGCAACAACGCCTTTGTTGGACATTGTTGATGATGCCCACAAACCCAGTTTAACTTCTCGGGCGTTCGCCAGGGACCTTATGAATAGTGCCCAAAATCTGATATGCAACCCTTCACACCGTATAATTTCCCGTTGAACAAGAGAAAATGCATCGTTCGTTGGCCAGTAACAATGACAGAGTTGGGCCACGCACAACACGAGTCAGGATATAAAACAAGCACGGTATAAAGGGGTTGCGGGGTGGCTTGTCAGATGGCAGCACGCTGAGGACGGCTTTGGACTATGGTCTGGATTGAGCCTGCTGGAGAAGCGGCAAGAGCGCGGGGTTTCGTTTTTCAGCGTGGTCCCGTGCGTTGCGCCCGGACCCATCGCGCTGCGCTGCGTCAGCACCTCTGGCAAGGAGCAAACGCACGATGGCCTCTGCGGCGTCTGGGTTGTAAACGGCCCAACAAATGACCGGGCTCCCAGAGGCGATCACAGAGATGTCTGCCCCATGCTCCAAAAGGCATTGCACCGCGTCCGCCGAACCGTACTGGCACGCAAAGACGAGCGCGGTCATGCCTCTGTTGGCGCTGGCCTTCAGGTCAGCACCAGCCTCAATGAGGATCTTGATCACCGCCGCGTGACCCCCACGAGACGCGGCCATCAGAGGCGTGTAACCCACATGGTTCGAGTGATTGACGTCCGCGCCCGCCGCAAGCAGCGCCTGAACCACGGACGTGTGGTTGTAGAGCGCAGCCACATAGAGCGGGGGGACGCCTTGCGGCCCCGGAGCGTTGGGGTCGGCCCCGGTTTTGAGGAGTTTCTGAACCTGATCCAACTTGCCCTTTCCGGCGGCCGCCGAAAGTTTTGAATTCATCCTATGCCCTTTCATACCAAAATGTAGACGAAAGGCTTGCTTTGTGGCGAGCAATAACGGATGTCAGCAGCCTCGGGACGAGCGAAGCTGTGGCAGCGCCACCGCA
>CAKZKQ010000745.1 GCA_937123825.1 uncultured Pseudomonadota bacterium
CAATCTCAGGCTGGGCATCCTGAGCCGAAGGGACCACAGCTTGATAGAGCGCCGTTGCCAGACCCTGCAGTGGGGCTTGCTCGGAGCAGCGCGCCAGACCACACAGGGGCTCAGATCCCGGCCAGTTGGCCTCTCGCGAGACCCAGCGCAGCAAGCGGCTTTTGCCGACGCCGACACCACCGCCAAGCAAAATCAACCGACCGCTGCGCTCGGACGCCACCTGCGCCATCACCTCACCGAGCCACATCCGCTCGGCGCGCCAGCCCAACATCGGCAGCGACTGCCACGAAGAGCGGCGGCGCAGATCAACCTTCTGTCCATCCCCCTCCTGGCCGCTGTCATCGGGGTCGCAGGTCGACAACTCCACATCCACCACGTCGTGGGTCTGTGCTGAGGTCTTGCGTACTTCGGAGAGCGCGATGAGTCCGCTGGGCTCGTCGGACTCCGCCACTGAGATGGGATCATCAACCAGAATCAGCGCGGGGCGATTGCGGACATTGTTGAGGGCATCAAAAAAGGCTTTGCCGTCTTGATAGCGGTCTTTGGGGTCTTTGCGGGTGGCTTTGCTGATGACCTCGGCCAGCGGATGAAGGGCCAACCAGGGCGGCAGCGGCGGCAGCGACTCGGTGGTGTGCCGACGAAAGACTTCCTGGGCAGTGGAGCCCGTGTAGGGCTGGGTGCCGGTGAGCATTTCATAGAGGATCACGCCCAATGCATAAGCGTCCGAAGCGCCGCTGCTCCTGGCCCCCACAAAAAACTCTGGGCTCATGTATTCGGGCGTGCCCATCACACGGTGGCCCTCTTCCCCCATCAGCCGCGCGATCCCAAAATCGAGCACCTTCACAAAGTCGTGCTCACCGTAAAGATCGAGCAGGAAGATGTTCTCAGGCTTGAGATCTCCGTGGATGATGCCATGGTCGTGGGCTTCCGAGATGCTCTTGGCGATTTGTTGGGCGATGTGGATCGCAGTGGGTGGGTCAAGACGGCGAGCGTGCCTGAGACGAGCCCGCAAGGTCTGGCCACGCAGCAGCTCGGTGACGAGGTAGAGTTGGCCACGGCGAGTCTTGCCGTAATCGAAGAGGGTGATGGTGTTGGGGTGGCTCAGGCGGCTGGTGTGCAGCGCCTCGCGCTCAAAGATTGCCTCAAAGTCAAAGCCTTTGCGGGGACGACGCGGCTGAAGGACTTTGAGGGCGACGTAGCGGTTGATGCCCGACTGTACAGCGCGAAAAACCACCCCGAAGCCGCCACGGCCAATCTCCTCAAGGAGTGTGTAGCGCTCCGCGATGGTCTCCCCGATCTGGGGGACCTGCGCCGATGTCAGCGGCTTCTCGCCCATACCTCCGCACCACCTTCAAACACTGGACGTGTTCTGGTTTTTGTGGATCACAACTTCAGTGCGTTATACATCGTCATGTTGACCTCGACATATTAACCGACACCACACACTCATTCAAACCTCCCCCACCGTCTTTTGTAATCCAGCGAATCGCCGCGCAGAACACCACAGGATATGGCTGTGCAACATCAGCGCAGCATCCGCACAGCCGATGGCGGCCACAGCCTGACAAGCATAAGTCGCCTGACGATACGCAGCGACTGTCCCTGGCAGGCAGGCTCCCATCATCAGGGGTCCGAAGAAGCGCTTGAATGTGTTATGCTCTGCGTTCAGCCGCAGTCCGAACTGTGCATTTGGAGCCCGTTGTGGGCGCCTGTGTGACCAAAGCGGGCTGGATGCGGGCTGTTGACGGGCTCAGGCTGCGTCCAGGGTCTTGCGACGAGGGTTCCCATGGAGAATTTTCAGGTCCTGGCCGATTGCGCCCACTGCCGCGTTGAAGGCGCAGTCATTGAAATCTTCGATCAGCGCGCCGCCGCCTGCCACATGGGCGTGGCGCTCGAGAGCCGCTGCAGGATGTGCGGGATCGAAACGCGCGGCCACGTCCGAGGCCCTGGCCAACTGCCCGAACGCATCACCAAGACCATGGTTGAAGACCGCTGCCCTCGCTGCGGCGGTGTCTTGGACAGATCCAACCGACACAAGTGCCCACACTGCCACCTGGAAGCCTTCTCTGAGATCATCGCGCCGCCCAAAGACTTGAGCACGCCTCAGAAGGTGCACGACGCCCTGGAGCGCTGGGCCAGCAACGAAAATTATGGTCTGGTCCACGAAATGCTCGAAGCGTCCTTTGGAGAGTTGACGGTCGAAGAGATCCACCAACGCCTACAACGCAAAGAGCGGATTGAAACCAGCTTTGATGTCCTGGGTTACCTTTTTGCCCACATGGGCGGGGGCCAGACCATGCAAGGGGTCAGCGAAGAGCCCCCGGCGCTTGGCCACGACGGCAGCGTGATTGAAGACGAAGACGATGGCTGGGGGTTTGCGCCCACCGCTCGGATCCAGCTTCCCAGCCAGCGCCGCCCCCACCGCCGCAACCGAGCGCTGGCCCTGGTCAGCGTCATGGCCGCCGACGGGCAAATCCGCGATGAAGAGCGCGCCTTTGTCGGCAGGCTCCTCCAACAAGAAGGTCTGGAGCCCCTCAAAGATGAAGAACTCCGCCTTCACCGCCCCCATGAGGTTGGCCCCGGTGGCTCACTCAAGGATAGGGAGGCCCTCAGCGAGATGATGGTTGAGGTGGCCCACATCGACAACGAACGAGACGAGACCGAGATGCGCATCATCCGGGAGTTTGGCCGTGCCTGGGGCGTGGACCCGGCCAGGATCGAACGCTGGACCCAAGACCACGAGTCCCGCAGCGGCTCTCGCATCCAGCGCTTCTTTGTCAAACTCAAGGCCTTGATGGTCGGCGCCTGACCCCCACAGCTTCAGTCAGACGAGCGGGCACAACGAAAGCCCAACCCGTAATGAAACTCCCACGGGCTAAGCTCCAACCGCCGAGAGAAACTCTGCCCAGCATCAAAATCATCATACCAACTCTCTCCCCGAACCACGCGCTTTGAGCCGCTGCTGGGCCCCTGTGGATTACACTCGGGCGCACGACCGTAATAATCAACGCCGTACCAATCGGCGGTCCACTCACTGACATTGCCTGCCATGTTATGAACGCCGTAGGGGCTCACCCCTGATGGCATCGCTCCAACTTCCCACGTGGAGTCCTTGCCGCAACCGTAGCCATCGTCGTCCATGACAGCACGCTCACAGGAGGCCTTCTCTTCTCCCCAGGGAAAGGTCCAACCATCTGCGCCACGGGCCGCCTTCTCCCACTGCGCCTCGGTCGGCAAGCGCTTGCCGACCCACTTGCAGTAAGCCACCGCCTGCATCCAGTTGACGCCATTGATGGGGTGCAGCCCCCTGTCAGGTCGTCCCCAATTCAAGTCTCCACCAGATTGAGGCTCCGTGCAGGCCTGCGCCCGAACACATTGGGCGTACTGATCCACGGTGACCTCATATACATCCATCCAAAAGGCATCCAGCAGGAGCGTCCTCACAGGACCCACGTCGCCGTAGACAACATCATTCGTCCCTCGCACAAACGGACCGGCGGCCACGTACACCATGCCAGCGATGTCCACAGCCTCTTGAGCTTCTCCGTGCGGCTTGAGGGCACAGCCTCTTTCTGTCTCCAGATGCGTCTCAACGCTCGCCGCAGGCGAACACCCCAGAGCCATCACACACAAAATCCAAACCAGCCCATTCAAAGAAAATATCCGTGTGCACATCACTGTCACCATTGACTTCAATCCCAATTAGAAAATCGGGTGATGTGGAGACCCTCTTGCCCAAGTCACGCCATCAACGGCACAGCACAACGCCCACAAGACAAGGATCAACAACAAAGTCTCCACAAGCACGCTGCACCACCATAAAATTCCCGCCATCGGCCTGCACCACGCTGGCCCCAACCCCCAACCCCCTCTCGGAGCACAATGACCACAGGACAAGTGGCCACAGCGCTTGAAACCGCACGCCTTTGTGGGCCATACCAAGGGGGCAACGCCGTCACACACCGCCGCCTTTGTTGGCAGCGGCTCAAGCCGCACTTCGAGCGCAGCGCCCTTGTTTGGCGCCCAGCCAAAGGCGCGGCATTCAGACAGGGAAAATCAAGGTGAGCCAGTACAGCAATCCCCAGCCAGAGACCCAACTGACCCAGACCATCGGTCAGATCGTCAGCCAGTTCGAGCAGGTCATCGGCAACATCGAGCGCGTCATCGTGGGCAAGACCGACATCGTGCGCAAGGTCCTGACTTGCATGACCGCAGGCGGCCACACTTTGCTCCTCGACGTCCCGGGCGTGGGCAAGACCGTCCTGGCCCGCTCGATCTCGGCCTCCATCCACGGCACCTTCAAGCGCATCCAGTTCACCCCCGACCTGCTGCCGATGGACATCACCGGCACCAACGTCTTCAACCTGCGCAAGAAGGCCTTTGAGTTCAAACCCGGCCCCGTCTTCGCCAACATCCTGCTGGCCGACGAGATCAACCGCGCCACCCCCAAGACCCAGGCCGCGCTGCTGGAGGTCATGGCCGAGGGTCAGGTCACCGTCGAGGGCGCAACCCACGAGATGGAGCCCCCCTTCCTGGTCATCGCCACCATGAACCCGCTGGAGCACGACGGCACCTACCCGCTGCCCGCCGCCCAGCTTGACCGCTTCACCATGCGCCTGTCGATGGGCTACCCCCCGGCCGAGGCAGAGCTGCGCATGCTCGACATCCACCTGGGGCACAACGTCGCCCTGGAGGGTCTGGAACCGGTCATATCCTGTGAAGATTTTCTGCGCTGGCAGCAGACCGTGCCCTACATCTACGCCTCTCAGGCCGTCAAGCGCTACGTGGTCGATCTGGTGACCGCCATGCGCAACGACTCCAACTGCCTCCAGGCCGTCAGTCCACGCTCCACGCTCATGCTCATGCGCACCGCCATGGCCGCCGCCATGCTCCAGGGGCGCGACCACGTCACGCCCCACGACGTGCAGATCATCGCCCCGGACGTGCTGGCCCACCGCCTGATCGTCTCGGGCGGCCGCAGCGGCTATCGCTACGTGCAGGACATCATGCGCCAGGTGGCGGTGTCCTGAGCGGCGCCCTCATCGCACTCTCTTGCTCGGGGGGTCTCAAGCGTCGCCCGGCAGCGCCGGCGGCGTCACCGACGAGATCACCGTAAACTCCATCGTCAAATCGGCGTACTCCTCGGGCGCTGCGCCAATCGCGCGGGCCACCTGCAGGATGTACTCATCTTCGTCGCACGTGTGCAGATCATCGGCGTCGGTCACTTCGGCCACCAGCGCCAGCAGCGCGCGGCGATCTTCAGCCGTGCCAAGGTGCAGGCTCTTGCACACCGCGTCCAGATCAAAGGTCGCGGCGTCAAAGGCCTCCAGGTGCACCTGGATCTCCACCGGAACCTGCGCCTCACCCACAAGCTGGCCCAGGATCTCCATGATGGTGGACACCTCGCTGCCGTCCACATCGCCGTCGGCGCTGGCAGCGCCCATCAGTACGCTGCCGATCCGGGCAAGCTCGTCGTGGTTCAGTTCGTGTGTATTGGTCATGATCTCTCTTTGTGCTCCTTTGCTCATGTTGTGCACCAGACCTGGGCCAAACACCACCGATTGGCACAGACGCGCACAACACAACAGGCCGTTGCCGTGACTGTCTCAGCGCGGTATCCTCTCAAGAGTTGGGGACATTGACAACAGCACCGACCCGGAACACATCAGCGCATGGGCAAACGCAAAAAGTCATCCAAAAAAACCAAGGGCGCTGGCGCATCTGGCGGTGGTCAGCCCCCCCAGGCAAACCACTCCAGCAAAGCGCCGCAGGAGACACCACAACCATCGCCTGCGGTCGCTGAACCAGACAGCCCTCAGCCCCCTGCGCCGCCCGAACCCGCCGTTTGGCCCGCGTGGGCTTACTGGCTGGGATTGGCGCTGGCTTGCACCTACGTCGCCATTCAACTGGCCGTCCCCGTCACATCGACCATCTACCACCCGTCCACAGTCCGCACCGACTTCTCGTGGGACATGTTCGCCGTGCGACGAGACTGCAAACCGTGCAATTTGACCATCTCTGCGCCAGGCCGGCCAGCCAGACGCTTTAAGTGGGGCAGCATTTACAACACGCCCTATCAGGTCGCCCGCAGCCGCAACATCTCGCGCCTGCCACTGGTTGCCCGCGAGGCCTGCCGACGCGAGCAAGCGCGCGGCAACACCAAGGCCCAGGTCTTCATCAACTGCACGTGCACCTACAACCAGGAGCCCAAGGTCTACGATCTGGACCCCTTTGGCGGAGACTACTGCTCCCCAGAGGCCGTCGCCCGTTTTGGACCCTGACTGACCCCGACCACACACCACAAGGAAGCACATCCCCATGAAAGAGTGGCCGTTGCGCCTCTTCACGAGGCTCCAAGCCTACCTCATGGTCGAGGGCTCACCCTGGCCCCTGGCCATTTTCCGCGTCTTGCTGGCTTCATCCCTCGTTTTTGAGGCCAGTGAAAACGTCAAACGCATCAAGTACTACACCCCCAAGACCTTCCACTTCCCCTACGTCGACTTCATCACCCCCCTGCCCGCTGAGCAAATCCAGCAGATCTTTGAGTGGCAGTACATCTTCGCCGTCATGGTCCTGATCGGCGCCCTGACCCCCCTGGCCGCCCTCGGCGTCATCCTCACCCAGGGCTACGTCTTTTTCATCTGCCAACTCAACTTCCGAAACCACATCTACATGGCCCTGCTCTTCACCTTCCTCCTGATGGTGACCCCCTGCGCACGCACGCTCAGCGTCGACGCAGGGCTGCGATGGGCCTACTGGACGCTGCGCGGGCAACCCGAAAAAGCACCGCCGCCCCAATGGGTCAACGCCATCGGGCAACGCGTCATCGGCCTCCAGGTCTTTGCCATCTACCTCTACGCCACGCTCCACAAAATCAACCCCGGCTTCCTCACCGGATACCCACTGACCAAGGCCCTCTCGCGCGCCATCCCCAAAAGCTTCCTGGCACAATGGGGCTGGATCACCCCCGAACAAGCCCAGTGGATGTCCGAACGCGTCGCCGAACCCCAATGGGCCGCCCTCGTCGCCTACCTCACCGTCTTCTCTGAAGGCTTCCTCGCTCTTGGACTCCTGTTTCCTGTCACTCGCCCTGCCGCAGTACTGGTCGGCATTGGGCTGCACCTGTCCATCGGCCTGTCCATGAACATCATCACCTTTGGCGCCATGCTCGTCAGCGCCTATGTCTGCTTCTGGATGCCCAGACAGCGCCCCATCATCCCCGCCACGCGCATCAACACAGACGCCCCTTCAGACTGAACGACCCCGACCAGGAACGCCCATGGCACGCAAAGACCTCCCGCTGGCCTTCGACCCTGAAGATCCTGCCCTCTACCGCAACCGCGAGCTGAGTTGGCTTGAATTCAACCGCCGCGTGCTCGAAGAAGCCCAGGACCCCAAAGCCCCACTCCTTGAGCGCCTGAAGTTCCTGGCCATCTTCGCCTCCAACCTCGATGAGTTCTTTATGGTCCGCGTCTCGGGTCTGATGAGCATGGTCGAAGCCGGACTGGACGAGTCTGGGCCCGATGGGCTCGACCCCGAAGAGCAGCTTGAGCGCATCGCCGCCCTGACCCACGAGCTGGTCACCGGACAGATGCGCTGCCTGACCAACGACGTCTTGCCCAAACTGCGCCAGGAAGGGATCGTCATCGAACGCATGGAGTCGCTCAGCAAGAGCCGCCGCAAAGAAATGGCCCGCTACTTCGCTGAAGCCATCGGACCGGTCCTGACCCCACTGGCCATCGACCCCGCCCACCCCTTCCCCCAACTGGCCAACGCCAGCCTCAACCTGGCCATCGTCTTTGAGCACGACGACGCCAACACCGCCAGCATCGGCCTACCCGGCGAGTCCGCTTTTGCGCTGGTGCGCGTCCCCGAGGTCCTGCCCAGGCTCATCCCTGTGCGCAGCGCCAACTACAGCCAGGCCTACATCCTGCTCGAAGACCTCATCGCCTCCTGCTGCCAGGAACTCTTTGTCGGCCTCAAGATCCGCTCCGTCGTCCCCTTTCGCATCACCCGAAACAACGACCTGGTCGTCGACGAAGACGACATCGAAGACCTCTTGCAGACCATCGCCAAAGAACTGCGCAAACACCAACGCCGCCGCGTCGTCCGCCTGGAAATCGCCCAGGGCATGTCCCAGGAGACGCTCAACATGCTCTGCAAGGCCCTAGACCTCACACAACAAGAGGTCTACGAGATCGACGGACCCCTCAACGTCCCCGACCTCATGCACATCTACAAACACACCCACCGCAAACACCTCACAGACCGACCCTTCAACCCGCGCCTCCCCCCCCCGCCCGCTACCCGCGTCGCTCTCCTCTCGGTCCTGCGCGAGCGCGACGTCCTGCTCCACCACCCCTACGAGTCCTTCTCCACCGTGGTCGAGTTGCTCCAAAGCGCCGCTGAAGACCCGGACGTCCTGGCCATCAAACAGACCCTCTACCGCACTGCGGGAGACTCCCCCATCGTCGCCTCACTCATCCAGGCCGCGGAGGCCGGCAAAGAGGTCACGGCGCTGGTCGAACTTCGCGCCCGCTTTGACGAGATGAACAACATCCAGTGGGCTCGAACCCTGGAAAAGGCCGGTGTTCACGTCGTTTATGGGCTGATGGGCCTCAAAACCCACTGCAAGACCTCGCTGGTGGTCCGCAGAGAGGCCGATGGCCTGCGGCGCTATGTCCACCTGGGCACAGGCAACTACAACTCCACCACCGCCAGGCTCTACACCGATCTGGGGCTGATGACCTCCAACAAGGAGTTGGGTCAGGACGTCGCCACACTCTTCAACCTCGTGACGGGCTACAACGTCGCCACCGGCAACCGCCTGCTGACCGGACAACAGAGCTTGCCCTGGAACCACCTCCTGGTCGCCCCCATTGACCTGCACAGCACCACCCAGCAGCTCATCGCTGACGAGGCCGCCAACGCCCGCGCCGGAAAGCCCGCGCACATCATCGCCAAGATGAACTCACTGGTGGACCCCACCACCATCGCCAACCTCTACCGAGCCAGCGCCGCCGGGGTCAAAGTCGACCTCATCATCCGAGGCATCTGCTGCCTGCGCCCCGGCATCCCCGGCATCAGCGACAACATCCGCGTCATCTCCATCCTCGACCGCTTTCTGGAACACTCGCGCATCTTCTACTTCCACGCCGGCGGCCAAGACAAACTCTATGTGGGCAGCGCCGACTGGATGCCTCGCAACTTCTTCCGCCGCGTTGAGGCCGTCTTCCCCATCCTCGCCCCGCATCACAAGACCCGCATCCTCGACGAGATCCTCAAACTCCAACTGAGCGACACCGTCAAAGCCCGCGTCGCCCAGCCCGACAACCCCACCTACACCCGCGTCGCACCCACCGGCACCAAAGACCCCGTCCGCAGCCAAACCCGCGCCATTCAACTGGCCCGCGACAACGCCATCAAGAGCCGCCCCTACGAAGAAACCATCCGCAACCCCAGGCAAGCTCGCCTCGGACGCAAACGCTGAACACCACAGTGTGCTGAAAGAATTTGCCTCTGAGAATCACCCAGGACCGATGGCGCAGATTCAGCCCGCAACCACAGTGATTTACTGCTGGCGGTGACCGATTTCGAGCATAAGCAGGGCGCTGCGGCCAAGCGTGGGGCCCCAGGTGGCGTTGGTCTGGTCCAGGAGGTTGTTGAAGTCCAGACGGACGCGTGTGGCATTGGTAAAGCGCCAGCCTGCTCCGCAGCCCAGCAGCGTGTAGGCTGGGGCAGCGACAAAACCTTCAGGGACCGAACGCTCTGAACGCCAGGACACATCGCCCCAGACTTCAAGGCGATCCTTGAACCAACGGCGAGTGACTTCGGCGCGGGCAGAGTGGGCGCTGCGTTGGGGCAGGCGCTCGTCGGTGTCCAGGTCATGACTGATGGGGAGAAAGGCGTAGGTGGCCAGCAAATCCATGCCGCCGGGCATCCCGCGCCACTGGGCAGTGGCATTGAAACCGGCAGCGTGGGCGCGGGCACGATTGGCGTAGGTAAAGAGCGAGGGATCCCCTGCGACGGGTTCGTTGATGATGATGTTGCGCAGGTGATGATAAAAGCCCTCGACTTCAAACCCAAAGGTGCCCCAAGAGCCTTTTTCGGTGGTTAGAATGAGGCCAAGGCGCGCGGAGTGGAGGGTTTCAGGCTGGAGGTTGGGGTTGCCCTCGACTCGGTAGCCGACTTCGGAGTGGTCAAAGAAGAGGAAGAGTTCTTCGGCGGTGGGACGGCGCAAGCTGCGTGAGACCGAGGTGCGAACGCTGAGGTTGTCGGTCAGGCCCACGGCAACGCCGGTTTGAGCGCTGACGCCTGCGCCGTACTGGTTGTGGGTATCGATGAAGGCGCGGGAGGACCACTCAAAATCTTCGGAGGCAAACCACACCCAGGAACCTCCTACACCGACATCGGCCAGGTTGACGGGTTCCAGATCACCGGTTTCTCCGGTGCGCTCCACGCGCGAAGCGCTGGCGCCTGCCTCCAGGGCAAGCTCGTGACCGGATTCGGTCCACCAGGTGGTGACCAGGGTTTGGCGCACGCCAAGGTCGGTGGTGCGGTTTTTGGGGCGTTCAAAGCCGCTGCTGCGCACGAGCTTGAAGAAGCGGCTCTGATTACGGGTCACAGAGGTGTTGTGTTCGAGCCTGGCGGCGCCGCTCAGACGCCAACGGCCTTGAAGGCGAGCCCCGACTTCCTGGCGAACGACCCGGTCGTCGAGGACGGCGGCGGGGCCGCCCAATGAGTCGGTGCGGTTTTCGGTGGCGATGGTGCTCAGGCGCAGCAGATCGTATTGGCCGGGGCGCCATGTAATCATGGCTTCGCCGTGCATGCGTTCCTGGCCGGGCGTGTCTGGGATCAAGTCGCCATTGGGATCGAGGGGATCGGCAAAAGAGACCTGACCGAGCAGCGCCAACTGCCAGGCATCACCCAGCGAGGCGTCGGCGCTCAGGGCGTAGGTTTCGCCGACGAGCGTGTCCTCCGAGGCACCAAACTGGCCTCGGGCCACCACGCTGGTGGGGCGCACGTCGCGCCGGGTGACCACGTCAATGATGACGCCGCCCGCTCCGGCGCTGCCAGCGGGGCCTAGACCACGATAGACATCGATCCGCTCGATGGTGGCGGGGTCAACGGGGATGGAGGCCAGATCGGTGATGGGACCGGAGGGCGAACCAGACGGGCGAGAGATGGGCAGCCCGTCGCGCAGGACGATCAGTTGGGAGGTGGGCAGACCGTCGACGATGAGGCCTTGGCTGGTGCCGGTGGGGCTGGAGTCGGCGCCTGCACTGATCCACTGCATTGCAGTGGCCAGATCGGTGACACCGCGCCGGGAGAGTTCTTCAGCGGTGATGCTCTCGATGCGTTCGGGGCGTCGTTCCAGCGATGAGGTGATGGGCTTTTCGGTGACGACAACCTCACCCAACTCCATGTCGGTGCCCCCTGCGGCGCCATCACCGGCATCAACGGGCACCACCTCGTCGCCATCATCTTCGGGGTCGAGGACAATGATGTCGTCCTCTTCTGAACCATTGGGGAGTGCTTCGTCTTCGGGCGGCGATTGGGCGTGCACCTGGGCAAGGAACCCCATAAGGAGGACCAACGCCACAGTCAGACACACACCTGATGGGGTTTGGTTGGATGCTTTCATCATTCCCACAACGACTCAGGCAAAACCAAGGGGACAAATTGCTGGCTGCCACCCTCATCCCCACGGGTCCAGTTCCACATCAGGTTGCCGGGGGAGAGGCGGATGGAGACATCGCCCGCAAACTGCTCGATCATCAAATCGAAGCTGCGCTCATCGGGCCAAAGCCCCGCGAAGGGCTCGGCAGCGCTGGCCTCGACGCTCATGGCCGACTGGTGTGTGTCAGGGTCACAAAAGCGCACCAACGACACGCTGTAGGGCGACGACGTCTCGATCGAGACCTTTTGCAAGGTGTCTTGCCCTGGCTCAAAGGCCTCTTGGAGCGTCGGGGACATCGCCAACGGGGCACACAAGACGTTGAAGGACAGCTCGACCGCGCCCTGCCCTTCGACAACCTGACTCAACTGCCATTGCACGGCCTGCATGCCTGCGGTGGCCTGAATGTGAATGTCGCTGTGGAGTTGACCGCCGTCTGTGAAGATGGACCCAAAACGGGCATGTCGGCGCTCGCTGGCTGCGGATGGATTGGGTTTGGCGGCGGCCAAGAGCGTCAGCAGCCCTTGCTCATCCCCAAGATCCTCGGCGTCCAGCGACGTGATCGTCTGACGCTCGCCTTCGGGCTGCGCAAAGTGTGCCGTGTTGAAGAGACCGGGATTGGAGACGGCAAAGCCCGCCTCAGGCACCACGCGCCACGATGTCCGCAGGACCAACGCAGCCTTAGGGTCGGCACAAGCGACCTCGGCCAATGGGCTGAGCGAAACACAGACTTCGGTCTCTTTGACGCTGTTCGAAAGCGTCAGCGACTCAACCTCAGCGCCCGCCGTGCGTGCCTGGAGCGAAAAGAACCCGCTGACGCCCTGGGCGTTGTAGTAGTTCTCAACGCGCACAAAGGTCACATCCTGCCCGCGCTCTACGGCATAGACCACAGAGCGCGCCGAAAGCGTGTGGGTGATGTTGTCGTAATGGTACCAGGTGGCACCAATCTCATAGGGATCTTCCCCAAAGCCAAGCGCCGCCAGTTCAACACCGGTCGGGCCTTCATCCGGCGCCTCTCCGTCGGGCACATTGTCTGCGTCCTCGGTCGTCTCAATCCCACCGCAGCCGGCCACAACAAGCGCCATCCAAACGGCACCCAAACGCCAGCCCATCACAACGTGGTCCATCACAACCCCCACAACAAAGCCGCAGACCGGCATTGAGCGCCGGTGACAGCGGCAGCCATCACAAATACAGCCCCCAAAGGTTCACCTCGCCCCTCGGACCTCAGAAAGCACTCTTCCAACGAATGGTGTAGGTGCCGTCGGCGTAATCCTGGATCTCAAGCTGCGTCACCATGTGGGTGGCCGCATTGTAGATGAAGTAGACCTCACCGGGACGGTTGGAGACCGTGTGGGTGGACGGATCGTAGTCGTACCAGGCCCCAAAAGCGGTGTTGAGAAGCCCCGGCCCCACGGTCACCAGATTGCATTCATCGTCCATAAAGTCGTCCACAGCCCACATGGCATCCGCGCCGGGGGGTGTGGCATCTTCCCAGGTCGTCTCTGATACTGAAGAGAGCATCAGCGCCGAAGGACCCGAATCACCACCGTTGAGGCGGATGATGCTGCGCTTGAAGGCCAGGTCCCAATCGCTGTTGCTCAGCGCCTCAACATCGCTGATCTCCAAGCGCTCACCAGTGTCCAAATCGACGTAGATGTAGGAGCTGGTCCCCGCATTGGCGTTGCCACCGACCGAGGCATCGAGTGTGAAGATGCTGCCATCTTCACCGGCCTCCATCGCAAAGTCGCCAGCCGTCACCGTATCGAGCTCCCCTACAAGACTGGCAATCTCTGCATCCACATCGCAGATCATGTCATTGTTGGGGGCATCGTTGTTGGGCGCGTCATTATTGGGCGGCACGTCATTGTTGTCAGTGTCGTTGTTGCCCACCTCGTTGTTGTCGGTGTCGTTGTTGCCGTCGTCATTGTTGACCACGGGGTCTTCACCAGCGCTCTCTTCGGTCGTGTCCCCACAGGCCAATGCTCCCAAAAGGAGAAGAGCGCAAATCACTGCAATGCGCACCTGGTGCTTGTCCATGCCTTAAATCTACCTGATTGCTTTGCCTTGGGGTCCAAACTGACGACCCCAAAAGCTTTGAATGCACTGAAAAACCGGACACAAGGCAGCCGTGTGGGTCCGAACGACTATGATTTTGAAAGTCATTCTCAACGACTCAGCAGGCAAACTAGCTCGCCCAAAGCACTGCGTCAATAGTGAAATTGAATATAATTTTCACTTGACGAACCACTGCAACCAGCCCTAGCCTTTCACCAGAGGCTTGATTTTGAAAGTCATTATCTCTCTAAACCACGGGAGGACCGAGCGTGAACGCACCCCAAACAACGCCCCACATCTACATCAACGATGTCGGTCAAGTCGTCATCGAAACTCGTCATACCCGCCAAACGATGTCCGCCGAGGCCTTTGTCTCTTTGTTGCGGCAACGGGCGATGTCCTCCCAAACACCATCAACCTCCACATTGCCCATCTCACCAACTCCAAACGACGTTCCCCACAGACCAGACAGCATGCCAAGCCCCGTCATTCCACGAGGCATCAAGCAACATGGCCTCCCCTCAAATTTGAGCCAACCAAATCACCAATATGCCTACCCTTCTGTCTTTCTCACCCCAAAGTGACAGCACCCCTGTCGAAGTGGAGTCACCCAACCCATGAACCTCAACACACAAACACTGCATATGCTCTCGCTGGGCAGCGCCATGCTGACGCTGACCCTGGTCATGGCGTGCCAACCCAACTCCGCGCAGACCCCCAAAGTCGATGCACCCAAAGCAGAGTCCAACACCGGCGCCATCACACAGCCCCCCAATGACACACCCAAGACCAAAAAAGAGCGTCTGGTCGTGCTTGGCGGTGCGCTGACTGAGACCGTCTATGCGCTGGGCCTCGGTGACCAGGTCGTGGGCGTCGACACATCCAGCGTCTACCCCGAGCAAACCCAGGCGCTGCCCAAGGTCGGCTACCACAAACGCCTCTCGGCCGAGTCGTTGCTCTCTCTCAACCCCACCCAGGTCTTGCTGACCGATGAAGCCGGACCTGCCGCGGCCCTCGAACAGCTTCAACAAGCCGGTGTGACGTTGGTTCAGGTCCCTTCAGGCTATGGCCAGAGCAAAGCCACCGAGCGCATCAAAGCCATCGCAAAAGCACTGGGCCAGGAGGCCAAAGGCCAAGAGTTGGTCAAACACATCGACGACCAACTGGCCGCCCACAAAGCCAGCCTCAAAGGCGCCCCTACTGGTCCCAAGGTCCTCTTCATCTACGCCCGAGGACACCGGGTGCTGCTGGTCTCTGGCACCAACACAGCGGCCGATGAAATCCTGACTCTGGCCGGCGCTCAAAACGCCATCACGGACTTTGAAGGTTTTAAACCACTGACGCCCGAAGCCGTCATTGGGGCCACACCCGAAGCCATCCTGATCCCGAACAAGGGCCTGAAGAGCATCGGCGGCATTGACGGGCTGCTGAAACTGCCAGGACTGGCCGACACCCCTGCAGGCAAGACCCGCAAGGTCGTCACTTTCGATGATTTGAAGCTCCTTGGTTTTGGCCCCCGCACCGCCGAGGCCGCCATCGAACTGCACAAAAAACTCAACGCCCCCCAGCCAACCCAATGACCACCACTCCAACACACGCCCATCCCAGGCCAGCGGGTGCGCTGACCGGTGTACTCGGTCGCACTGGCCCTCTGGGTGCACTTGGCGCGCTGGTGCTCTTGATGGCAGCGCTCTCGGCCTGCCTGGGCGCGCTGCACATCAGCCCGGGACAATTGGCGGCCATCGTCGGCGATGGGCTTGGCGTGTCGCTGCCGTGGGACTACCTGCCCCACCAAAGCACCGTCTTCTGGTCCATCCGCCTGCCCAGAATCTGCCTGGGCATGCTGGTGGGTGCCTCCCTGGCCGTCAGCGGCGCGGCGCTCCAAGGCATGTTCCGCAACCCTCTGGCAGATCCGGGGCTCATCGGCGTGTCGGGCGGCGGCGCCATGGGCGCTGCGTTGGTCATTGTGCTTTTGCCTGCTGGGTGGTTGGCCAGCGCCGGGGCGTTGGCGCTGCCGTTGGCCGCCTTTGTTGGCGGGCTGATGGCGGTGATCATCGTCTACCGCTTGGCCACACAAGAGGGTCAAACCTCGGTGTCGAGCATGCTCCTGGCCGGGATCGCGGTCAACGCGCTGGTGGGCTCGGTCATTGGCCTGCTGACCTTTGTGTCGGACGACGCCGCGCTGCGATCACTGACCATGTGGAGCCTGGGAAGCCTGGGCGGCGCCACCTGGCGAGTGGTCTTGCTGGTCACCCCCTGTGTGCTGGTCGCCATCTGGTGGACCACCCGGCAAGCAGACGCCCTCAACGCCCTGCTCCTTGGAGAATCCCAGGCGCGTCATCTGGGTGTGGACGTTGTGCGGCTGCGACGGCATTTGGTGGCCATGGTCGCCCTGGCCGTCGGCGCTGGGGTGGGCTTTACGGGGCTGATTGGCTTTGTGGGGTTGGTCGTCCCCCACATGCTGCGCCTTGGGTTGAGTCCAGACCATAAGCTGGTCGTGCCGGGCTCGGCGCTCCTGGGCGCCGCATTGCTTTTGGGCGCCGATCTGGTGTGCCGCGTGGCCGTGGCGCCCGCCGAGATGCCCATTGGCGTGGTGACCTCGCTTCTGGGCGCCCCCTTCTTTTTGTGGTTGATGCTGCGCGGCTCTGGCCGCCGGGAGGCATGATGCTCCAAGCCAAAAACATCACAATCCAACTTGGACGCAAAACGCTCCTTCAGAACGTGGAGCTTTGCATCTTGCCGGGCCAGATCACAGCGCTGGTGGGCCCAAACGGGGCAGGCAAATCCACGCTCATGGGGGTTCTCTGCGGTGATCGCCCAGCCCAAAAGGGCACAGTCACACTCGATGGACGCCCCTTGTCTGCATGGCCGCTGGGCCAACTGGCGCTGCGTCGCGCGGTCGTCACCCAACACTCGGCGCTCTCCTTTCCCTTTCGGGTCGAGGAGGTCGTCCGCATGGGGCGAATGCCCCACCGGCCCAACGACCCAGAGGCCGAAGAACAACTGTTGGTAAGCCTGCTTCGAGCAGTGGGCATGCTTGAGCGCCGCCACCAGACCTACACAACGCTCTCAGGCGGGGAACGCCAACGGGTCCACATGGCGCGCGCGCTGGCTCAATTGGCGCGCCCACAAACGCAGGGCCCTGCACGCTATCTCTTGCTTGATGAGCCCACCGCCAGCCTGGATCCCGCCCACGCATTGATGCTTTTGGAGTTGGTCCAACGCGTCGCTCAAGAGAAGATTGGGGTCCTGGCCGTCATGCACGACCTGAACCTGGCGTCGATCTTTGCAGACCAGGTGGTGATGCTTGGCCAGGGGCGAGTTTTGGCCCAGGGGCCTCCCCGGCAAGTGATCACACGAGAACGTCTGGATGAGGCATTTGGCTACCCGGCGTGCGTCACACCGCACCCGCACAGCGCCCTGCCCATGGTGGTCCCCCCCGCCTCAGACCGACATCCGCACACCCATCACCATACGCTCTTGTCTACAAAACCCATGGGAGAACCATCATGAGCACCGCCACACAAACCCCCTCTGCACCCTGGACACAAGATCGCCTTCATAAAGCCTGGCAAATGCTCACGCAGGCCGATCCCAAACTCCGCATCCGCAACGCAGCCGACGAACTTGGTGTGGGAGAAGCGCAGCTCCTCTCCACGCGCCTTGGACAGGGGGTGACGCGACTGAGCAACCAGTGGGCCGCCTTGATTGAAGGTGTTGAGGCGTTGGGCGAAGTCATGGCCCTGACCCGCAACCAGCACGCCGTGCATGAGAAGGTGGGCACCTACCAGAACATCGACATCGGGCCCCACGTGGGGTTGGTGCTCGACAAAGACATCGATCTGCGGATCTTTGTCTCGCAGTGGGCGTACGGCTTTGCGGTCGAAAACGAAGATGCGCGCTCCAAGAAGGTGCGCCACAGCCTGCAGTTCTTCGACAAGCATGGCACCGCTGTCCACAAGATCTTCATGCGCCCGACCAGCGACATGGACGCTTACAAAACGCTGGTGGCAACCCACCGCAGCGATGACCAACAATTCATCGCACAGGTCGAACCTGCCCCTACCCCCAAAAGCGAAACACCGGATGAAGAGATCGACGTGGAAGGCTTCCAGCAAAACTGGAAGGACTTGCAGGACACCCACGATTTCTTTGGAATGCTGCGCAAATTTGGCGTGGGGCGCACCCAAGCGCTCCGGCTTGCACCAGAAGGCTTCAGTTGGAAGGTCAAACCCGAGTCGCTGCGCCAGACGCTCCAGCAAGCCAGCGCCGACGACATCCCCATCATGGTCTTTGTCGGCAACCGGGGCATGATTCAAATCCACACCGGCCCGGTCAACAAGCTCCTGGAAACAGGGCCCTGGTACAACGTCCTGGACCCGGGCTTCAACCTGCACCTGCGCGAAGACGCCATCGACACCGCGTGGGTGGTGCGCAAACCCACCGTCGACGGTGTGGTGACCTCCTTGGAGCTCTTCGACAAGGACGGCGGCAACATCGCGATGCTCTTTGGCGAGCGCAAACCGGGCATCAAAGAGCTGCTGACCTGGCGCCAGGTGGCCGAAAGCCTGCCGCGCGCCTGAAAAGCCCCCAACCTGTCCGCCCTCCCCATTTCCGGGCTTTGCTTGGCCATTGGAATTTGGCTTTAGCCGGTCCGCTCTGCCCCAACAAACCCCCAAACCTTGCCAAAGGGGGGCTCTGACCTCCCGGTCCCCTTTCCTCAACCCGCGCCGCCCAAATGGCGCTGAGCCCCATCAGCGCGCCAACGGCTTGTTCCAGGGATTTTGCGCTTGACAGAGACAATGGCCGACAGTAGAAAGAGCCAAAAGAAATTGAATATAACTTTCAATTTCACACCAAAACACAACGCAAGGCATCGTTAGGGTGCCTTTAGACAAGATAAATGCAGACCTTCAAAGAGGCCCTCACCATGAAAACCCGACTCTGGCACATCGTTCTCCTGGTCAGCTTGCTGGCATCCTTTGGTGTGGCGTGCGGCAGCGATGATGACGACAACGACACGGTCGCCAACAACGACGCCAACAACGACGTCAACAACGACACGAACAATGACACCAACAACGATGCCAACAACGACGTTGACCCCGTGGAGGCCTGCCAGGCCGTCTGCACTGAGGTGACCGAGTGCGCCGAGTTTGTCGCCGCGTGCGGCGATGACGTGACGGCGCAGGCGCTGGCAACGTGCAATGAGGCCTGCGCTTCGGACGAAAACGCGCGCGCTCAAATCACCGCCGCCGGTGGCCTGGCCTGTGCCCAGACGGTGCCGCTGGCCATCGACAGCTTCATGCTCTCGGATGTCTGCGGTGAAGAGCCGCCCTTGCCTGAAGGAGCCTACGCGTTTGCCGGCCGCGAAGGCGGCAACAGCGTCTCCTACTCGGGGCAGACCGCGCGCCATGTCCTCATCAACGACCTCAAATCCTACATGGGGCGCATCAGCGACGACATCGACCAGGGCAACTTCACCCCTGCTGAAGGCGACGTGGTGGCGGTCCTGGACTTCTACTTCCGCTTTGATGGCGACTCCAACGGCGGCGAAGACTTCATCCTGAGCACCGAGCCGTCCACGCTCCAGAGCACCTACGACGACATCTCCACGGGCAAAGATCTCGTCGGCAAGATCGCCGGCAACGACAGCGTCACCGATCACGTGGACTGGTCCACCGAGTTTGCTGGCTGGAACTCAGACTCCATCGCCGCAAACGGCGGCGGCATCAACTCCCCCGAGCAGCTCATCCTGGCCTTCTTCTCGACGGTCGAGGCCAACGCCGTGGGCCGCGCCGAGGGCGAAGTGCGCACCGACGCCGACGGCAACCAGTTGCCCGTCTACGTGACCGACAAAGGGCAGGACATCCAACAGCTCGTCCAAAAGTTCTTGCTGGGCGCCATCGCCTTCCACCAGGGCGCCGACGACTACATGGACGACGACGTGGACGGCAAAGGCCTGCTGGCCGATCACAGCGCACTCGTTGAGGGCAAATCCTACACCGCCCTTGAGCACGCCTGGGACGAGGCATTTGGCTACTTCGGCGCTGCCATCAACTACGCCGACTACACCGACGAAGAGATCGCCGCCAGCGGCGGCCGCGAGGCATTCGCCAGCGGCTACAACGACCTCAACGGCGACGGCAGCATCGATCTCCTCAGCGAGTACAACTTTGGTGCCTCGGCCAACGCCGCCAAGCGCGACCTGGGCTCCAGCGCCGACGCCCCCACTGACCTGACCGCCGAGACCTTTGAGGCCTTCATGGCCGGACGCGCCCTGCTGGCCGAGACCGACGGCGCGCTGACCGATGCCCAGCTTGAAGAGCTGACCGGCTACCGCGACGCCGCCATCCTGGGCTGGGAGAAGGCCATCGCCGCCACCGCCGTCCACTACATCAACGACACCCTCCAGGCCATGAACGCCTTCGGCACCGATGGATACATCTTCACCGAACACGCCAAGGTCTGGAGCGAACTCAAGGGCTTCGCCCTGAGCTTCCAGTTCAACCCCAAGTCCCCCGTCTCTGACGAGGACTTTGACCAGCTCCACATCCTCATCGGCGACGCCCCCGTCCTGGCCGACGCTGGCGAAGACGACATCAATGCCTACCGCGCGGACCTTCTGGCTGCGCGTGACATCCTCAAAGAAGCCTATGGTTTTGATGATGCCAACATGGGCGATGAGAACGGCGAAAACGGCTGGTGAACCCCTCCGTGGCTCGCTGTTGACCCTGATGGAGTCGCGGCGAGTGGTCGGATGTGCTATCCAATCCCACAACCAGACCTGAAACGCGCCGACAAGGGGTGTGTATAAGGTGGCTACACACCCAGAATTTGCATTCGTGACCAGACAGCGAGGTCCACAACCATGCTCAACATAAAAGCGCTCCTGCCTTCTTTGCGCAGCCCCTTTGGCTGCCTCATCCTGGCGCTGACCGTCTTCGGCTGTGGAGACGGCGACAGCGGCCCCGATGACACCGCCGGCAACAACGACGCCAACAACGTGGCCAACAACACCTCGTCGGACACGCGTCAGGCGCTGCTGGCCAACATCGGCCAGAACGTCATCTTGAGCACCTACGCCGACTTCATCACCCAGATGGAAGCCCTGGAGAGCGCCACTGGCGCCTTCAGCCAGGATCCTTCTGCGCAAAACCTCAGCGCCGCCCAGGACGCCTGGCGCGCCGCCATCACTGTCTGGCAGCACGCCGAGGTCTTCCAGCTTGGCCCCGCCGGCCTGATGGATTCGGTCGCTGGGGGCGAAGACATCCGCGACGACATCTACTCCTGGCCCTTCGTCAACCGCTGTCGCGTGGATCAGGAGATCGTCGAAGGGGCCTACGAAGACCCCAGCGCCTTTGCCGCTGAGCCCATCAACGTCCGCGGCCTCGACGCAATGGAGTACCTGCTCTTCAACGACACCGACCAGAACGACTGCACCCCCAACAGCGGCATCAACCGCGATGGGGACTGGAACGCGCTGGGCGACGTGGACGCCATCCGGGCTCGCCGTGCCCAATACGCCCACACCCTGGCGGGGCTCTCCCTCCAACGTGCGCGCGACCTGCATGACGCCTGGGCCAACGACGGCGGCAACTTCCTGAGCCAACTCAGCACCGCTGGCAACGGCAGCAGCACCTACCGCAGCGCCCAGGAAGCCCTCAACGCTCTGTCCGACGCCATGTTCTACGTCGAAAAAGAGACCAAGGACATGAAGCTGGCCGAGCCCGCCGGGCTGGCCAACTGCGACACCGACTTCTGCCCCGAGGCCCGCGAATCCCTCTTCGCCGACCACTCCAAAGAGCACATCCTGGCCAACGTCATCGCCTTTCGTCAGATCTACCACGGCGGCGACGTCGAAGGCGACGGCATCGGCTTTGATGACCTGCTCATTGAAGCGGGCGCCGAAGACCTCAACACCGAGATGACCACCAAGCTGGCCCAGGCCCAGGAGGCCATCGAGGCCATCGAAGGCACCATGGCCCAGGCTCTGGCCGACAACCCCGAGCAAGTCGTCGAAGCCTATAACCTCCTTCAAGACGCGATGACGCTCTTCAAAACCCAGTTCCTCTCCATCCTGGACCTCGAACTGCCCCAACGCGCCGAAGGCGACAACGACTGACCATTGTGAGCGCCGACCCCACACGCCAGCTTTCAAGACTGGAGCGGCTCAAAGCCGCCGCCACTGCCCCCATAGACCCCGCGTCTCTGGTGGCGTTTCGCGTTGTCGTCGGGATCCTGACCCTCATCGGCGCCATGCGCTTTTTGCTCAACGGCTGGGTCGAGCGCTTCTTTGTCAAACCCACCTTCTTCTTCAAATTCTGGGGCTTTGAGTGGGTCGAGATCCTGCCACCGGCAGGCATGACCGCCGTCTTTGTGGCCATCGTGGTCCTGTCGGCGCTGGTCATCACCGGGCACCTCTACCGCCTGGCGGTCGTGGCCCTCTTTGTCCTCTTTACCTACGTCGAGCTGCTCGACGTCACCAACTACCTCAACCACTACTACCTGGTCAGCCTGCTCCTGCTGCTGATGTGCTTCTTGCCGCTGGGCGACTTTGGGGTTCTGGGACAACAGACCAAAGAGGACATCCCCTCGCCCACAGCGCCCGCGTGGATGGTCTGGCTGCTGCGCTTTCAGGTCAGCGTGGTCTACTTCTACGCCGGCATGGCCAAAGCCACCGGCGACTGGCTCGTGCACGCGCAGCCCATGAACATCTGGCTGCGCGCCCGCACTGAGCTGCCCATCATTGGCCAGTTTCTGGACCACTGGAACGTGGCGCTGGGCATGAGCTGGGGCGGCTTTCTCTACGACACCACCATCGCCGCCTTTCTCCTCTACCGCCGCACGCGACCGCTGGCCTATGTCGCCGTCGTGGGCTTCCACCTCACCGTGGGGCTGCTCTTCAACATCGGGATGTTCCCGTTCATCATGATCGGGGCAGCACTGATTTTCTTTGAGCCCGATTGGCCCCGCAGGGTCTTGCGCATCTTTGGCGTGGGCCAAAAGGCGACCGCCAGCGGCGCCGGGCAACCCGCGTCTGCCAAAACCCCCCACATTCCAGCCCGCTCCCCCCACCGCTTGCCGGGACAAATCGCGCTGGTGGCCATCGCCCTCTACATGACCTTCCAGGTGGTGATGCCGATGCGCTTTGTCTTCTACGGCGACAACGTCCTGTGGCACGAGCAGGGCATGCGGTGGTCCTGGCGAGTGATGGTGAGAGAAAAGAACGGCAGCGTGCACTACCGGGTGACGCTGCCCGAGACAGGCAAAACCCGCTACGTCTACCCCAGCCGCTATCTGACCGACCATCAGGAGCGCGAGATGTCCGGTCAACCCGACCTCATCCTCCAACTGGGGCAACACATCGGCCGTGAATTCCAGGCCAAGGGCCACAAGCGCGTCGAAGTGCGCGTCAACGCCCAGGCCTCCCTCAACGGCCGCTCCCCCAGACCGCTGATCGACCCAGAAATTGACTTGATGACCCTTGAAGATGGATTGTCTGTGGCCGGCTGGATCCTCCCAGCCCCCACTGACAAACCCATCCGCCTGCGTCCTCGCCGGAACACAGCGCAGAGGCAATCCCGATGAAAACTGCTCGTCCCACCTCCAGCAAAGCCCCCTCCACCAGCGCTCTGCTCTGGCTTCGGAGCATCGCGGCTCGCCGTGGGTCACTCTTGCTGGCCGCCGCCCTGCTTGCGCTGGCCAACCCCGCACACGCCCAGGACGAAGGTCAACAGCCGCCCGCAGCCGACCCAGCCCCTGAGGCGCAGCCCGAACCTGCCGATGACACCGCCAAAGAGGAAGGCGTCGGCGCGGCGGATGACGACGACGAGGTCATTGAGATCGGCGAAGACGGCGAGGTGGTTGAAGAAGAGGAAGAGGTCATCGAGATCGACGACGGAGAGGTCGTCGAGGACGATGATGAGGTCATTGAGGTCGACGACGAAGACGACGACGAGATCGTGGTCGATGATGACGACGATGACAAAGACAAAGATGACGACGATGGCGACATGAAGATCGGCCCTGTGCTGGTGACCGCCACCGCTGAGGAGATCGCCCGTGTGGGCGGGTCAGCGCACGTCATTGAGGAAGACGACCTTAAAGAGATGGAGTACGACGACGCCCACAGCGTCCTGCTCCAGGTCCCGGGCCTCTATGTCCGCCAGGAAGACGGCTTTGGCCTGCGCCCCAACATCGGGCTGCGCGGCGCCAACTCAGACCGAAGCAAGAAGGTGACGCTCATGGAGGACGGGATCCTCCTGGGCCCAGCCCCCTACTCTGCGCCGGCGGCCTACTACTTCCCTTTGATGACCCGCATCACAGGCGTGGAGGTCTACAAGGGCCCTGCGGCGGTGCTATACGGGCCAAACACCATCGGCGGTGCCGTCAACTTTGTCTCGCGGGACATCCCCTTTGAGCCCGCCGCCGAGATCGACGTGGCCTACGGCTCTTTCAACACCGGCAAGCTCCACCTCTACTACGGCGACAGCGTCGATTGGGGCGGCTTCCTTTTGGAAGGCGCGCACATCCAGAGCGACGGCTTTAAAGAACTTGATGGCGGCGGCGACACCGGGTTTTCCAAGTCCGAGGTCATCCTCAAGACCCAGGTCAACAGCGACCTCTCGGCGGAGAACTACCACCGGCTGCGCCTCCAACTGGGCTACGCCCGTGAGTCCTCCAACGAGACCTATCTGGGTCTGACCGACGACGACTTCAAAGCCAACCCCTACCGCCGCTACGCCGCCAGCCAACTGGCCAAGATGGAGTGGACCTGGACCCAGATTCAGCTTCGGTATCGGTTGGACATCGGCGAACACGCCAACATCAACGTGACGCTCTACCGTCATGGTTTTGAGCGCTCGTGGCGCAAGGCCAACCGCTTTTTGGATGGCCCGGAGTTGGGGGACATCCTGGCCGATCCGACCGGTGGCCGCCGCGCCCTCTTTTACGACGTCTTGACCGGCGCCGAGGACGCCACCGAGGCCGAAACGCTCCAAATCGGCACCAACGCCCGCACCTATGTCTCCCAGGGTTTCCAGACCGAGGCACGCTTTGAGCTTGGCGAGAAGGCGACCTTCAATGAGGAGACCGGTGAGCAGCTTTCGATGGGCTGGAGTTCGGAGTTTAAGCTCGGCTTGCGTTTGCACCATGACCAGATTGAACGAAACCACACCGAAGAGGGTTTCTTGATGCAGTCGGGGCGGTTGGTGTCGGACGGCAACACGCTGACGTTGCTGCGCAACCGAGGTCAGGCCCGCGCCACCGCTGTGCACGTCGCCAACATCACCACCATCGGCGCTCTGACGCTGGCCCCGGGCGCGCGCTTTGAATTGATCAACACCGAGCTGCGCAACCTCCAGACCAAGCTCACCAAGAGCGCCCAGCAGCAGGTCCTCTTGCCGGGGTTGGGGCTGCACTACGCCTTCACCGAGGAGCTTGGGGCGCTGGCGGGCGTTCACAGGGGCTTTAGCCCTGTGTCTCCGGGTCAGCCCGACGACGTTGAGCCTGAGTTGAGCACCAACTACGAGTTGGGCATGCGCTATCTGGACCTGGAGACGGGCACTCTGATTGAGTTGATCGGGTTCTTTAATGATTATACCAACTTGATCGGTGAATGCTCTTTCTCGTCGGGCTGCGACGACGAGTTGTTGGACCAGCAGTTCAACGCCGGTGAGGTGCAGGTTTACGGTTTGGAGGCGGTGGCGGACCACAGCTTTGCGCTGGGCAAGTCGGGGTGGTCGATCCCGGTGCGTTTGTCCTACACGCTGACCCAGTCGGCCTTCCAGACCGACTTTGTGTCCAAGAACCCGCAGTTTGGCGAGGTTGAGTCGGGGGCGGAGTTGCCCTACGTGCCGACGCATCAGGCGTCTTTCAAATTGGGCCTCAGCCAGGAGTTCTGGAGCATCAGCGCGGTGACGACCTACGTGGATGAGATGCGCGAGATTGCGGGCAAGGGCACGCCTGAGCCGGGCGACGTCACCGATGGTTACGTGATCGTGGACCTGGCCACCACCTGGAATTTCTGGGAAGGCGCCAGCGCCTACCTCAAGGCCGACAACGCCCTCAATGTTCAGCCCATCGCCGCCCGTCGGCCCTTTGGCGCGCGCCCTGCGCGTCCTTTTCTCTTGCAGATCGGCGCCCGTTATGAATTCTTCTGAGGTTGTCCAATAGGCCGCCCCTGCCCACCCCGCGCGGCCTTATGAACCTCTGGAGCATTCATGACCGCTGATGACTACACCCAGATCCTCAAAGACATTTATGGTGGACGGCGCTGGATCCTGACCGCAGACGTGCTGGCGGGCTGCGGCCTCTTTGCGCGCGCCGCCAAAGACCTTGGCGCCAGCGCGGGGCTCTGCGTGGCGGGGTCCTGGGGTACAGGCTCGGGCGTTGACCCTGACTTTGCGCCGGACCCAATCGTGCTGGGCACCAGCGGCCAGACCACCATGGAGGCGATGCGCAACGCCGCTGCGGCCATGCAAAACCTCTCGGCGCAGCAACAGGCCCAGATCGACGCCTTTGACCCGGACGGCACGGCCATGGCCATCGGGCCACCCTTCTCCGACGGTCTGCCCATTGGGGGGCGGCGGCTTTATGGCGGTCGGCCTGAATCCTGGCGCAGGCTCGAAGACAAGATGATCATCGACGCGCTCTGGCAAGAACTCGAGGTGCCCTGCGCGCCCTTTGAGATCGTCCAGGCCAAGGGGCAAACCATGCTGGCGGCGGCCGCCAGACTCAACCAGGGGTTGGGGACGGTCTGGGTGGGCGACAACCGCCAGGGCTGGCATGGCGGCGCGGAGTACCTGCGCTGGATCCGCACGTCACAGGATGAAAAGGACGCGATCGCGTTTTTTGAGGCGCGCTGCGACCACATCCGGGTTCAGCCCTTCATGGAAGGCATCCCCTGCAGCATCCACGGGCTGGTCCTTGAGGAGGTCACGCTGGCGTTTCGGCCCTGCGAGATGCTGGTGCTGCGCAAACCCGATCAAAGCAAGCTCCACTACGCCCGCGCAGCCACGTTCTGGGATCCCCCCGAGGCCGATCGCCAGAACATGCGCCAGTTGGCTCGCCGCATCGGCGATCACCTGCGCCAGAGAATCGATTATCGCGGGTTCTTTACGCTTGATGGGGTGATGACCGCCGAGGGCTTTCGGCCCACGGAGCTCAACCCGCGCTTTGGCGCCGCCTCGGGGTTGCTCCTGGGCGGTTTGCCACAACTCAACCTCTACTTCCTTCACATGGCGGTCGTGGAGCGAGAACCGGTTGATTGGAAACCGCAGATTCTGGAGCGGTTGATTTTGGAATCGGCCGACAACCACCGCAGCGGCAGCGCCATGGCCATGACCCAGCGGCAAGTCGACCAGACCCACCGGGTCACGCTGGGGCGCGACCCACAAACCGGACACCTTTGCGAAGTCACACAAGACCAGCCCTGGGACGCCAAATTGATGCTTGGCCCCTCGCCCACCGGCGGCTATCTGGGCATGCGGATGAACCCGCAGGTGGTGCCCAAGGGACCATCGGCGGCGCCGCTGGCGGTGGAGACGTTGATGTGGGCCAACCAGCGTTGGGATCTGGGATTGGGGACGCTCGAAGCCGCTCGGGATCTTCGAAACCAGACAAGCAACACCTGAATCTGCTCAGTTCCAAGCCGTCATCAACGCTCGACTCAATGCAAGCCTTTCGTCTGCAGCTTGGTATTGAAAAGGGTCAAAAACGCCTGGCAGAGGCGACCGCGTGGACCTTGGCGGCCTCTTGCTCTTGCTGGGCCTGCTCGGCGCCGTCCATAACGTGCAAACCCAGGCCTCGTTGCACGCCGGGGAGCATCAACTCCACGGCTTTGTGGATCATGGCCTCCTGGGAGGGCGCGCGGCGCGGGTTGATGTCTTTAAGGCCAATGCCGCTGTCGAGCAGGATTTCGGCTTCCTGACGGCCTCGCCGCAGCACAGCGGCCTTGATCTTCAGCGCCGGAAAATACACATCGACGTCGACCATCCGGCTGATGTGGCGCGTTTTGATGCTGACATGGCGGCCATCGGGCGAAACATCACGGTACTCTTCCTGCACGCGTTCTTCCTGGCGGCGGCGAAAGGACTTCATGTTGGCGTCGACGGTGTTGAGCGTCACACAAAAGGGGATGTCGGCGGGTGCATCCTGGCCGTCGGAGACGAGCAGCAGCTCCAGCCCCACTTTTCCAAAAACATCCCGCAGGTGGTTTTCGATCCGTTTGCGCGCCACACGGCCACTGGCGTGGGTGGGCCGCACGCCGGTCAGCACCAACGCCACGCGGTGCTCCTGTCGCGCCAGGGCCTCTTCAAGGATGGCGCGCATGGCGTGGCCGACCTTGGGGGCACCGGGCTGACGGCCAAGGACGGCCTCCCAGGTGGCGTTGCGCTGATCGACCGAGGCGCGTTGCGAGAGCGCCTCCAACTCTGGGTCACCGCCGCACAGGCCCATCTCTACAGCGCGGGTCAAGACTTCGGGGGGTGCGGTCTTAAGGCGCTGCTTGAGCACATCCCACAGCGGCCTCCCGCCGACCTTGTGTCCATTGAGGGCCAGCTCCTTGAGCAGCCTCATGGCGGTGGGATCGTGGAGTTGGGACAAGAGCGGCCCGATGCGATCGGGGAACGCGCTGGCGTAGGATTGATAGACGCTCAGGCGGTTGAAATCATTGGAGACGTTTCGAGCGCGGGAGACGGCGGTTTTGGCAAAGCCTTCAAACCCAATCCAGGCGTAGATGATCCCGGCGACGTTGGCCACAATCGACAGCCAGCTTACGGCGGTGAGCAAGGACCAGACGACGTCGGCAGGCATCGCCATATTGAAGAGCAGCGCCAGCGCCGTCGCCCAGAAGGTCCAGAAGCCGACCATGCGCAAATCAAACGGGGCCGTGATGTCCCCCTCGTTGGGGAAGCCCTTGTGACAGACCCAGAGCTTGCCCACCAACGCCCATGTGGCCCAAAGCTGGGCGGCCAACACGAGCATTTGAAAGAAGGTCATGACGTTGAAAGTCGACAAATCCAAGGACACCCCTCACGCGCTTCAGGACCCAAATCACAGTCCATAGAACATAAGCAGCGCCGCCGACTCAACCAGGGAAATCCAAGAACAAATGGGGTGTGGGGCAAGATGTGGGGGTTGGCGGCGCTGATCGGGCCAGGGCTTTACAGCCCCGGCCCGATGCTGGCCATTGATCGGTCAAGGCATGGATTGGCGCCAGGGGACGCGGGCCATGATGCCTGAGATGGCTTGTCCGGTGCTTGTGGTCATCTCTCGGTTCTGAACCTCATCGCTGGACCACCCGACCCACACCACACTCAAATCCTGAGCATCTTGAAACATGACCAGCACGACCTTCTGCCGCTCGGACTCGGTGGCGCTCAAGGCGTGGAGGAAATGGTTGCCCATCCCTGCATCGCCCCACTCATCGGCAGGGGCGCCCAGGAAGGGCTCACTTTGGGCCGAGGTTTGCAGCGGTGAGGCCTCCATGGGGCTAGACGCCTCGGGGGTGACCTCGTCTTGTGCACTGAGCAGCACCTTGTAGCTGATCAACAGGTCTGCCTCCCCGTTGTCCTCAACTCGGGTGAAGCCGCGGGCCTTCATGCTCCGGTGAATGGTGCCTTCAATGAGGGATTCGGTGCTGGCATGGCGAGCCACCTGATGCTCGAGGAGTTTGTAGGTCTGGTAGCGTTGGGTTTCGACGTGGGGAGCCACCTCCGAGCGGATCTCCATGGCGCTGCGGCATCCCGGCAGCACCATCAACATCATGGCCACGCCACACAACCAGCGAGTCAAACAGTCAGTCGTCATCCTGGGCCTCCTGCGGTGGGTGTCAACGTAGTTCTCCAGAGCATTCAAAAGCTCTGGAGCGCCATCAATGTGGTCACATTCTGGCACCTTGCAATGGGTTTTGTCGAATAATTTAAACATTAATTTGCCTATTTCGAAAAAACCAACCTCAAAAGAAGGACCAACCAAACATTCGATAAAAACAAACACTCGATTCGAATGTTTGATATTGACGACAGATAAAATATGTCGATAATCTGTGTCAGTCTGGCGATGTGTGGACCCACTCCTGTCGACGACCGGAGATCATGACGGAGGGGTGCCCATACGCCATTGGGTCAAGGAACTGTGGGGTTGGGATGCTCAAAGATCGCCTTTGAGGTTTCGGCCAGGGAGGTTGTGTCATGACGAGTGTAGACAAGTGGATGACGACGCAGGTGGTGACAGTCAACCCAAACGATTCGTTGGGACGAGCCCGCACATTGATGTCCCATGGTGAAGTGCGCCAACTCCCTGTTGTCGTGGGCGAGCAGCTTGTGGGGATGCTCTCGGATCGAGACATACGTGATGCCACGCCTTCAGTTTTTGAGAGCCCTCCCGGTGAGGGTGCCCACATCCTCAACCGCATCCGCGTTGAAGACGTGATGACCTACGGCGCGGTCAGCGTGCCGCCATGGACCCCGTTGACGCGGGCGGCCTCAATTCTGCAGTTGCACAAGGTTGGTGCGTTGCCGGTGACCTTTGGGCGGCGCCTGGTGGGGATCATCTCACACACAGACATCTTGAGGGCGGTGGCGGCTCAGGCCGAGCCCACAGAGCTGCCCGCAGAGTGCTACCTTCCAGCAGAGGCCGACGGCGAGGAGCCCATGAGCGCCTGATGCCCACTGGGGCTCTTTGAGAGTTCGCCGATGCTTTTTGACACGGCGGCTCAAGGCTCCAAGCAGCCCGTGTGGAATGGCTCGCCGTTGGAGCAGGTGCCGGGACTGAAGCGCGCCGATCCCTCTGCCTGGATGTGAGGCACCATGGGCGTTGTGGGGTCAAGCTCCACCGCTCGGCGCAATGATTGCCCCTCAGAGGCAGGCAAGACAGCGCTGGCCAGCACCGCGCCGTCGTCATCGTTGACCAGCGTCAACGTCGCCCCGTCGTTGTTGAACCCCAGTGGTCCCTGCGACGCCACAAAGAGGCTCCCTTCTGGGGGCTGCGAGGGTGAGTCCAACGCTCCAAAGATCACCAACGCCTGCGCGGGCTCCAAACAAGACACGCCAAGCCCGGTGCGGCGCGTCTGGTCCTTCCATAGCGCCACAGCGGTGATGTCGACAGGGTAAGGGGCGACGTTGACGATCTCGACAAACTCATCATCGCTGGCTGAGCGCACGCCATCGCCGTTGGCGTCTCCCTGAAGGCCACCAGGCACCGCGGCCAGGGCCTCATTGATGACCAGATGCTCCGTTCTTGCCCGGTCAGGGCAGGCCACAGCGGGCCCATTGCAGCCGGTGGCCAACGGCGCGCCATCGATGCACGCGCCCACAGAGTGGGGCTGGCCTTGAGCGCGTCTGTGGTGGGGTTCAAAAGAACCATCGGGATCCAGCTCGGGCCAGCGCACCACAGATGCCCCCTCTGTCCCAGGCATACGCACGTCCACGATCGGTTCGCCGTTTGCCCCCAGGACCCTCAAGTCAAAACCGCTGTTGCGCAGCGCCCACGGCTGGTCGGCGACCTCCACCACCGCACCGGGAACCGACGGCGGTGTGTGTCCAGGGGTTGGACCAGCAAAGGCCACCAACGCGGTGCCTGGGGCCAGACATGGTGTCTGGGGGCTCCAAAAAGGCTTGGGGTCATCGTCTTTAAACGCGGTGACCTGGGACAGATCCAGCCACCTGGGGCTGACGTTGACCCACTCCATGAACTCATCGCTGCGCACATCACGCACGCCATCGCCGTTGGCATCTCCCCAGGGCAACTCAGCGGGGACCGAGGCCAGCACCTCGTTGAGGATCAGCGTCTGGGCGTCGGGCTCAAGCGCATCCGGGCAAGGACTCTGCGCGGGCGTTGGCGATGGAGAGGCTTGGGGCGATGATGACAGTGGGGACACGCAAAGGTTGCGGACGCAAACGCGCGCTGCAGGGCAATCGGCGCTCAACCGGCACGACGGAGGACCGTCTGCACACGACGCACACGTGCTCAGCGCGAGGGCAACAAAGATGGTGTGAAGGCGACGGGTTGAAAGCGGACAAATGTGGACCATGGGTTGTGTTCTCCAAAGGCCCAAAGACCGCCTCATGGCCTGATGCATCAGGCAAAAGCGGTGTTTGGATTGGACATCCATGGCGTGCAACAAACAGGCAACTTACATATACGCACGTCCAGTGACCTCGGCAACCCCTCACCCCCACCAAATCAAAGGACACCCAGTCCCTCGCCAAGGACGCCCCCAAACGGGATACAAAAGGCCCTGAATCGGCCTCCTTGAGCCCAAGACCCTCACAAGTGCTCTTTGAGAGCCCTTCTTGGGTGGAAAAGCGCGGTAAAGCGTGGCTCTGGTTGGACATTCTTGTGAAAATGTCCCAAATTGTTGCGCTCCCTGGCCAAGGGACAACTCGTCTGACATCAATGGCGAGCAGAGTCTTAAATTAGAGAGAGAAAGATGGCGGTAAAGTGTCCTCATTGTGGCTCAATGAGCAATGACCCCGAGTGGTGCGACGTTTGCGGCGGCGAGCTTGGCTCTCCACCGTCCCAATGGTTGGAAGTCGGTCACGCGTTGGTCATTGACTCACTCAACGGTCAGCGTCGCATGGCCCGCATTGTGGACATGGTCGAGGTCTACGCCACTCGCCGTCTGATGTTCGCGCGCCTGTGTCCCGAGGACCAGGAAGAGAAGCACTTTACGGAGTTGGAGATCAAAGGTGAGCAAGAGTCTCAAGAGAGCCTCAACGCCCCTGGCTCGGACACCAATGAGTTTCCGGCCCACGCCCACACCTGGCGCCTCTTGATGCTCGAAGAGTCTTCGGAGCGCCACGGCCTGGAGCCCGACAAGCTCAACGAAGACATCCGGGAGTTGGTCCACCTGCCGCTGGGCAGCTTTGAGCGCGGCGACGGCCACCAGATCGAAATCTATGATCCTCCCCCTGGCGTGCCGCTTCAGGATTATCTGGAGGCGCTGGGCCGGCTGCTGACCCCCGACGAAGCCGCCGCGCTGACGCTGAAGCTGATGGACGCCGTCGAGCGAGTCCACAAGGCAAACCTCTACCATTTTCAGGTCTGCCCCTGGACGCTCCACCTCTCTCACAGGGATCCGCAGAACAACCAGCCGCCGAGCGCCAGCACCCCGCTCGAAGCGCTGCGGATCACCTTTGAAGGCATCCGAGGTTTCTACGACGCCAACGTGCCGGTAGAGTCGCACCCGGTGATCCTGGGCTTCTCTCCGCCCGAGTTCTTTGGGCGCGCCCCAGGGCCGCTCGATCACCGCGCCGACATTTTTGGCGCCGGGATGCTCTTCTACTATCTCCTGGCAGGCTCTCCGCCGCCGACCGGCACCTTGACCGGCCACATCCCCTACTTGCCGCTTCGCGCCTTCCGCTTTGAATTGGCACCAGGGCTGCAACCCTTTGTCGATGGGTGCACCGCCCAGGATCCCTCCCACCGCTTCAAAGACATCGAAGAAGCCCGCGAATCGCTGCACCACTGCATGGATGTCATGCGCTCACGCACGCTGAGCCCCGATGCTCGCCGTGGCCGCGTGTCCATCTTCAGCGCTGTGGACCGCCACATCGGCATCGGCAAAGGCCGCCGCTCTCCCATCAACCAGGACGGCGTCTTCCTTGGCCACGACCCAGTCGATGAGTTGACGTTGATCACCGTCGGCGACGGTGTCTCAACGGCCAGCTACGGCTCGGGCGACGTCGCCAGCGAGCTGCTGGTCCGCGCCAGCAGCAAAGCGTGGCTGCGCCGCGGAGAGCTGCTCGAAACCTCCACGCCCGGGCCTGAGCCCACGCTGCCACAGATCCCTTCGGCCGATCAGTCCACACCCAGCACCGAAGACATCGCCGCCCCCGAGAGCGACGACGCACAGCCCAAGAGCGACGACACCCTCGGCGCCGCGCTCGATATGGCCATGGAAGAGACCCTCGATGTGGACCTGCGCGATCAACTGCTCAAAGCAGCCGAGCGCGGGGAGCTTCCCGAGGAGTTGCTCGATCATCTCCGCGAGCAAGAGACCAAAGAAGACATCTCGGGCAGCAACCTCGATGAACCCAACGCCGATGACGACCCAGCCATCATCCCCCAAGACGAGGATGACGACGACCATGAGGGGATTGGCATTGATGGTGTGCTCGAAGAGATCGGTCCGGACGTGCCCCACGGCCGCTTGAGTCTGGTGGGGCCGCGCACACATGGCACCAGCCTGCAGACCGCGCCGGGCAAGTTCCTCAACCACATCCTGACCAAGGGCAACGACGCCATCAGCGCTTACATCAACGAGCGCTTCACGCCCTTCTCCGGGCCAGTCCACGAGGTCATGGGCACCACCGCCCTGACCGCGCTCATTCAAGGCGATCAGTTCACCCTCAGCAGCCTGGGAGACTCGCGCGCGTACCTGCTGCGCGACGGCCACATGGAGTGCCTGACCAGGGATCACAACCTGGCCACCATGCGCATCATCGAAGGGTTCTCGGCCGACGAGTGCCTGGCGCTGCCGCAAGGCACCGCCCTGGCGCGCTGCCTGGGCACCTTTGAGGTCCGCGAAGGCGAGCTTGAGCCGATGGCCTCAGAGCCAGACATGCTCACCTTCAGGCTCTTGCCGGGCGATGTGTTGCTCTTGACCACCGACGGCCTGGTTGACTTTGCTGGCCCCACCGAAGCGGCCGCCGAGCGCAACATCAAGGCGGTCCTGGAGGCCGAAGAGATCCCTGCGCTGGCGTGTCTGCGCCTGATCCTGCTGGCCAACGAAGGCGGAGGTGAGGACAACATCGGCGTGGCGGTCATCCGCGTCACCGAACACCACCCGCTGCACCGCGTCGGACAAATCCAGGCCTTCCCGCCAGTCGACGCGCTGCGCTCACCGTACAAGCGCTGACACCGCTTTAAAGATGGCGCGCCCGCAGGCGCCCATCACATCACCCTGGGCGCCTCAGCGCGCCAGAATCCGCCGCAGACCCGTGATCGCGTGGTTCATCGCCACTTCTTTGTGGCTCCCTCGGCGGCCCAGCGCGCACAAATAGAGCGACTCTCCCCCCACCTGAAAGCGCCTGACCGACACATGGCGGTGGCGCAACTCCGGCAGCACCTCCCGCATGGCCTGCACCAGCCAGGTGCGTTGCGTCCGCATGTGGGCCCGGCACAAGAGCGGCGCAAAGGCCACCAGCGCTTCATCCACCGTCGAAATCAGCCCAGCACCGCCAACCATCAGCCCTCGCTCATCGCCAAGGCTCAAGGAGGGCACACCGTAGTTCTCTGCGCACGAGGCCAGCTGGTAGTGAACCGCTTGCCGCATGTGGGCGCTTCTGCGTCGTCTGCGTTCGTGTGACATGTCCGGTCTCCTGTGTGTGGGACGGTTACAATATAAGACATATCCTACATCCGAACACAGTGTGTGCAAATAAGAAGGCCCCACAAATCACCACACAACCTGGCAGCCCTGCCAAGGCGCACATGAGCGATGGTTTGGCAGCGGACCAAAGGGGGGTCTGAAACAAAGAAAGGCATATTTGTGCTTGACAGAAAAAGAGGGGTTGGCTAAGTATTGGTTCCCCGTTGGGGCGCTGTGGCCAAGTGGTAAGGCAGGGGCCTGCAAAGCCTTGATCACCGGTTCAAATCCGGTCAGCGCCTCCTAAAACCCCGTGTTGAAAAACACGGGGTTTTTTGCTTGGGTCCAACCCTTGTCACCCCCTGCCCTCTTGCGGCACAATGGATCTCAGCGGCCCTCCAGAGCTGCCCCGCACAAGCACTTTCTTTTCTAGAACGAGGTCACTGGCCGATGCCGCTGAAGCTCAAGGTTGAAACGCCCAACGAGAGCATCAAGCGTTACGAGTTTATCCTCGACGAGCCAGAAATCAGCCTGGGTCGCAGCGCCTCCTGCAGCAGCCAACTGCCCTACCCCACCATCTCCAGCGAGCACGACAACATCGTCCGGGAAGGCGACGGCTACATGCTCGCCGATTTGGGCAGTACCAACGGCACTCGCCTCAACGAAAGACTGCTCAAGCCAAACCACTACGCGCCCCTCTCCCACGGCGACCGCATCGTCCTGACCGACGTCGTCATCCACGTCATCATGCTTGGACAAGACCAAGGCGATGTCATGGACTCGGTCCGCACCGGAGAGCTGGTGCGACAGATGGTCTTTGACATGGTCCGCCACAGCGGGGAACTCGACGACACCTCCGCCTACATGGAAGTGCTCCAAGGACCCGACCGAGGCGTGAAAAAAATGCTCAACACCGCGGGCCAGGAGTTGGGGCTGGGCTACGAAGGGCGCGCCAGACATTGGGATCTGACCGACACCGAATGCGCCGCAGTCGGCGCCTGGCTGCGCGGCAATGAAGACGGATTCTGGCTCCACCAGGACCCATCGGGCAACGGCCCCATCCTCCTCAACGGCATCCCTGCCCCCGGCACACCCCCATGGCACCTGCGCAGCGGCGCGCGCATCCGCATCGGCAACACCACGATGCTCTTCTTTGACCCCCTCCAAGACTACCTCGACAAACTCGAAGAGCCCCCCGGCGCTGGCCCGCTCTCCGTCGACAACCCCTTGAGCCTCTCACAAACCCCTCACGACTCCCTGCAAGCCCCCGACTCCCTGTCCATGGCGGTCTTTCCCCGCACCAACACACAGCGCGTGCGCTCCCGGCAGGAAGTCCCCGAGGCACCGGTCTACACCGCCGCAGGGCTCCCGCTGAGCGTCGGCCCAGAACCCGCCCTCATCGAAGCCAACAAAGAAGAAAACCAGGCCCGCAAAGACGCCCCAGCCCTCCAAAACTGGAGCACCCTCGAAAAGCTCGCCCTCATCGCCATCGTCGGCTTCAGCATCATCGCCGCGCTCGGCTTCCTCTTCTACTTCAGCCCCTGAGCGCGCCACCGCTCACTTTTGCACGCCTTCTTCACAAAACCCCGTCGCAATCGCCTCATCCCCACCACAGCCTCGTCACACAGCTCTGCGACCCTCAACACAGAGCTTCAATGGGAGGGATCGATGCAAAGCACACAGAGGCCATCTGGCAACCAGGGCTGCACTCTGATCACAGCCATGCTGATAACGGGGATTGTGACGATGTGGGTGTTGTTGGGGACGGTGTGGGCGCTGCCCGACGCCAAGGCACCGTTTGCACCGACAGAAGTGTCCAGAGCGCTGGCAAACCTGCTCTTTGATTGAGCCTTGGTATTATTGCTTGTCCACGGTGCTGATGGGGAGTTCGTCGCGGCCTGCCCACTCCCACCAGGAGCCGTCGTAGTTTTGCGGCGAGTCGAAGTCGAGCCAGCGCATCAGGAGGTAGACGAAGCCTGAGCGGACGCCGCCGGTGCAGTAGGCGATGACGATGGTGTCGTCGTTGGCGCCCAGCGCCTCCAACTGAGCCCGAAGTGTCTCGGCGGGTTTGAGGTTGCCGTCGGCGTCAAAGGAGGATTTCCAGTAGAAGTGCTCGGCGGTGGGGATGTGGCCACCGCGAGAGGAGCCATAGGGCGTGGCGCCTTCGAACTCTTCTTCGCGGCGCGTGTCGATGACCACCACGTTGCCCTGACCGGCCTGAGCGGCTGCCAGGACCTCATCGGCGGTGGCCCGGCGGTCTTCACGCAGGCGAATGGTGAAGTCACCGGGAGCAGGATCGGCGCTGAAGCTCTCGGTGGCGCGCTCGCCCCCTCTCCAGCGAGGCATGCCGCCGTAGAGGATGCGGACATCTTCGTGGCCCATGTACTCCAGCATCCAGAAGATCCGCCCCTCTTCACCCCAGCCCTGGTCCCAATCGGCGTAAACCACCACGGGCTTGTCGTTGTGGACCCCCAGTTGGCGCAGCCGCTGCTGGAGGCCGTTGAGGTCTTCGCTCAGGAGGCCAGAGAGCATCCCTGAGGTGAACGCATCCCACGGGGCGTGCGCCGCGCCGGGGATGTGACCGGCCACGTACGCCACGCTGCCGCGCGCGTCGAGGACCGCGGCCCCTTGTTGGTTGACCAGACCTTCGAGGTCTTCTGGATGGATGAAGAGCGGCCGGGCCTGGTCTTGCTCGACCTCAAAGCCTTCATCCTGCCTGACGGGCGCACTGGATTCACACGCGCCGCAGGCCACCAACAAGCACGCCGCAAGCGCCAGCGCCCATACGCGGGCACTGGCTGGGGCCATTCGATCCATCAAACTCAGCAAACCCTTCACCTCTGGCCATCGAGCGCCGCGCCGCGGCTCAGCAACGCGTCGAGCACGTCTTGCCCAATCCCCGCCTGAGTCAACACCTCTCGGGTGTGTTCGCCAAGGAGCGGCGGCGGGATAAACGCGCTCCTGTCCGAGGGGGTCAGCGGTGTCGCGGTCTGGAGGAAGCTCCCCCCTGGGGTCTCTAGAGTAAAGAAGATGTCGCGGTGTGCAAAGAGCGGGTCGTCGAGCGTCTCTTGGGGTCTGCGCACAGGCTCACAGCAACAATCGACGCCGTCGAGCAACTCGGTCCACTGCTGGCGCGTGCGCGAAGCAAAGAGTTCGGCCAGTTCTTGTTGGATCTGGCGCCCTTTGTCGCCGCTGGTCAGGCCGTCGCTGGCGCGGTGTTCCCACCCGACCGCCTGACAGAAGGCCACCCAGAACTTGGGCTCAAGGGCCCCCAGCGCCATGTGGTGTCCGTCGCTGGTTTCGTAGACGCCGTAGCAGGGCACACCGCCGTCGAGCATGCCCTGGGCGGGTCCTGCGAAGGGTTGGCCTGCGGCGCCCACGCCCAGGGTCGGGATCAGGAACGAGAGCGCACCGTCCGTCATCGAGATGTCCAAGTGGGCGCCCTGGCCGGTGCGATGGCGCGCCAACAAGGCCGCCAGGATGGCCGACACGGCGTAGAGGGAGCCGCCTGCGATATCGGCCAGTTGAAAGCCGGGTGTGACCAGGGCGCCGTCTTTGGTGCCGACCGTGGCCAGGACCCCAGCGCGGGCCAGGTAGGTGATGTCGTGACCGGCCTCTTTGGCCATGGGGCCGCTTTGGCCAAAACCGCTGATGGAGCAGCACACCAGCGAGGGGAAATCGCGCTTGAGGCGCTCGGGTCCCAGCCCCAGGCGCTCCAGGACGCCGGGTCGGAACGACTCCACAAGGACATCGGCCTTGGAGAGCAGCGCTTCCAGGGCGCCGAGGGCTTGCGGGTCTTTGAGATCCAGCGCCACCGAGCGTTTGTTGCGGTTGATGCTGGCAAAGAAGGCGCCCATGGGACCCACAAAGGGCTGGTAATAGCGGGCGTAGTCTCCGCCGCGCGGTGCCTCGACCTTGATGACCTCTGCCCCCATGTCTCCCAGGAGCATGGTCGCAAACGGTCCTGGCAGGAGCCTGCTTAAGTCCACCACCCTGACGCCTTCAAGCGCCTTGCCCAATCCCGATGACATCGTAAGCCTCCTTTGGTCTGCCTCTTGCGGTGCAATGATTGTCCCTGAATACACAAAAGGACAAGCCCTCGCTCT
>CAKZKQ010000746.1 GCA_937123825.1 uncultured Pseudomonadota bacterium
TTGGAGACTCCGCAGGAGTCTCTCCGTGGCTGGGGCAGGGGCCCCAGCGACGTGACCCCGCCAGTGAGCGCTACAATTGCCTGACCCGAACTGCCTGGGTCACCCAACAAAGCCCACTGCTTCAAATCAACTGCGTTCCCACAGCAAAGCCCAACCCCCAGCGACGTGACCCCGCCAGTGAGCGCTACGATCGCCTGACTCGAACTGCCTGGGTGACTCATCAAAGCCGCCTGTCCCAAATCAAGCGCGTTCCCACTGCAAAGCCCAAATCCCAGCGGCGTGACCCCTTGTGAGCGCTATAATCGCCTGGCTCTAACCACCTGGGTGACTCATCAAAGCCGCCTGTCACAAATCAACCACGTTCTCACAGCAAAGCCTAAATCCCAGCGGCGTGGTCCCGCCAACGAGCGCTATAATCGCCTTATTTTCCGGTGGGGGTGGCGGTGAGGGACCACCTGACCAGGGGTTCGTTTTGGTGCCAGAGCCATTGGTAGATGCCGTAGCTGCCGGTGACGCGGCGGCTGTAGTTGCGGGCTTCGGAGTAGGGGACGGCTTCGGCGAAGAGGCCGATGTTCCAGCCGCCGCGTTCTTTGAGCCATTTGGCTGGGGCGCCGGGGCCTGCGTTGTAGCCGCAGGCCAGGAGGATGGGTTCGGTGCCGAAGCGCGAGAAGAGTTGGCGCATGAAGCGTGTGGCGATGGGCAGGTTGACCTCTGGGCGAGTGAGGGTTTGGCGCGTGATGGGGACGTTGATGCCTTTGGCGTTGCCTTTGGCGGTGGGGAGGATGAGCTGCATGAGGCCGACGGCGCCGGCCCAGGAGATGATGTAGGGGTCGAAGCCGGACTCTTCGCGCATGATGGAGCGGACAAAGAAGGGGTCGATGCCTCGGTCGTTGGCCCAGTGCTCGATGAGGCGACCGTAGGGGTCGGGGTAGGCGATTTCCCATAGGAGGCGCGTGGCCTCGGTGGGCATGCCGTAGCGTTGGGGCCAGCCGGGGACGCGGCGGCGTGCGACGTTGTGGCTGATGGTGTAGTGGCCGCCCAGATGGGCCAGCCAGGCGCCGAGCCACAGGTCGTGGGTGTCTTTTCCGGCGGTCGCCAGGGCCAGTTTGGAGGCGCGGGCGAAGTCTCCCAGGCGGATGAAGCCGCGCACGGCGGGATCTTTGACGTCAAAGGTCAGCGGGAGGGCCTTTTGGGGCCTGGGCTGGGCGTAGAGCCATTGTTTGCCGGCGTTGGTGCGCAGCAGCGATTGGGCGCTGAGGTGGCCGTAGAAGGCGCTGGGGTTGCGCTCAAAGGCGGTGCGCCAGGCGGCCTGGGCGGCGCTTTTGTCGCCGAGTTGTTGTTGGGCGTAGCCCAGGTAATACCATGCGCGGCCCTGGCTGTAGTAGGTGGGGTCGGGCGGCATCTGAGCGGCGTCGATGAGCGCGTCTCGGGCATCGGCCCAGCGCGAGTCTTTGAGGGCCTGGTTGATGGGCTCCCAGACGGCCTGGCGCGTCATGTCTCCGGCGGGGTATTGCTCGATCATGCGCCTGAGGTGCGCGGCGGCGGCTTTGGCTTTGCCGTCGGCGCGGTCGATCTTCATCAGGTGATAGAGGGCGTCGTCGGCGTAGCGGGTCTGGTCGGCTTCGTCGAGGATGCGCTCAAAGGCTGCGCGGGCAGCGCGGCGGTCTTTGGCTTTCCAATGACGGGTGGCGGACCAGTAGAGGGCGCGGGTGCGCAACAGGCGCAAGTCGTCGCTCTGCGCGGCCAGCGCCAGTGTGCAGCGTTGGGCGGCGCGCTGGTAGTAGGGACGTGTTTCGGACCAGCGTTTGAGCGCCTTGAGCGCGCGGGCAGCCCAGAACGAGGCCCGACAGTCCATCTCTTGATGGATGGCCTTGTCGTCGAGCAATTCGAGCAAAATCTCAAGCGCATTCTTGTTTTCTGCGACCTTCAAATGGTGTCTGGCGCGGGTCAACCGGTGACGGTGCGTGGGGCGCAGATGGACGGCACCTGGCGCTTTGGCGCGCAGCGCCCCCAGGAGGTCCGCCAGCGGGGTGTCTTTGTTGGCGCAGCGGGCTTCAAGCGCGGGCAGAGCTGCCGCCGCAGGTTGGTCGATGGTGGTGCGGATGTCGGGCGCTGAGAGCTTTAGAATTTGCTTGAGGATTTGGACGCCAAGAGCGCATTCGTCGTTGTCCAGCCAGATGTTGTCGCCGATGGCCTGACCGAGCGGTGCCAGAGCTTGAGCTGGTTTGTTCTGGGCCAGGGCGATCCTTGCTTGGATGCGTCTGGCGCGCGGGGTGGTCATGGCGGCGGCGTCGAGATGCGCGCTGGCAGCCTGGGGTTGACCGGCGGCTGCGGCGGCGTCTGCTGCGTCAAGGTGGAGATGCGCCGAGACGCCTGGGGCCAACTGTGCCAGCGAGGCCAGCAGCGCTGCGGCGCGTCCGTGCTCTCCTTCGGTCTGGAAGTGTTTGGCTCTCCAGTAGAGCCAGCTCCAGGTCTGGGCGTCGTTGGCGTTGGGTGGCAGCGTTGCTTGAGGGTCGCGCAGGTCTGTGCTGGTGTCTGGGGCTGGCTGGCCGGGCAGGGCGCCTGAGCGGTCCGGTGGGACCACAAAAGAGCCCGCTGCGGGGCCTGCGGCGATCTGGTCTGTGGTCATCGCCCAGGGGCTCTGGGGATCGACGGACCAGGGCACGGTGCCGTGAAGGAGTGTGTCGTCGCAGTGGGCGGTGCCTGGTAGCGCGGCGTGTGTCAGCAGGAGGCTAAAAAGCGCGCAGGAGGCCGTTGCGGCGATACGAGAGGCGAACAAAAAAGAGGTGCTGTCGCACATCGAGGGCTCGGATGGGTTGGGTTTCAAACTCGTACTGGTTGTATCGGTATTGCACACCGAGCCAGAACGCCCCCCCATCATTGAAGTCATCCAGCGGGATGTCCAGCCCCCAACCCACTTGCAGGCCCAAATCCAGTTCAGAAATCTCTTTGCCTTCCACGGTGGCGCTCAGCCGGTCGATGTCGGCGCCGACGTAGAGGTAGTTGCTGCCCAGCAGGTTCCACCAGAACGAAGAGCGCAGGTAGCTTAAGAAGAACGGGTGGAGGCCAAAGCCAAAGGAGAAGGTGTCCTGGGCGATGGACAGGTCCTGGCCGCTTCGCAGCGTGCCGGTGGCGTCGTTGCGCAGGTAGGCGGCCTGCGCGTCGATGAGCTGCATGGGGGTGCTGAGTTGGGCGTGGGCGCCGAAGCTGGTGGACCAGGCGCCGTCGAGCTTGCGCCCTCGGGTCAGGCTGGGGCCTGCAAAGGCGCCCATGCTCAAAAATGCACCGGAGTAGTAGGGCGAATACGGTGAATCCCGGCCAGTGGGAGGTGGCTCGGGGTCCTGGGCGGCCGCTGGCGCGCTGGCGAGTACCAGCGCCGCCCCCAAAAGGAGCGCCGCAGCGCGCAAAGATGCCCGCTGATGGCACCGCGTGGGCGGTGTTTTTTGGGGGCGAGGAGGTTGTGGGGCCTGGTGCGTCATGGGGTGTCGGTTTGGATGAGCATGCGGTTGGGGGCGAAGTAGTTGCACTCGTAGAGGTCGGTGACCCCGTCGCCGTTGGCGTCCATGGTTGAGAAGTCCCAGGTGGCGTCGCGGTTGGCGGGCCAGGCAGCGCTGGCATCAAAGAAGAAGCCGTCGCCGCGGTTGACCAACAGCCAGTTGGGTTGCCCGCGGGCGCCGTTGGGGTCCAGGTCACCAAAGTTGGTGGCCACGGCGGCGGCGATGTCCACGTCTCCGTCCGAGTCGATGTCGGCGACGATGACCGACACGCCAGGGCCGATCAGGTCCTGAGGCACGCGCTGCGGCTCCAGATCAAAGTCCCCGTTGCCCTGGTTGATGAAGATCAAGACCCCGTTGCGCACCCGGCCGGTGACCGGGTTGGTGTTGGGGGCCGAGCGGTCGATGTTGTCCACGGTGATGATGTCATCAAGGCCGTCGCCGTTGACATCGGCCACCTGAACCTCCAGGAAATCGCCCTCGACCTCTGTAAAGTCGGTGTCGAGCTTCAACTCGTAGGAGCCATCGGGGCGGCTCATGAAGATGCGGTTGTCGGCGTCGTAGCGCCTCTGGCGGTTGTTCTCGCGGGTGTTGTCCACGCCGATGACCACGTCGGGGAACTGGTCGCCGTTGAGGTCTCCAAAGTGGAAGTCGTGGTCGTGCTCGGTCGAGTCTCCTGCAGGCAAGAGGCCCGAGCGGTCGGTAAAGACCCCAGCGCCGTTGTTGATGAAGAGGTTCTTGGGGTCTGCGGTGTTGATGAGCATGACGTCGGGGTTGCCATCGGCGTTGGCGTCGATAAAACCGGCGTCGTAGCTGACGCGGTTGATGGGCAATCTGTCCGTCACATCGGTAAAGTTGCCCGCCCCGTCATTGAGGTAGAGACGGCTGCGCTCGCCGGCCCCGTCGCCCGTCAAGTTGGATATGAAGAGATCCAGGTCCCCGTCGCCCTCAATGTCCGCAAAGTCGGCGTTCATGGAGTTCTCCTGGGGGATGAGCATCCGGCGGATGAAGGTGCCGCCGTTGTTGATGTAGACGGCGTTGGGGACCTCATCAATGGAGCTTTGGAAGAAGCCGCCGTTGGCCACCGCGATGTCGTCGTCGCCGTCCCCGTCCACATCGGCGACCTCGGTCTCCACGCAGTTGCGCTCGGCCGCCAGGCCCGTGCCGTCGGTGGCATCGGTAAAGATGGTGTAGGCGTAGAGGTCGTCAAAGACACCGCCGCCGTTGCCGGTGTTGATGCCCAGGGTCGCCGCGCCCAGGGTGCCGGCAGGGGTGACGGCCTCGATGCGCTGCGGCGAGACAAAGAAGACCTCCACGGCGGGCACGCCGTTGAAGGTGACGGTGGTGCCCTCATCAAAGCCCTCGCCGCTGATGGTGACCGTGGTAAAACCGGCGATGAGGCCCTTGTCGGGTGCAGCCTGGGGTGACACGTAGGTGTAGCTGGCGGTGTCGGCCTGACCGTCGGGGTTGATGACCTCGATGGTGGCGTCGCCTTCAATGCCGGGCGGGGCCGTGACCCGGAGCGTGCCGCCGTTGACGCGCTGGACGGTGGCGGGGATGCCGGCGATGAGCACCTGGAGACCTTCGCGGAAGCTGGAGCCCTCGATGACGATCTCGTTGCCGCCCCAGACCGGCCCGCGGTCGGGATCGACGGACGTGATGGTCGGCGGCAGCAAGATGTACTCGTAGCCTGCCGGTGCGGTGTCCGAGCGGCCTTCCGGGGTGGTGACGGTGACGTCGACAAAGCCTTCGGGGTGGGGCGGCGTGATGACGGTGATGGTGCCAGCCACCGGGTCGATGTCGATGACCTCGGCGTCGAGGCCGTCAAAAGTGACCGTCATGCCCAGCAGGAAGTTGCGCCCGGTGATGGTGACCTCCTGGCCGCCGGTGTCGGGGCCTTCGCTGGGGTCGATGTCGTCGATGATGGGCGGCCCGACGTAGAGGAAGCCCTCGGGGAGGGTGTCTTCGAGGTTATCGGGGTTCTGGACGCGGACATCGACGGGGCCTTCGGGGTGGGGCGGCGTGATGACGGTGACGCGCGCCACGTCGCCGTCGCGCTCAATGGAGACGACCTCGGCGGCGCGGCCATCAAAGAAGACCTCGATGCCGTCCTGGGCAAAGCGCACCTCGATGACGACCGTGGTTCCGCCCAGGTCTGGTCCTCGGTCGGGATCCAGGCCGATGATCTCGGGCGGCGGCGGGATGTACTCAAAGCCGTTGGTGAGCGTGGCGCCCTGGTTGTCGATGTTGCGCACGGTGACGTCGACAAAGCCTTCGGGGTGGGGCGGTGTGATGCAGCGCGCCAGAGTGTCGCTCTCCACCACGACGTTGCGGCAGGCCAGCCCGTCGAGCGTGACCGACATGCCTTCAAAGAAGTTGCGGCCGCGCAGCGTAATCTCTGTGCCCCCCAGCGTCGGGCCCTGGTCGGGGTCCACGTCCACCAATGAGGGCGGCCCCAGGTAGGTGAAGAACTCCGGGGCGACGTCTCGCTGGTTGTCCGGGTTGACCACCGTCACATCCACGCGCCCGGCGGGGTGCGCCGGGGTCCGGGCCACAATCAAAGTCTCGCTGACGTCGATGACGGTCGCCTCAAGGCCATCAAAGAAGAGCCGCAGGCCAAGCTGGAAGCCGGTGCCGGTCAACTCAACCCGAGTGTCGCCCTCCACTGGGCCGACTTCTGGGTCGATGCCTTCGATGTCGGGCGGCGCCACATAGGTAAAGCCCGCTTCCAGGCTGCCTTCCTGCTCATCCGGGTTGGTGACGGTGACCGTCACGGGGCCTTCGGGGTTGGCGGGCGTGGTCGCAAAGAGGGTCTGCGGGTCGATGAACTCGACTTCCGTGGCCGGTTCATCGCCAAAGACCACCTCAGAGTCCTGCACAAAGCCCGTGCCGGTGATGGTGACGCGGGTGCCGCCGCTGGTGGGGCCTCGGTCGGGCTCGACCAGCGCAGGGGCGGGCGGCGCGATGAAGAAGAAGGCGTCGGGCAAGCGTCCCACTGGCCCGGTGGGGCTGCGGACGATGACCTCGGCCAGCCCTGCAGGCGCCGCAGGGGTGATGACCTCCAGCAGGTGCGGGGTGACCACGCGGACCTGCCTGGCCAGACTCCCGTTGAAGATGACCTCGACGCCCTCGCGGAAGTTCTCACCGCGGATGAAGACCGGCGTGCCGCCCACGCTGGGGCCGTTGTCGGGAGAGACTTCGGCGACCGAGATCGGCAGGTTGGCCGGTCCGACGGTGAAGGCGTAGGTCTCTGCGGGGGCCTCGATGGGGGCGCTGGTGACGGAGCCGTCCGCGCTGGTGGCCGTGACCCAGTAAGACACCCGGGTCCCCAGCGCAAAGGGGATCAGTTCAACAAGCCCATCATCGCCGATGCGAAATGTGGGTTTGATCTGCGCGCGGTAGCTCTGCTCCACGCCGCCGTTGTCGCTCGCGTCCGTGTCAAAGACCTCGCCTTGACCGTCGAGCTGCCAGAAGAGCTGAACCCGGTCGACGGGGCGCGTGCCGTTGAGGCGGATGTCGACCTCGTAGGGGCCGTAACCCTCCTGGGGGTTGCCCACAAGGCTAGTCTCAACAATAAACACCTCACCTTCAGTGCGGCAGCCCGAGAGCGCCACCATCATGGCAAGCATCAGGCTCGCCGCGGCGAGGCATCTGGAGATGAGGGCAGGTGAAAAGAGGAAGTGCTGCAGCATGACTCTCCACGTCCGACGTTCGTGACCCAGCGACGGTCAGCATAACGATCCAAGCAATGCAAAGCCAGACCGTTTGCTTGGTCGGTGGGTGAACCGGCTGGGGTCGTCCATCTGTGGACGTGGTACGCACAGAAGCGTCCAGATGGTCACAAAGGGTAGGGAGAGGCGGTGTTTTGGTGGGTTGGGTGGGGTTTTATGGACCATTGTGGGGGAATTGGGCGTACGAAAGGAGGCCTGTGTTGGTCTGTTGAGCCTGTGTCCAGGCTGTGTTGGCGGGCCTTGACGGAGTGAACGAAGGAAAAAACGCGCAAGTGTATTGCGGTATTGTGGGGTGTCGGATTAAACTCCGGGCCGCTCCAGGTCTGCGTTGCGGTTCTGGAGGCAAGATTCGTTGTCTTATGGGAGCCAATTGTAATGAGTCAAAAGCGTGAAGTGGGCCGGTTGAAGGCGGTGGGTGTGTTGTGTTGTCTGATCGCGTTCACCAACGTGGCCTGCTACAACAGCTACTTCATCTCCAAGACGCAGTTGGAGAAGCTGGAGTCCCGTGCCGAGCAGCGTCAGTCCGTGGCAGTCATCATTGATGGTTGCGATATGACGACCGGCGGCGCCGCCCCGGCCACCAGTGAGCTGGTCGGTCCGATGTTGGCGCAGGAAGGTGAAGGGGCCTCGGATGGTGGAGAAGCCAAGGCCGCTGCGGAGCCGAAAGACGAGAACATCGACCCCGAAACCGGCTGCCCGATCGTCAAGGTCAACACCGCCTCGCCGCTGCGCGTGGTGACGACCGAAGGGCAGAACTTCCGCGTGACGCCGTTCAACTTCGCGGTCACCGACACCCAGCTGGTGTCGCCCGACTACGACCTGCTGCTGCCCATCGACAACGTCGAGGGTGCTGAGGTCGAGACCTTCAGTGGCATGAAGACCGGCCTGATGATTGGTGGCGGCGTGGTCGCCGCTGTGGCCACCTTCGTGCTCATCGCGCTCAACGCCGAAGACGACCGCGGCTTCGGTCAGTGAGTCGCCCGGCGCCGGAGAGGTCTGGCGCCCTGTTGTGACACCCAATGTGTGCGCGCTGTGCAGGTTCATTGCTGGAGCAGTGGGGCTGTGATGTGGGGCCTTCGTCTGACGGAGGCTCTTTTTCGTTCTTGGGTTGTGTCCGCTCTGCGGTGTTTTCAGGCTTTTCTTTGGTTGTGTGTGCTGCACCCTGCGTGAAGGTCGGTGGGGGCGTGCTGCGTGCGTTTTGCGTGCGGGCTGCGATCTGGGTTCGCCAAGGAATGCGCTTTGTGTTAACTTTGGCAACTGAGATGGAGGCGCGCTTGCGCGTCGAGTCTGGCTTGTCTGCGCAAAGACAACATTTCCAAGTCCTTTGAGCTGGCCTGAAGCACCGCTTTGGGGTGGTCGTGTGGCTGTGGGGTGGAGGCGCAGGCAGGCGAAGTCGGGCCCCTTTGTCAGGAGCGCAGAGCATGAAGATCGGGACGCAATACGGCGTAGAGGATGGAGTGAGGCAATCGGGCCGAAGGCGCCATGGGGTGTCCTTTGGCCTCTTGTCTTTTGTGGTGCTTGGTGGGTTGTTGTTGTCGGCTTGTGGAGAGTCGACGCTGAGCCACACCGGGTACAATCGGGCGGTGGACCCGGGCAACGATGGAAACAATGTCCAGGTAGATCCCGACAACGTCCCTGACACCCCGCCGCCCGCCGATGGGTGCTGCATCATGATCCCCGCAGGCGGTGAAACCGAGCTTGAGGTGGATCAGTTTGGTCAAACCCCTGTGGGGGTGTTGCTCTTTGAGCGCGAGACCGGGGCGCCTGTCTTCAACGAGCTGATCGAGTTTCAGCTTTTGGGGGATGGCGGCGGAGAGGTCAGCATCTCGGAGCGCGAGGTGGTGACGGACGAGAACGGCACGGCGACGATCC
>CAKZKQ010000747.1 GCA_937123825.1 uncultured Pseudomonadota bacterium
GGGGATCTACGCGCTCCCAGCGCGGTCCATTGAGGGGAAGGGCGCGGTAAAGTTGCCCGTGAGACAGGATCCAGATGGTGTTGTTGGCGATGAGGAGGGTGGATCGAGCGCCTGCGGCGGTGGTGGGGGAGGGCAGGACCCTCGTCCAGTGTTCGGAACTGTCGTTTGCGGTGTAAATGCCCTGCTGGTTCCACAGCCAAAGGGCGTCTGGGGTCGAAGACAGGCCCCAGACGGGGGTTGTGGCGATGCTTCGTGGCTCGATGTTGCGCGTGTGGAGGGCTCGAACCCCCTTTCGAAGGCCTGTGTTGGTGCCGACAAGGGTGATTTGGCCGTGCCTCAGGACGCGGTGAGCGTTGTTTTGCAGCGCGAGAGGCGTTGCCGGGCCCTTGAGCGGCATGTTCCAGGCCGTGTTTGGGGTCAAAAGCGTGATGTGGGTGCCGCTCAGGTGTAGATCGGTGGCCCAGAGCGTGGTTGTTGGGGGGGTGTGTGTGGTTTCGGGGGCGATTTGTGCGCTGAGCCAAGCATTTTGGGCGCCCACGGGGTCAATGATGAAGTCTGGCGCGGGTTGTGGGAGGGCTGCGACCGCGTTTGGGTCTTCTTGGCGGTCGTTGAGCGTCCATCTGTGCCGCCATGTGCGTCCCTGGTCGGTGGAGACAAAGAGGTTTGGCCCCGAAGTGAAGGCCTGGAAGGCCCCGTTGGGGCTGTGGGCGATGGTGTCGACTTGCGGTGAGCCCTGGGCACGGGTCAAGTCGAGCCAGTGGCACTGCGAGAGCGCTGGTTTGGGCGCCATGAACAAGGCGCAGCAGAGCGCCACGCACGGGAACGCGTGTTTGTAAGGCATCGATGGACCCTCCCCAATGGTGTTTGGGGCCAGTGAAGGGCGAAATGGGGTCCAACAAGGCCTGTTTCGAGCCTTGGGCACGTTTGTTTGCCGCCAAAAGCGCGTGCATGTGGCTGCCGACAAGCGGTGCGGACGCCATTGATGCCAGAATGCAGACGAAAGGCTTGCTTTAGAGTCGTCACAAAGTGAGTCGGACGTCTGCATTCTGGTATGAACCCATCACGGGCACCCAAGAGGTGCAAATGGGTCACAGCGCGCCTGTGGCTGAAGCGTATGAGAGTGTCGCAGGCTGGATTAAAGTGAATTTAAGCCTGCGCAAACACCGCCGCAGAGCCCTGACGCGCTGGACACTGGGGGTTGTCGGGCGCTAGGTGCGTCAGTTGCGTCTTTTTTGCACTTTTGAGGCGCTTTTCTGGCCGCCCGTAACGCATGTTGCGCCCCGTGGTAGAGGCGAGCGATGGGGTTGGGTGGGGCGAGCAGCTTGGGAGGGGGGAGGCGAGTGGGTTATTGGGGGCTGAGGGCGTTGATGGCGGCGATCATGCGGTCGTGAAAGCCGGAGAAGCTTGAGCCGGACATGCCCAGGATGACGTCGCCGGGTTTTACGCGCGCGGCCAGGTGCTGGATGATGTCTTCGACGTCGGGGATGAGTTGGGCGTCGATCTGCATGGCCTGAAGATCGGAGACGACCTGGTTGAGATCGATGCTCTTGCGGCCGCCTTCGGGGCTTTTTTGGCGCCACGGGGCCGAGAGGAGCACCGCGTCGGCCCCATCAAAGGCCTGTGGGTAGTCGTCCTGGAAGATGGCCATGCGGCTGGTGTTGCTCTTGGCCTCAAAGGCGGCCCAGAGGCGCGCTTTGGGATGGCGCGCGCGGATGGCCTGGAGGGTTTCGCGCACGGCGGAGGGGTGGTGGGCGAAGTCGTCGTAGACCCAGACGCCGCTCGGCTTGCCCTTGAGCTCCTGGCGCTTCTTGACGCTGGTAAAGCCCGGCAACGCAGCCCGGGCCTGGTCAGGGCTCACCCCCTGGCTCATCGCCAACGCCAACGCCCCCATAAAGTTGCGCACATTGTGCTCGCCCGGCATCGGCGACTCAAAGCGTCCCAGCGACTGCCCGTCCAACTCCAGGTCCATGATGACGCCCGTGCTGGTGTGCTCCACGTGCGTCGGCCTTAAGTCGTTGTCCGGTCCCATCCCAAAGCGCCGCACAGGGCAAGCGGCCGCAGCCGTGGCCGCCACCGCCCGCGCATCGTCCCCGTTGACCCAAAGCTGCCCATCGGCAGGCAACATCCGCGCAAAGCGCTCAAAAACCATCGAGATCTCTTCGAGGTTTGGATAGATGTCGGCGTGATCAAACTCGACGTTGTTGATCGTGGCCACGGCGGGCTCGTAGTGCCAGAACTTGGGGACCTTGTCGAAGTAGGCCGAGTCGTACTCATCGCCCTCAATGACAAAAACCTCCCCATCGTCCAACTTGAAGTTGCTCCCAAAGTTGCCCGTCACCCCGCCGATCATAAACCCAGGCCTTAGACCTGCCGACTCCAAGAGCCACGCCAAAATGGCCGACGTCGTCGTCTTGCCATGGGTCCCCGTCACCACCAAAGGCCGCTTGCCCTTCAAAAAGAACGCCCGAATCGCCTCGGGGAAGCTGATCGACGCCAACCCCAACCGCAACGCCTCCACCGCCTCCGGGTTGTCGCGCCGCGCCACATTGCCCACAATCACCAAGTCCGGCCCCCACTGCAGGTGCTCGGCCTTGTATCCCGGCATGATGTCAATGCCCCGGTCCGCCAACCACAGGCTCATCGGCGGGTAAGCCCCCCTGTCCGAACCCCGAACCTCATAGCCGCTGGCCTTGAGCATTCCCGCCAAGGCCCCCATGCCCGTCCCACAAATCCCAATAAGGTGAATGTTCTTGATGCCCGACGGCAATGCCGGCATCTGTCGTCTCCACTGAGCAGTCACAAAGCGCCTCCTTCTTCCTTCATCTCTCTTGTTTATCTTAAGGGGTGGTGGCGCTTTGGGGAGTTTTCCAAAGGGTTTTGTGGTCGATGGCAAAGCCTTGAAGGGTTTTCCACAGGAAGCCCACGCCCGCACAAGGGGGCAGCTAGGCGGCGAAGCTCGCCTCGCTGCCGGCCTTTGTAGAGGAGAGGCAGCGCTGGTCCTCACATTCAGCAGACAATTGTCGGGGTGAGTTTTCAAATTCGCAGGGCCGCTCAGGCAGGCGAGCAATCGCCGCCCACCTTCGCCCCCACAAAGCCACTGTCGATGTTGGCCTCCAAATTCGCAGGGCCGCTCAGGCAGGCGGGCTACCGCCGCCTACCTTCGCCCCAAAACCAGCCATCGTCTTCTTGGAAAGCTCACAAGGTTCCATCAGAAAAGCCGCCCACCCCCTTGGAAAGCCCTTCAAACCATCACCACCCACCACAAACCCCACAGGAAAGCCCAAAAAGCCTCCACCACCGCTTATCCGACCCCCAAAAAGTGAAAGCACTTT
>CAKZKQ010000748.1 GCA_937123825.1 uncultured Pseudomonadota bacterium
CGATCTACGACACCATGCAGTACGTGCGTCCGAACGTGGCGACCCTCTGCCTGGGTCAGGCCGCCAGCATGGGCGCGCTGCTCTTGGCCGCCGGTGCCCCTGGCCGTCGCATGAGCCTGCCCAACAGCCGCGTGCTCATCCACCAGCCCATGATGGGTGGTTTGAGCGGTCAGGCCTCGGACATCGACATCCAGGCCCGCGAGATCCTGCAGCTTCGCGAGCGCCTCAACGGCATCCTCGTCAAGCACACCGGCCAGGAAGTGACCAAGATCCAGGCCGACACCGATCGCGACTACTTCATGAGCGCCCACGACGCGGTGGAGTACGGGATCATCGACCAGGTCGTCGAGCCAGGCGAGCGCGGCAAATGATGTGTGTATGACCTTGTTTCGGGCCCGTTTCGGTGGGCCTGTGATGGGGAACGGCGCCGCGTGCCTGCTGAGGTCGCGGCGCCGCAGTGCTCTGGTCAAAGCGTGTTGAACCAGGCACGCTGATTCGTCACAGGTGGGGGGCGGCTGTCTTTGGTCTTTCTTGTGTGTGCGCGGCGTGCGCTGGGGCCTTGGGTGGCGGTGCTTGTATTTGGTCCGCTGGTAGGGTTAGTTTGAATCGGTGGACTTTAATGCTGCGACGATTACAGAAATGCGGGGCAAGTGGCCGAATGAAGTGTCATGAACCTGCGCCTGTGTGGTTCGGGGCGACCAGGACACATTAAAGACAAGGTTGCCGCAGGGTTGGAATGAGGCTCTGGGGCGACCGGTTGTCTGCCATGAGCCACCGAGGACCACCAAGATGGTGGGGCGCGGTGGGTTGTTAAGGCAGCGCCGTGGGACGTTCAAGTATGAACGGCGGCTTCACAGTCAGAGCGAGTAGGTAGAGAAGGGGTACGGGAGTGCCAACGAATCGCAAGGGGACGGGACACGGCAACCTGTGTTGCTCTTTCTGTGGAAAGAGTCAGCGGGAGGTGCAGAAGCTCATCGCGGGGCCGACGGTCTACATCTGCGACGAGTGCATCAACCTCTGCGCGGACATCATCCACGAGGAGTTCATGCGCGATGAGGGTGTGGGCATTGCCCGCGTCCCGACGCCCATGGAGATCAAAGCCCATCTGGACGAGTACGTCATCAGCCAGAACCAGGCCAAGAAGACCCTGGCGGTGGCGGTCTACAATCACTATAAGCGCGTTGAGGCCAACCTCTCGTTGGCTGCTCGCCGCAACGACGACGGCGTCCAGCTGCAAAAGAGCAACATCTTGTTGATCGGCCCCACGGGGTCGGGCAAGACGCTCCTGGCGCAGACGCTGGCGCGGATCATCGACGTGCCCTTTTGCATCGTCGATGCGACCAATTTGACCGAGGCCGGCTACGTGGGCGAAGACGTTGAGAACATCATCGTCAGCCTGCTGCAGGCCGCCGACCACGATGTGGAGCGGGCCAGCCGCGGGATCATCTACGTCGATGAGATCGACAAGATCGCCCGCAAGAGTGAGAACCCCTCCATCACCCGCGATGTGTCCGGCGAGGGCGTTCAACAGGCGCTGCTGAAGATCATCGAGGGGACGGTGGCGCACGTGCCGCCCAAGGGCGGGCGCAAGCACCCCCAGCAAGAGTTCCTGCAAATCGATACCACCAACATCCTCTTCATCTGCGGCGGGGCGTTTTCGGGTTTGACCGACGTCATCGAGCAGCGTCTGGGGTCGAGGTCGATCGGTTTTGGGGCTGAGTTGGAGCAGAGCAACGAGCAGACCCATGACGAGTTGCTGGGGCAGTTGCGCAACGAAGACCTGCTGAAGTTTGGGCTCATCCCCGAATTTGTCGGTCGCCTGCCTGTCGTGGCCACGCTTGAGGAGCTTGATGAGGGTGAGCTTGTGCAGATCCTCACCGAGCCTCGCAATGCGTTGATCAAGCAGTACCAGAAGCTCTTTCGGATGGACGGCGTCGAGTTGAAGTTCACCAAGGAGGCTCTCTTGGCCGTGGCTGGTCAGGCGCTTGAGCGCAAGACCGGCGCGCGCGGCTTGCGGGCCATCCTGGAGACGGCCATGATCGACGTCATGTACGATGCGCCCGATGATGGGACCATCAAGGAGATCCTCATCAACGAGGATGTCATCCTTGAGCAGGCCGATCCGGTCGTGGTCAGGGCCACAGAGTCCGAAAGCGCGTAAGGATGCCGGTGGCCATGCGTCAACGTCACGGTGCGCACCACACGGGTGTGGCGTTCATCTGATGTGCGACGGCCACCGCGACAGCCCCGCAGATGTCGGCGGGGCAGCCAAGAGACATGTTTTTTATGCAGCCGCCGGGCCTTGAGGGTCCGCGTTGCCCCGCTGGTGAGGGCAGCGCGCACCATGGCCACAGGGCGACGGCTTGATGGATCGTTTGGGAGAGGTGAGGCGAGCCGATGGTTTTCTTCAAGAATGACAATGACAGAGGCGGCGCCGGTCGCAGCCGCGCGCGGCAAGTGCCGCTGCTGCCGCTGCGTGACATCATTGTGTTCCCCTATATGGTGGTGCCGCTCTTTGTGGGCCGTGAAAAGTCCATCAACGCCCTTGAAGAGGCGATGAACAACGGCAAGCGGATCCTGCTCTCGGCCCAGAAAGAGGCCAAGGCGCACGATCCCGCCCCTGGAGACATTTTCCAGGTCGGCACGCTGGGGACCATCATCCAGCTCCTTCGTCTGCCCGACGGCACCGTCAAGGTCCTGGTTGAAGGCAAGAGCCGGGCGCGGATCAAGCGCTTTGTGCCCAACGACGCCTTCTTCATGGTCGAGATGGAAGACATCGTCGAAGAGATCGACTACACCCAGGAACTCGAAGCCCTGATGCGGACGATCAAGGCCACCTTCGAGACCTACGTCAAACTCAACAAGCAGATCCCGCCCGAGATGCTGGCCACCGTGGCCTCCATTGAGGATCCCGCCAGGCTGGCCGATACCATCATCGCCCACCTGAAGTTGAAGCTGACCGACAAGCAACAACTGCTCGAAACCGAAGATCCCGGCAAGCGCCTTGAGCGCCTCTATGAGCTCATGCAGGCCGAGATTGAGATCCTTCAGGTCGAAAAGAAGATCCGCACGCGCGTCAAGCGCCAGATGGAGAAGACCCAGAAGGAGTACTACCTCAACGAGCAGATGCAGGCCATCCAGAAGGAGCTTGGCGAGCGCGACGAGTTCAAAAACGAGATCGAAGAACTCGAAGAGCGCATCCGCAACAAGAAGATGTCCAAGGAGGCCACCGCCAAGGTCAAAAAAGACCTCCGCAAGCCCAAGATGATCACCCCGACCAGCCCCAAGGCGCCCGCCCGCCCCACCTACATCACCGGGCTCCTCCCCCCC
>CAKZKQ010000749.1 GCA_937123825.1 uncultured Pseudomonadota bacterium
GAGTGGGGGAGACGGCCGCCATGGCGGGCGGGGGGATGCCGGGCGAGGCGAGGTGGAGGTGGCTGGCTGCGGCGCGCAGGAGGGCGTCGGTGGTGCCAGCGGTGACCAGCGCGGCGCCGTCATCGGCGGCCAGCAGCTCCATGGCGAAGTCGATCGAGGGGCGCTGTCCACAGTGGTGGACCATGAGCCGCGCGGGGTTGTGCGCCAGGTCGCCGAGGTGTTTGGTGATGGTGGCCTCGTCGCCGACCAGCGACAGGTTGATGGGTCGCTGGAGGCTGATGGCGGCGGCCGCAGCCAGCGCTTCGCGCGGTGCGTTGTGGCCACCGTCGACGTCGAGGATGATGTTCATGCGTGGGCCTCGGCTTGTTGCAGCAGGCCGCGCAAGCGCTCGTAGCACTCGGGCTGGCAGCGCTCCTGCAGGAAGCTCTGGATCTGGTTCAGCGGCATGCCCTCTTTGATGCTGCGCGTCAGGGCATCAATATCGATCTCAAAGACGTAGCTGCCGGGTGCGGCGGCGTCGGTCTGGTCGCTGTCCTGGCAGCAGGTGCCCTCAGGGACAAGGCGGCCAAGGCGCGTGAGGAAGAGGCAGTCTTTGAAGGGCATTCGGGGGTCGGTGCGCACGCGGGCTTTGAAGCCGCTGATCGACGAGAGCGAGTCGGCGGGCGCGGTGCGCTCGCGGCGGACCTCGACGCAGCGCTTCAGGCCGGTCTGGACCTGCTTCCAGGCGTCATCGCGGCTGAGTTTGCTGGCCAGGATGTTGCGGAAGGCGGCGGCGCGTTGGGCTTTGGTTTGGGAGGCGTCGGTGCTGGGGGGGGCTGGGGCGGTGGGCGTCTGCGTGTCGTCTCGGAGCATGAAGTGGGTGTTGTCCTCGTCGAGGACACCCAGTGAGAGGATGCGCAAGACACGCTTTGCCAGCAGCGGGGCGACCTCAAGGGCTCGTTCGGTGGCGACGGTCAGGCGTTTTTTCTGCGCCGCGACCTCCAACACATGGCCCAGGACCCCGACGGGATACCATTTGCCAGTGGGCAACGCCTTGAGCACCGAGATCAGCTCCATGCGCAGGCTCATCTGTTGGAGCGGGTCGTCGGTGACGACGGCCAACGCTGCGGCGTCGGCGGGTTGGCGCAGCCAGGCGGCGAAGAGGGCGGGGGAGCACTCGCGACGCGTGGCGCCGAGGATCTCGGAGTCCTGTGACTTCAGATCCCAGCACTGATCGTTGAAGGTGAAGAGGCTCAGGGTCTGCCCGTAGTGGATCAGATCGTCCCAGTAATGCTGGGGTCTGGTGCCGACGAGCTGCTCAAGGCGCTGGTGCGTCGAGGCGTCGAGACGTCGTCTTGGGCAGGTGCGCAGCTCACCGGTGTTGGCCAGCAGGGCGGCGGTGGCCAGATCCTGCCAGGGGCGCAGGCCCTCAGCCTGGCGCGCGTCAGCCGGCAGCGCCACGTGCTCAAGGGCGCCGAGCAGCGCATCAAAGGCCAGGGCTTCGTTGTGACCCTGGGAGGATTGGGATTGCCATGGACAGGTTGTCATAGACACCGGGTGTGTTCTGTTGTCCGAAGATCGCGCTGTGTTGTGGCTCGGGCGTGGCCCGGGCGATCCTCCTTCGACTTCCACACAACGCATGGAGCCTGGAAGTTGTTTCGCACAGCGGCCTCCTTGCAGGCGCGGCCGATGGATTTGCTGTGACCTAGCTCCACGTCTGCGCAAAGGTAGGGTCAGATCGCCAATGGCGCAACTATCACGTGCGCCCGAAGCGAAGTTTTTTAAAAAGTCCTTGACTGCAAGGCGGCGTTCGCCTAGCTTGACCAGCCCTTGAGGAACGCTGCTGATGAGGCAAAACACTCTTCAAGGTCAAGGTGATGCGGGGTGGAGCAGCCAGGTAGCTCGTTGGGCTCATAACCCAAAGGTCGCAGGTTCGAATCCTGTCCCCGCTACTGGAACAACAACCAACGTTGTTGTGACGGTCTTTGTTTCCAAAGACAAAAAATTGGTGCGGGGTGGAGCAGCCAGGTAGCTCGTTGGGCTCATAACCCAAAGGTCGCAGGTTCGAATCCTGTCCCCGCTACTTAATCCTTTACATCTTAAGATGTGGCATCATCGGCAGCCTTTCGGGCTGCCTTTTTTGCTCTGTGCCTGGCTCGCCGCGTTTCATCGCGCGCTTCGCGCTCGGTGCCTGCGTAGGGCTCGTAGGTGCCCATGACCTTGTCAAACCAGGGGTGGGTGACACACCAGTTGGCGTCCTGGTTGGGGCCCATGTGGTGGTCGTAGTGCCAGGTCAGGTGCTCTCTGGCCCAGCCGGGGTCCTGATGGGCGCGTTTATGGACGCGGTAGTAGCGCCACAGGGACCAGTAGAGGGTGCCGGTAAAGAGCGGCGCCACAGGCATCAGCGGCGCGTGCGCGATGGCGACCGCCGCCAACCCCAGCGTTTCTTTGGATTGGGCGTGCCAGCCCAGCAGCGGGCGCTGGTAGCAGGGGTCGATGTGGTCGTTGGTGCGGGTGTTTTTGTGGTGCTCATGCCAATGGAAGCTCCAAAACGACCCTTTGCGGCGTCCGGCGCCGTGGAGCAGATGCTTATGAATGATCCACTCGCCGGCGTTGGCGTAGATCAGCCCCAGGCCAATTCCGATCATGATGGTCTTCTCCCCTGATGTGGGTGTGGCGCAGCCTTGATGAATAGGACCTTAAGACCGCTTGGCGTCTGGGTCCAGTGCAAGGGGGGGCGTTGGGGAGAGGTCGGCGGTGTCACCCAATGTGTGAAAAGTGACACAATGGTGAATTTTTGAATCGATTGAATTTTTGTTCAGTTTAAAAAAGGAAGGTGGCTCCTTCTCACCCTCTCAAGGGGCGGAAGAGAAAGAACCGAGCAGAAAAGAAAGTTAAGGCGAGGATGCCTGACGGGAGTCAGACACCGTATGGCAGATACCCCACTCTATTGCGCGCTCACGCAGAGTGGAGGGGTGGGAAAGTGAGACATGGTCGAGTTACCGCCCGGTGACCCGATGCAAATACAATATAGCACTGTGCCGCCAAAGACAACCTTTTTACAGTCTAATTTTACAATTGGACAGTAGGTAAAGCGTGGAAGCCCCAAGAACACGGGATCGATGGGGATTGTTCATTGAATGGACCAGTCAGTTTTATGTTGCGGTGCAACATAAATTTACCACCCTTTCAATCTTCCACTACGATGCCCAATGTCGCACCTTTCATGACGTTGTAAAGAGCGCGTCTACCTTGTCGACCACGTCCTGGTCGAGTTCCAACTGCGCCGCCTTGAGGTTGCTGCGGATGTGATCCAAGGTCGTCGCCCCTGTGATCACGCTGGTGATCTGTGGCCGCGTCAGCAACCACGCCAACGCAAGCTGCGCTGTGGTGCAACCGATCCCCTGGGCGATCGCCGTCAACTGACGCACCTTCTCGATGTTCTGCGGCGTCAACGCACCCTGAAGCCAACGCGTGTTGGCCGCGCGAGACCCTTGCGGCACCCCGTCGTTGTACTTGCCCGTCAACAAACCACCGGCCAACGGGCTCCACACCACCAAACCCATGCCCAACTCTTCGGCCGCCGGCATCACGTCCTGCTCGATCGAACGATCCAGCAAGTGGTACATCGGCTGCTCGACAAAGGGCTGGTAAAAACCGCGCCGATCGGCCAACTCACACGCCGCGCGCATCTGATCCCCGCTCCAGACGCTCGTGCCCCAATAAAGCACCTTGCCCTGGCTGACCAGATCGTCCATCGCGCGCACCGTCTCCTCCATCGGCGTCTCGGCGTCGTAGCGATGGCAGAAGTAGATGTCCAGGTAGTCCGTCCCCAGACGCTTAAGCGACTTGTGCACGCTCTCAAAGATGTGCTTGCGGCTCAGGCCCCGATCGTTGACGTTGTCACTCATCGGCCAGTAGACCTTGCTGGAAATCACCAGATCCGAGCGCTTGTAGTCCTTGATCACCTCGCCGAGCACCGTCTCGGCGCCGCCTTTGGCGTAAATGTCGGCCACGTCCAGGAAGTTGATCCCGTGCTCAATGGCCTCGCGCATGATCTGGTGCGCCGTGTCGTCCTCGACGCTCCCACCAAAGGTCAACCAGCCCCCCAGCGACACAGCGCTGACTTTCAGGCCTGTGCGGCCCATCTTGCGGTATTTCATGGCTCTTTTGTTGTCTCCTTCTCATTGTCGAGCTTGGCCAGCACGTACTTGAGGATGATGTAGTTGATGATCCCCAGCACCACCCCCAGAGCGATCAGCATCGCCCCCACCTTCGGGTCGATCAGCAACTGAATGCCGCCGATGATCAGGCACGTCGCCGCTGGAATGACCAGCATCAACATCAGGGTATTGCGCAGGTTCTTGTCGGGATCCTTGCCTGGGCTCATGTCTGTCTTGCTCCTGTCATCGCTCTTTACACACGCCACTTTCCAGACGCGCAAGACCGCCCCGGCGCACCCCGGCTCAATGCCCAGGCCGCCTGCGGTCCTCTCATCCATCCAAAACCGGGTCTGAACCGCGCCTCACGAGGCCGTCGCGGCCTCTTTGGCCCCGTAACCCACACAACGCAAGATGTCCAACGCCGCGCTGTAGCGCCCAAAGGGCGGCATGATGTACGCCCCCACCACGCGATCGGCCACCGCCATCAACGCCTCCTGGGCAATGCGCACGCCCTCGGCCCTGGCCTGCGGACCCTTGCCCACCGCCTGCATCCGCTCACGGATGTGGGCCGGGATCTGCATCCCCGGCACCTCGTTGTGCAAGAACTCTGCGTTGCGGTAACTGGCCAGCGGCAACAACCCCACCAGGATCGGCATCTCCAGGTGCGCCGTGTCATCCAAAAAGCGCTCCAGTACCAACGGATCATACACCGGCTGGGTCATGATGAACTCTGCCCCGGCCGCCTTCTTCTGCTCCAGGCGCCGCAGCTCTCGCTCGTAATCCATCGCCGCAGGCTCGGCCCCACATGCGCAGCAAAACTGCGTGGCCTGACCCACCCGCTTGCCCGCCGGATCCAAACCCCGGTTGAGGTTGGTCGCCATGCGCAGCAAACCAATCGAGTCCAAATCAAAGACCGCCGTGGCGTGCGGATAGTCGCCCATCTTGGGCGGATCGCCGGTGATGATCACCAGGTTGTGCAGCCCCAACACATGGTTGGCCAACAAATCCGACTGCAACCCCAGCAGGTTCCGGTCCCTGCAGCACACATGCAGGATCACTTCCATGTCCAACTGCTGGCGCACCAACAACCCCAGCGCCTGATTCGACATCCGCACCGAGGCCCTTGGTCCATCGGCAATGTTGATCACATCCACGCCCGCGTCGCGCAGCATCTTGGCCGCCGCCAACGCCTTGGACGGATCGAGCCCCGCCGGAGGGTTCACCTCCACGCTGACCACAAAGCTCTCCGGACCCAAAGGCACCGGGTTGACCGCACGCACCCTGCGCCGCCACACCGACTCGATCTTGGCCCCCAGACCAGTCTTCTCGCCCATCTCCAGCGGTTCGGTGCCATCATCGCGGCTGAGCGACTCCGCCGCCTCCTCAATGGCGTCCGACACCACCTGCACGCGGCCGCCGCCCATCATCCGGGCCGCCGCCGCCACGCGAACAATGTGCTCTGGCCCTGTCCCGCAGCACCCACCGACCAAACTCACGCCCGCCTTGAAAAAGCGCCGCGCATACACCCCGAAATACTCCGGCGTGGCCATGTAAATGAGTCGATCGGCCTGAAGCCTGGGGTAACCGGCGTTGGGCACCGCGCTGACTGGCACGCCGTAGCCCACCATCTTCTGCGCCACGTTGAACACGCCCCGAGGACCCTCAACGCAGTTGGCGCCCACCACATCCGCGCCCAAATCCCGCAAGAGCTTCACCGCCCGCACCGGATCGGCGCCGTCCGCCGTGCGCTCCGCCTCATCAAAGGCCACCTGGGCGATGATCGGCAGATCACAGACCGACTTCACCGCGCTGATCGCAATGCGCAGCTCGCTGATCAGTCGAAACGTCTCCAGCACAAAGAGGTCCACGCCCCCCTCATACAAGATCTCCGCCTGCTCCTCGAAGGTCGTGCGCAGCTCGCGCAGCTCCTCATCCGTCATCACACCCGGCACGCGCCCCGTCGGCCCCATGCCACCAGCCACATACGTCCGGCCCGCCGAGGCCTCCTTGGCCAGCCGCACCGCCGCCTCCTTGATCTGGCGCGTCTTGCTGCCCAAGCTGTGCCGCTCAAGCTTCACCCGGTTGGCCGCAAAGGTGTGCGTCTGAATGATGTCCGCCCCCGCCTCCACATACTCCGCGTGGATCTTGCGCACCAGGTCACCCCGGCTCAGGCAGGCCTCCTCCAAACTGCGGTTGACAAAAATCCCCCGCTCGTAAAGCTGCGTCCCCATGGCACCATCGATCACCATCGGACCGGCTTCCAACGCCTCTAAAAAGGGCTTGCGTCCTTCTTTCATCTCCATCCTCAGATCACCAAGAGGTCTCATACACCAAAAACCCACCCCGATCTCCCGCGCACCCTAACACGGAGTGACCTCGCGGGGCGAGGTCACGGTTCGCGCGCTGGCGCTGCGCTTGGCTTGCTTTCGGTGCGGTCGCCGGCGCTTCGCTTGGCTTCCTGGTGGTTCGGTCGCTCGCTTTGCTCGCTTCCTTTTGGTGCGGTCGCTGCGCTCCCTTATGGGATTTGTGATGGGTTGGGTTCTTGGCTTCGCCGGTAAGAGTGGGGCATTTCGTCGAAATTGTTTCGTTTTTTGGTGGTCGGGTGCGGGGTGGTGGCGGCTTGGGTGGCTTTCCAAGGGGGTTTGTGGTCGGTGGTGGAGGTTTGGAGGGCTTTCCAAGGGGGTGGGCGGCTTTCTTGGTGGGAGCTTTTGGGTTCTTTAAGGTTTTGGGGCGAAGGTGGGCGGCGATAGCTCGCCCGCCTGAGTGCCCCTTGAAGTTGAGAGGTAACGCCGACAACGATCTTGTGGGGGCGAAGGTGGGCGGCGATAGCCCGCTGGCCTGAGTGACCCCGGAAGTTGAGGGCCAACGCCGTTGTCTCCCACAGAGGCCGGCAGGAAGGCGAGCTTCGCCGCCTATCCTGCCCCAAAACCAAGCGCCGTTATGGGTGCATACGCGTGTGCGGGGCAGGAAGACCATAAATTCTACCGACTGGATGAGCCGACCGACCTCTTGGAAAACCTTTCAAATCGCCATCACCGCTCACAAACCCCCTTGGAAAACCTTTCAAAGTCCAACCAGCGCTCACTTGACCTCAGAGAAGTGAAAGCACTTTCGACGAGATGACGACACCGCCCGGCGAAGCGAAGCACGTTCCACTCATCGCAATTGCTATTAGCGAGCAACGCGAGCGCACCAAAAGGGAGCGAGCAAAGCGAGCGACCGAACCAAAAGCAAGCGCAGCGCAGCGAACCGAAAGCAAGCCAAGCGCAGCGCCGGCGCGCGAACCGCTACGCTTGCGTGGCCCGCTTCGATCTAGTAATTCGGTGGGGTCGTTTGGGAGTCCATTAAGATTGGAGGCAGCGATGTCGGAGCAGGAGAAACCCAGATTGCCGTTGGTGCGGCCTGTGGGCGAGGGTCCTTCGTTGGGGGGGAGTTTGTCGCTGGGGTCGTCGGGGCAGCAGGGCGGTGACGATGAAGGGGTGGTGTCGTTTTTTCGATCGGTGCCGCTTTTTAAGGATCTGAGTCCTGAGCAGGTGATGGAGGTGATGCGCGTGTGCACCTTCAAGACCTACGGCGCGGGTAAGGTGCTCTTTCACGAGGATGAAGCCGCTGACGCGATGTACATCATTGAGCGCGGCGAGGTGAGCATCACGAAGCAGTCGCTGGGCGGTGAGGAAGTGCGTGTGGCGTATGTGGGCGATGGGTCGGTGATTGGGGAAATGGCCCTGATCGTCAGCTCGCCGCGCAGCGCCAGCGTCGAGGCCGTCAGTGAGACGCGTGTGTACCGGCTTGATGGGCGCGATTTTGATGCTTTGCGGCGTCAGCGGTCGTTGGCGGCTTATAAGATCCTGATGAAGCTCCTTGAGACCATGGCCGAGCGGCGCCAGCGGGTGCTTGACCGGATTGATGACGTCTTTGCGCGTCCTCAGGAGCACATTGAGACCTTTGAGCGTCAGGCCAGAGAGTTGGTGGAGCGCGTGACGCGTGCGCAAGGGGAGGAAGAGGCATGATTCGACCCAGTCTTGAAGAGACCGCCGCCTTGTTGGCCAGCACCCGGCTCTTTGCGGGCATCGCGCCCGAGAGCTTTACGGGGATTCTGGAGGCCGGTCAGGTGGTGAACCTGGCGCCTGGCCGCGTGATTTACAACCGTGGGGACGAGGCGCAGTGCGGTTTTGTGCTTTTGAGCGGCCGCGTGGAGCTTGTGGAGACGCCCTACCCGGGCCGTCGTCTGTCCAGCCAGCTTTTTGCCGCCGGGAGCCTCTTTGCCGAGAAGGGTTTTGTGGGTCCCTGGGTCCACAAGCGCCAGTGCACGGCCGTGGAGGCCTCCAGCGCCCTGGCGATCACGCCCGAAGCCCTCACTGGACGCCTTGAGCAGAGCGACGCGGCGGCGATGCGCTTGATCGACTCGCTCCTGGATGTCTTTGTGCGCAACCTCCGGGGTGCAAACCAGCGCTTGGATGAGATTTTCAGTCGCCCGGACCGCACGCTCAACCAGCTTCGCCAGATGAACAACTGAAAACCGCTGCCTGCGAGCGTTGGTTTGGGTCCCGAGCGGTGTTTTGGGGCCTTTGCACCGGGCGCGGGCGTTTGCTCAGGAGCGATCCCCCATGGCCACGACCGTCACCGTCAGCCACGACTTCCCTTTTTCGTGTCAGGACTACGTCGACATCTTCTTTGACCCCGAATTTGCCAAGTATGTGCTCTCGCTGGGCAAGCTCTCGGTCTACGAGCCCATGAAATTCGAGAAGAGCGACACCCGCATCCACCGCGTGATGATGGTCCAGCCCAAGGTGGACCTGCCAGGGTGGTTTAAGAAGATCATCGGCGGCGACAAACTGGCCTACCACGAGCACATGACCCATGAAGTCGGCTCCAAAGAGATGATCTCGAAGGTGGTGCCCACCGTTTTGACCGGCAAGGTCAACATCGAGGGGATCATCACTCTGGAAGAGCTGCCCGGAGGGGGCTGTCGCCGCGGCGCCAAGCTGCACGTCAGCGTGTCGATGTTTGGTGTGGGCGGCAAGATCGAAAAGGCGCTCTCCAAAAACGTGCGTGAGGGCTACGATTTTGGCCGCACCAACATGACCAACTTCTGGAATGCCCGCTCCTGACGCTGCGCTGACCTCCAAATCCAACAGATTGTCCGTTCCCCACACTTTGAGTGGGATCAAAAGGCTGCCTTCGGGCGGCCTTTGTTCTTTGGTGGCCTGCAAAAAGCACAAAAGCCCCCATCGGTGGGGGCCGATGGAGGCTTTTGCGGGTCTAGAGGGCGAGCGGTGAAATCACCCCCTGCGGTGGGTTGATGGCATCACTTGGATTTGATGCTCATCAGAATCTTCACCAGCTCCGACTCGTACTTGGTCATCGACTTCGGCTCGCCGAAGCTCAGCGCCAGCAGCACCTTGCCGGACTTGGTCTCCATCAGCATCAGGCCCAGCTTCACCGGGGCGCCTTCGAGCTTGGCGTCGGCCTCGACCGCCACCGCCATCATGCCGTTGATCTTGGCCGTTTCGGCGTCACCCTTGACCTTGATGTTGGTGAACTGGGAGGAGAGCTCTTTTTCCAGAACCTCCAGGGCCATGTCCAGGTCCTTGGCGTCAATCACATCAAAGACCAGGGCAATGGAGCCGTCTTTGGGAGCGATGATCAGGGCGCCTTCTTCAACCTGAGACTGCCAGCCATTGGGAGACTCGAATTGAACGCCGGACTCGGCGTGCTCAAAGGTCTCGGCCATGGAGATGGCGGGGAAGGCAAAGGTCAGGGCGAGGGCGAAAATCAGGGTGCGCAGGAAGTTCATGGTCATTATCCTTTACTGGGTGTTGTTCTCTGAGTGTCTTGTTTGCGTGCTTCGTGGGGTTGTGTTTGAGACCCCAGCGCATCTGGCGTTCAACGTTTGACCGTTGTTGCCCTACACCCATAGCAGCAGGTGTGCCAGCCCCGAGAAAAAGCGACCGATGCCGATTGTGACGGCGTTGGTTTGTGGCTGGTGTGCAGGCGGTCATCGGGGCGTTGTGCACCTGTACAGCGGCAGATGATGTATGGGTTGAGGGCGTTGTGCAGATGGTCAGAGGGCGACTTTGAGGGGGGTTGAGAGACGATTGAGCGTGGAGAATATGGATGACCGTTGAGTTGCCGATGCGTTTTGAGGACCACCGCCTGTTGTGGACCGTGGATGGGATCTATTCGGCGCAGGAGTGCGCCGAGCGCGTGGCGTTGATTGAGCGCTCTGCCCCGGTGGGGGCCACCCAAAACGTCTCTTTTAGGGACATGGATCGGGTGATGATCGACGATGGGCCTGGGGCGCGGGACTTGTTTGAGCGCTTGCGGCCGCATTTGCCCCAAAAGCTGGGGGTCTTTGAGCTGGTGGGGCTCAATGAGCGCCTGCGTTACTACCGCTATCGCCCCGGTCAGAAGTTCACCCCCCACATGGACCACTGGTACCGGCCCAGCGCCGATCAGATCACGCTCTTGACCGTCTTGGTTTACTTCAACAGCGGTTTTGAGGGCGGACAGACGCGCTTTATGGAGCAGCTTGAGGGCGAGGTGGTCCCCGAGCCGGGGCGCGTGGCCATTTTCCAGCACAAAATCCGCCACGAGGGCTGCCCGGTCATTTCAGGGACCAAGTATGCCATGCGCACCGACGTCATCTACCGCGCCGATGGTCCGATCGGGCACGTGACGTTGTGATGCTCTTGGTTTTGGAGGGCCCGGCGGGGGCATGAGGGGGCGGCAGCCCCCAGTGGATTCAGGCTGGGTGGGTCAGCGGCGTTGGTTGCGGCGTCTGGTGAAGGTAACGTGGCCTGGGTGCTGGCGGATTTTGCGGTAGCCAAGCAGGTTCATCACGTCCGTCAACGGTCCCATGGGCAGTCCGGGCGACGGGATCAGCGTGTCTGGGTCGCCTGGCACAGGCCGCAGCCAGGGCAGGAGCCGGGCCAGGGAGTCGACCCGCAGACGCCGCAGCGCCGCCGAGAGCTTGAGCCACAGCGGCTCCATGGGGCGCGCTACAAAGAAGCCATCGTCGCCCTTGCCCTGGTAGAGGGGCAGGAGGCCGTGGATATTCTCATCGCCAATTTGGCCTATCCCCCCACCCCGGCGCTCGTGGACGCCATCGACTCAGACGGCTGGCACGCCCTCTTCGATCATTTGGTACA
>CAKZKQ010000750.1 GCA_937123825.1 uncultured Pseudomonadota bacterium
TTGTTATTGTTAATATTGGCAGTGGTGATGTCTGTGAATCCATCTCCATTGATGTCTCCCATCACCAATGAAATGGGACCATCTCCAACGTTGAAGGTGCGTTGAGGGGCAAAGCCTCCTTGTCCATCTCCCAACAACACACTCACATTGTCACTTCCTGTATTGGCAGTGGTGATGTCTGTGAATCCATCTCCATTGATGTCTCCCATCACCAATGATTGGGGAGCATTCCCAACGCTGAAGGTGCGTTGAGGAGCAAAGCCTCCTTGTCCATCTCCCAACAACACACTCACGGTGCTGATAAAAAGGAAATTGGCAGTAGCGATGTCGGTGAAACCATCTCCATTGATGTCTCCCATCACTACTGAGCGGGGAGGATCCTCAACATTGAAGATGCGTTGAGGAGCAAAGCTGCCTTGTCCATCCCCCAGTAACACGCTGACATCATTGCTGCCTTGGTTGGCAGTGGCAATGTCGGTGAAACCATCTCCATTAATGTCTCCCATTGTCAGTGAACTGGGAGAATTCCCAACGATGAAGTTACGTTGAGGAGCAAAGCCTCCTTGTCCATCTCCCAACAACATACTCACGCTATTTCTTCCACAAGTGGCGATGTCTTGGAAGCCGTCTGTGTTAATGTCTCCAATTGCAATTGATATTGGACTGTCTCCTGTGTTGAAGGTTTGTTGGGGAGCAGAGTCGCCTTTTCCATTCCCCAACAACACACTCACATCATCACTGTTGCGATTGGCAGTGGCGATGTCTTGGAATCCATCTCCATTGATGTCTCCCATCACCACTGAACGGGGATCCCTCCCGACGTTGAAGGTTTGTTGGAGAGCAAAGCCGTCTTGTCCATCCCCCAGCAATATGCTTGCATCATTACTGAAGCCATTAGCGGTAGCAATGTCTTGGAACCCATCTCCGTTGATGTCTCCCATTGCCAATGAGCGGGGAGCATCTCCAACATTGAAGGTGCGCTGAGGGGCAAAGCGGCCTTGTCCATCTCCAAATAATACACTGACATTGTCATCTCCGAAGTTGGCAGTGGCGATGTCTTGGAACCCATCTCCATTGATATCTCCCATTACCAATGAATTGGGATTATCCCCGACGTTGAAAGTGCGTTGAGGAGCAAAGCCTCCTTGTCCATCTCCCAACAACACACTGATGTTGTCACTACTATTATTTGCGGTGGCGATGTCTTGAAATCCATCGGCGTTGATATCTCCCATCACCAATGAACCGGGACCATCCCCGATGTTGAAGATGCGTTGAGGAGCAAAATTACCTTGTCCATCTCCCAACAACACACTGATGTTGTCGCTGTCACTATTTGCAGTGGCGATGTCGATGAAGCCATCAGCGTTGATGTCTCCCATCACCAATGAATTGGGAGCATCTCCAACATTGAAGGTGCGTTGAGGAGTAAAGCTGCCTTGTCCATCTCCCAACAATACGCTCACGTTGTCACTGTTGAAGTTGGCAGTGGCGATGTCTTGGAATCCATCTCCATTGATGTCTCCCATCACCACTGCAAAGGGACCATCTCCAACGTTGAAGGCGCGTTGAGGAGCAAAGCCGCCTTGTCCATCTCCGAACAACACACTGACGTTGTCACCAATAGCATTTGCAGTGGCGATGTCGATGAAGCCATCAGCGTTGATGTCTCCCATCACTACTGAAAAGGGACGAACACCGACGTTGAAATCAACGGATTCAGTGGCAAAATCGGTCTGACAGGCTTGTTCGGAGACAATATCAACATTGACCGCTCCAATTTCGCCTGTGATGAAACCGTCAACCACAAGCCGATAAAACCCTGCAGGAAAGTCCTCCCCACCAAAAGTCGCACGGCCACCCACCACACAATCGACCTCGCGACCTTGCTCATCAAGCAAATAGATGACCCTTGAGAAATCACCATCTGCCCTCACGGACCATTGCTCACCGGAGCCTATGCCAAGCTCATAGACCACTTCTGGGGCACCAAAGCCCCCGCAGCTTCCGCTGAGGTTGTCCTGGCGCTCTCGCGTGTTGAGAAACTGATTCGTGGCCCCACAACCGACCACAATGGGCTGCTCTACTTGGCCCAACGTGCAGGCCACACCACGGCCCAGGCCGTCCTGGTCTTCCTGCATCGAGTTTGGTGAGAAAGGGCAGTTGTCCATCCCGTTGATGAACCCGTCCCCATCGGCGTCTCCATCACAGGCATCACCATCCTCATCTCCATCAATGTTGTCCTGGTTGGGGTTTGCCACAGTGGGGCAGTTGTCTAATGCATCAATGACCCCATCGGAGTCACGATCACTCTGGGGCTGCAGACTGAGCTCGATGATCACCTCTTCAAGGGGCTGTCCACCGAGTTCAAAGCGCTCGTCAGCCTCATCAAAAAGCACATCGACCTCGCGAGGCTGGTAGTTGGTCTTGGAAAAGGTCAAGGTGTGGTCCTGGCGGCTGGCAAGGAACGCAAAAACCCCGTCGGCGGCCGTCTGTGAGGTGGTCACCACGTTGCCTTCCACTGTGGCGCGCACACTGACTCCACCATTGTCGCCGTCTTCGCCTTCTTCGCCCTGGAGCAACACCTGGCCACGCAGAACCAGCCCCTGCGCGACGTCCTCAGTCAAGGTCACCAGCTCGATGTTGTTGTCGCCCTCATCAAGCACCACTTGCCGAGTCACAGGCGTGTGTCCCTGAGCGCTGAGCGTCAGGTCGTAGGTCCCAGGTGACAAAGCCACGAACTGAAACTGCCCCCGACCGCCATCGGCATTGTCCACACCCACAATGCGTCGCTCTTGATCATCGGTGAGCGTGGCAAAGGCGATGTTGGGCCAGTCGTTGCGGGCCCCTTGGTCGCTGGCCACCTCACCACGCAGGGTCGCCACCGGCGTATCCAGCAACACAAAAGGAGGCTCACCCTCCAACGGACTATCAACTTCAAAGGATTCGCCGTTCCACTCAAGCGTCACTTCTGGGTGAGGCTCGTATCCATCCCTGCTGAACGTCAACGTGTGGCGTTCAGGCGTCAACTCCAACGCAAAACGCCCCTCTTCGTCGCTGAGGGTCGTCGTCACAGGCACATCGCCCCGACGGGCACGGACCACGACACCTTCAACAGGCTCTCCCTGGCCGTCCTCCACGCTGGCCGCAAAAGCCACCCGCTGGGGAACAAGGCTGACCACCTCAAGATCGGCTCCGTTGGTGTCAAGCGTAAACTGGCGGGCAAGAGGGAAGTGTCCCACGACTTGGACGTTGAGCGTGTAGCTTCCAGGCAACAAACCAGCGACTTCAAAGCGGCCCTGGCCATCCTCGTTGGACACCGTCGCCAATCTGGACCCATCTCCACCATTGACCACTGCCAAAGTCCGCGACGGCCAGTCTTCAATCTGCAAAGGACTGCTTAGCAATCCCGTGACGTTCGCCGTCGGCAACGCAGACAGCGACAAATTGCTTTCATCGATGGGCACCCCATCCACAGTGAAGCGACCTTCAAATTCCCCTTGGGTGTTGAAGACCGCTTCGACCTCGCGACTGTCATAACCTGTCCGTGAGAAGGACAAGGTGTGGGTCACTGGCGCCAAAGTCAGCGCAAAATCTCCAGCCGCGTCGGTCAACGTGGTGCCCACCAGGTCTCCTCCTGCCCTTGCACGCACCACGATGTCTTCATGGGTTTCTGCACCCTCCAACAACACCGTCGCGCGCACAGCCACGGCCTCTTCACCGGCAGCGGCCGAGGTCATGGTGATGGTGGGCACTGTCAGTTCTGTGACACCATCGCGAGCTTCAAACTCCTCCACCACAGGCACAAACCCAGGCCACACCACACGAAGAAGGAAGCGTCCAGGCTCAGCCAGACCGTCGTCAAAGACAAACAGGCCCTCGGCGTTGATGCTCACAGCTTCATCGCGGCCACTGATGAAGACCTGGGCGCTGCCGATGTTCGCCCCTGGAGCCGCAGAGAAGTCCAGCGTGCCTCGCACATCGATGCCCGTCACATCGTCATCGCAGGCATTGCCAACCTCATCATTGTCTGCATCGCCTTGGATGACATTGGAGGTGGTGGGGCAGTTGTCGAGCGTGTCAGGGATGGCGTCGTTGTCGTCATCGCTGTCACAGGCATCGCCTTGGCCGTCCCCGTCGTTGTCTTCCTGGTCGGCGTTGGCCTCTTGGGGGCAACTGTCCTCATTGTCAGGCACGCCGTCGCGATCGCGGTCGGCTTCGACATCGGTGACACAGCGGTTGTTCTGGCAGACGTCTCCCAGGGTGCAATCGTTGTCCCTGATGCACTCCAGCGCAAAGCACTGCCCCGTCTCCACGTCGCATCCTTCGCCCGTGGCGCAGTCGGCGCTTGAAGCGCAGGGACAATCGGCCCCTTCACACACAGTGTCATCGGCCACACATTGCGCTTCCACGCAGATCTGACCCACTGGGCAATCTGAGTTGAGCCGACACTGGGCTGTGGACACTTCAGGGCTTTCGCCTTCGTCGCTGCAGCCTGACAGCACCATCAAGCAAAGCAAGACGCTGCATGAACACCACAATAGGTACATGTTGGACGTCGTCATATAGGGCATTTTCGTGGCCTGAGTTCATCTGTGCCTGCGCAGGCACTTTGTTTGGGGGCTTTAACGGTTTGTTGGGACCACTCTTGTCCGAGCAGGTGCTCAGGCAACGGGTGCAGGTCATCCACTCAACAAGTAGAAGACATAAAGCCCCTCCAAACCTGTTGTTTGGTCGTGGGATCACGGTGACACTGCTGATTACAATCAAGCTAAACGAATTGGAGATTCATTTCAAACAACTCGTTATTGGTTTTCTGATTTCATTGCTTCAAGCAGACCATGGAAGAACGGAAAGAACGAGAGGTTCAGGGCGTGTTTGGGGGGTTGGTGTTGGGTCTATGGTGGCCTGATGGTCTGCGGCACCACCACAGGCCATTTGCCCCGGATCCGGCGCTTGCTCCAAGCCAAACCTTTCATCTGTGTTTTGGGGTGGGGGGTTGACCTTGGCGGGGAAGGCGTGTTAGCGAGGCGCGGCCAATGTGAACCCCTGGAGGTGTCGGTGTGATCACAGTTTCCAACATTATGGTCAACTTCGGTGGCCAGCCCCTCTTCGAAGACGTCAACGTCAAGTTCCTGCCGGGCAACTGCTACGGCATCATCGGCGCCAACGGTGCAGGCAAGTCCACCTTCCTGAAGGTGCTCTCTGGTGATCTGGAGCCTTCGGCGGGCCATGTCGAGATCCCCAAGAACCAGCGTCTGGCCAAGTTGGAGCAGGATCAGTTCAAGTACGACCACTTGACGGCGCTCCAGACGGTCTACAGCGGCCACAAGCGTTTCTACGAGGTCTACAAAGAGCGCGATGAGCTTTACGCCAAGGCGGAGTTCACCGAGGAAGACGGCGTGCGCAGCACCGAACTGGAGGCCGAGTACGCCGATCTGAACGGCTACGAGGCCGAGAGCGAGGCGGGCTCGCTGCTGTCGGGGCTGGGCGTCGAAGAGAGCATGCATGAGCGCATCATGGGCGACCTGCCCGCGGGCGTGAAGGTGCGTGTCTTGCTTGCGCAGGCGCTCTTTGGTCAGCCCGACATCTTGCTCCTTGATGAGCCCACCAACAACCTCGACGTGGAGACGACGGCGTGGTTGGAGGATTACCTGGCGCGGACCACGGCGCTGGTCATCGTGGTCAGCCACGACCGCCACTTCCTCAACGAGGTCTGCACTCACATTGTGGACATCGACTTCCGTCAGTTGCGCATCTACGTGGGCAACTACGACTTCTGGGTCAAGGCCAGTGAGCTTGCCCTGGCGCAGCGCCGCGACCAGCAGCGCAAGAACGCCGACAAGGCCAAAGACCTCAAGGCCTTCATCCAGCGCTTCTCCAGCAACGCCTCCAAGGCCCGTCAGGCCACCTCGCGGCGCAAGCTCCTTGAGAAGCTGACCATCGACCAGCTGCCCGTCTCCACGCGGCGCTACCCCCACATCGTCTTTCAATCCCAGCGTCCCTGCGGCAAATCGGTGCTGACGGTCAACAACCTCTCGGCCTCGCTGGGCGACGAGGTGCTCTTTGAGAACGTCTCCTTTACGCTCTTCCAGGGCGACAAGGTGGCCTTCGTGGGGCAGGACAGCCGCGCGCGCACGGCCTTCTTCCAGATCATCCGCGGCGAGCGCGAGCCCGACGGCGGGACCTTCGAGTGGGGCTCGACCATCACGACCAGCTACTTCCCCAAAGAGAACGAGGACTACTTTGACGAAGTGACCCTCAACCTCATCGACTGGTTGCGCCAGGATGGCGGCGAGCAGTGGGAAGAGTCGGTGCGCGGCTACCTGGGTCGGATGCTCTTCACCGGTGAGGACGCGCGCAAGCAGGCGCAGGTGCTTTCGGGTGGTGAGCGCGTGCGCTGCATGCTGGCCCGGATGATGCGCGTTGAGGGCAACGTGCTCATCTTTGACGAGCCCACCAACCACCTGGACCTTGAGAGCATCACGGCGCTCAACAACGGCCTGAAGATCTTCTCCGAGGTGGTGCTCTTCTCGTCCCACGACCGCGAGCTGGTCAGCACTGTGGCCAACCGCATCATCGAGCTGGCCCCCAAAGGTGCCATCGACGCGCGCGTGGACTTTGAAGACTACATCTCCAGCGACTCCATCCGCGATCAGCGCCGCAAGCTCTACGGCAACCACATCTCGCTCTGACCCTGCGCCCGGTGGGGTTTGCCCCACCACATTCGAAGGGTCTCTGACGCACCACCGCGCAGAGGCCCTTTGTCCGTTTTTGGGGGCTTTGTGCTCGCTCCCAAAGCGCTCTTGCCCTTATGATGTGATGTCTCTATCAGATGTTGACGGTGAACCGGGCAAACGAAAGGCATGACCCCTGTTGAGGCCAGATTGAGATATCGTGAGGTGGCGCTGCGCGCAGACGCGGACCAGCCCTCGGAGCGCTTTATGGACGGGGTCCGGGCGTTTTTGAAGGAGCGCCGCGCGGCGTTGCTCAACAACCTCTTCTTTGTGGCGCTCTTTGGGACGTTGGCCATCCTCTCGCTCTCGGGTTTTGATGACACCCCCTCGTGGTTTGGCCTTGTGCCGTGGGTCGCGGGTCCGCTCTGCGCTGCGGTGGCGCTCTGGGTGGTGTTGTTGCCCCACAACGCGGACTGGGTGCTGAAGAAGCAGCGGTCGTTTTTGTGGTCGGCGGTGTTTTTGTCATTGGATTTGGTGATCGATCGTTGGTCTGTCTCCTCTGAGCAGACCTTTGTGGAGCGCCAGTTGGACGTGCCAGTGAGGATCACCCTCGACGACACTGGCACGGCGCCCGTCTTGTCCTGGAAGTATGTCTGGAGCGACGCCGAGGTGGTTTCGGTCAAGACGACCGACTCCAACCGGGTGTCCTCGCGTCCCGAAGGGGGGCAAGTGACGCTCAAAGAGCGCGCTTTTGCCCTCAACGCCTCGCGCGGGACCGATGGGCAGGCCCATTTGACCATCCAGGGCCGCGCCAGCGCCGACAAGCTGGTGTTGGAGGTGCCCGACAACATGCTCAAGCCCTGCCGCCAGGCGCTGCCCACGCTCGACCGGCACGGATTAAAGATCGAGGATGCGCAGTTGGAGCGGTTGATGGAGCACGTCGGCCATGTCGCCCTGGCCGCAGGAATCCATGTGCCTGTTGAGGTCGATGCGGCGACCGAGGTGACACGCTGAAGGACAATATGAAGCCCATCCAAGCCACGCTGCGGCGCCGTGAGGTCGTCGCCATCAAGACCACTTACTGGAGCGAGCTGCAGCCCTTTGAGCTCCACAATCGCAAGCTCATGCGTCAACGCCAACGCTCGGCCAGTCGGGCGAGGCTGGTCACGCTCGGTTTTGGGCTTGTTTTGTTGGCGATGTTTGCGATGCAGTTTGTCTCGACGCTCGCAGGGGGGATCTTGGTGGGGGGGCTTATGGCGGTGATGGCCTTGTTGCTCTTTGCGCTGAGTGTCAAGTCAATGCTGACGATCAATGCTCAGCACCGCCTTGAGATGATGTGGCAGGTCTTCACAGGCGCCAAACGCAAGCCTGAGCGGATCCACCACGTCGAGCGTGAGGTGGAGGTCCCTGTGTCTATTTTTGTGGACCAAGGCGGCGCAGCGCCCGAAGTCGCCTGGAATTACCAGTGGGAGAAGGCCAAAATACTCAGCGAAGCACCCACCACCTCCACCACCCTCACCCCCCGACCCTTCAACGGCAACGTCAGCTTGGCTGATGGGGCGTTTGCGCTGAGCGCCTCGCGCTCCACTGACGGTCAGGCCCACCTCGTGCTTCAAGACCGCCAGGACGCCGACCGCCTTGTGCTCCAGGTCCCCGACCATCTGCTCGGCCCACGCGCCCGCAACCTCGATGAGATCGACCGGCTCGCCCTTCAAGTCCCCCAAGACGAACTTCGAGTGCTCCTGGGTCACGTCAAGCTCGCCGCAGAGCTCTCAGGCGTCGATTTGCCTGTCCAAATCGAGTCTGCTGCGCAGGTCCATCACGCTTGATGCGCTCCAAGGAGGCCGCTTCGGAGACCAAAACGGTCCGAGAGCTTGTCTTTGGGGCGCTCGATGGCCATACCTGGGTTACATCGACAAGCGCGGAGTGACAAAAGTCCCATGGTGAACTGCCCACAGTGCCAGCACCCCAACCCCTTCAACGCCCGGTTTTGCAACAACTGCGCAGCGCCTCTGGGCGGCATCCATGCAGCGCGCACCGGCGGCGCTGGGCCCATCGTCGGTCCGGCCATCCCTGAAGAGACCCCCCGCAAGATCGCCTGGGGACGCAAGCGCATGGCGGGCAGCAGCTGGTTTGGTCTGCTCTTTGGGGCGCTCTTTGGTGGCATCCCCGCCGTCATCTGTGTGGCCTTTGTGGTGGTGCTCTTGTCTTCTTCGGGCGATCCGGGGTTGTGGATCGCGGTGGTGGTTCTTGGGGTGATGACCTCCGTGGGGGCCCTCATCTTTGGTGTCTCCGCCCTTAAGACCATGGTCAACGGACGTCTGCTTAAGTACGGCACCCGCGTCGATGGGGTCATCATCGAGTCGCGCACCGACGCCTCCTTCAAGGTCAACGGCAAACCCAGCCAGCGCATCACCTGGCAATACACCGACGCCGAAGGCAACCAGCAGCAAGGCGACATCCAGATCTTTGACGACGAGCGCATCCGCGCCCACCACGTCGGCACCCGCGTCAGCGTTCTCCATGCCGGCACCGGCCTCTCCGTCGTCCCCAGCCTCATGGACATCGGCTTTGAGGTTCCGCCCGAAGCCCGCGACGTGCGCCAAAAACTCGGCGCGCGCCCCCCAGTGCCCACGCCGCAGTCACTGGCCACCTCGGCCTCATGGCGCCTGACCACGACCTCCCCACAACCCCGCAGCGGCTGCCTTGGCCGAGGCCATCGGGGCGTCAAGGCCGGTGCGCTTGTGCTGACCGGGGCCGTCCTGTCGATCAAAGACACCAAAGGAAGTGAGCGCGCGCGCATCGACCTCGGGCAGCGCTTCAGCGTGGGGCTGGCCGCTTGGATGCTGGCTGGCGACCAGGCCGAAGTCACCCTCTCGCTGGTCACCGGCGGCGGCGTCGGCGCCAAACCCCTGGAAGTGCGCGTGCGCCTTGCCCAGGCCTGCGTCGCCCCTGCCGTGCCGCTCCAGCAAAAGGGCGCGCCCTACATCAGCGCCGCCGACTTTGCCGCCCTCTGGCCCGTGCTGGTCTACCACGCCGGGCTCCACGGCAATGAGCTGCGCGACCAACTCAACCCCGCGCTGCACCGCAAAGCTGGACCCGTCAAAACCGTCAAACCCCAGCAGCCTCAAAAGAACAAAAAGCCCCGCACCTGCCTGGGCTCGCTGGCCGGGCTTGGTTTTGTGCTCTTCTGGATGGTGATCTTCCCCGGGATTTTCGTCTACGTTTTCCTCTTCTCCATGAAGGGCAGCCCCGAGTACGAGTGCGCCCTCAAAGAGGTCCAAAGCAGCAAGTCGGCCCGCAAACTCCTTGGCAAACCCATCAAACCCGGCACCTTTGTCTTCCTTTCCTCATGGGAAAGCGGCGGCTCCAGCGCCGAAGGCCACTTCAGCATGTCCGTCGAAGGCCCCAAAGGGCAGGGCGACGTCATCGTCGACAGCGCCCGAGGCCCCGGATACTCCTCCTTCCGAGTGGTCCTCGAAACCGACAAAAAGACCCTCACCATCCACCAGGGCACCTTCCCCTGTCGATAAATCCTACCCGCGCATCTTACTTGCGCGCCCCGTCAGGGCACGCTTCGCGCTGTGCCCCCATCGAAACCCCTCAAGGACAATCGAGCGCCGGGTTGAGGTCGCGGGGGGTGGTGACCGCCTGGATGGGGTCGTCGTCGTTGAAGGGGTTGACCCCGGTGGTCATAAAGCGCCGTCTGGCGGCATCTAGCGTTGCACGGCGTCTCTTCCACGCAATACCACTGCACATCACACCCTCCCGGGCCCACGCACCAACCCCCATCGCAGTCGTCATCGCTTTGACAAGGCTGCCGCGCGTTATCCCCCTGCCCATCATCCACAGCGCCGCTGCGATACCGCAAAGCATCGCGCCCACAACCCAACATGCTGGCCACTGACAAGACTGTGGCCAACGTCAAGAGGGTCAACGTCTCTTTTCTCAATACGGTGTCCTCTGCATCCGTCATACCCGCAGCCCCAAGATAGCGCCCACCGCGCCACAAATCACATCGTGTGGCTTGGCCAAAGAAAGCCCCACACAGCTCCAACCCCCCCAAAAGTTTTTGGAACCTCTGCATTGCTTGATTGTCAGGAAATAATGTCTCTCTAGTGGGTTTCCCAATGTCACGAGGATGATTTAATGAAGAACTTGCAGATGCATGAGTGCCTTGGTGCGCGCACATTTTTGTCTTCCCCGTCTGGGCGTGTTTCGACATCATGTATGTCGATGGTGACGATATTGGTGATGTTGTTGTGGTCGTCGCCGGGGTGGTCGTTTTGCGGTTTTTACGTGTCGGGAGCCAGCGGAACGCTCTCCAACACCACGACGCAAGCGGTGTTGTTGCGCGAGGGCAAGCGCACGGTGCTCTCAATGCAAAACAACTATCAAGGGCCTGCCAAAGATTTTGCGATGGTGGTGCCCGTGCCGGTGATCCTTCAAAAGGAGAACGTCAAAACCCTTAAACCAGAGCTTTTCGCCAAGCTCGACACGCTCACCTCGCCGCGCCTTGTTGAATACTGGGAGAAAGACCCTTGTCGACACGACGGTGGCACTGGTGTCCAGGGATTTTCGAGCATGGGCATGGGGGGGGGGTGCATTGCCAAG
>CAKZKQ010000751.1 GCA_937123825.1 uncultured Pseudomonadota bacterium
GGCTGGCCCGGCGTCCTGATCTTTAAAGCGGGCTTCGGCGTTGGCGATGGACTCGTCGCGCTTGGCGATGGCAGTGGTGCGCAGCTCCACAAAGTTGTAGGCGGGCTTGATGGCCGCAGCCACCTGGGCCTGCTCGGGAGTGCGCGTGGCCTTGTCAAAGAGGGCGTCGATCTCGGGCATGGTCATGATGGCCGCCACGATCTCATCAAAGTAGTACCCGGCGGCGTTCACGGCGGCCAGGCGAATGGCGTCCTGACGGTCGGGGCCGGTTTGCAGACGGCGCATGGGGATGGTCTTGACGTCGGGCGCCTCTTGCCCCGTCAACTCAATGCCCAGGTCACCTTCCAGGATCAACTCAAACGCTTCGCCCTCTGCGATGACCGACTCTTCGGTGGTCGCCAGCGTGCCGTGGATGAGGACCCCGGCGCCGAGCTTGCGCGCCGCCTCCACCAGAGACTGGGTCGAGGAGGCCCCTTCGAGGGCCTTGAGGACATCCTCATCTCTGGGGCTGATGACGGTGAAGCCGACCTTGTCGAGCGGCTCGGCCATCTTGTTGACGAAGCGCAGCGAGGCCTCGCCGCCCTCATCTGCGACCCACCACTGGCCCGCGCCGCCTTCGGTGTCGGGAACCGTCACGGCGATGAGGATTTTGTCCTCAGAGACGCTGAAGGAGAAGAGGACAAAGTAGGCCACAGCCCCCAAAAGCCCCAAAAAGACCACCAGCGCCATCAAAGGCCCCGTGATGTTGCGCTTGATGCCAAGTTCTACGTCGTTGGCTTCGGTGTCCTTGGGATTTGGCTCGCTCATGTATGGGCCTCCATGGTGTGTTGCAGGTGTCCAATTAGAGATGTCCTTTGGACGCCTGAACAAAAGGAAAGTTCCGCTTGAATCAAAAGCACCGTGAAAGTGCGTCTTGATAAGCACCCTGTCAAGGCCTTGTGCGCCTTGTTGGGCATACAAACACCAAAGGGGCTGCAACAACTATAAAGAAAGGATAGCACCTGAGGTCCATCGGCAACAGCCAAGGTCAAACCCGGAGGCAGAGCACGGCGAGTTGGTCCTGGCCCTCAAAGCGCGGACGGCAACCTCAGAAGCTCTTTTTGGGAGCGTAGGTAACGCTGCCGAGACTGGGGGTCTTCGATTTGGCTGCTGACGTAGCGGATGATCTGCCGCACGCGCCGGCGAGCGTCTTCAGAGGCCTCCGGGTCACGTTCGTGGAAGACACGGCTGTGACGGGCCAGGACCAATTCGGCGCCTTCGATGG
>CAKZKQ010000752.1 GCA_937123825.1 uncultured Pseudomonadota bacterium
GACGAAATGCCCAACTCGTACCGGCGGAGTCAAGAACCCACCCATCACAAATGCCATAAGTGAGCGAAGCGAACGAACCACAAGGAAGCAAGCGCAGCGCCGCGACCGAACCAAAAGAGAGCCAAGCGAAGCGCCGGCGATCGTACCGAAAGCGCAGCGCCAGCAAGCGAACCGCTTCCTCGCAAAGCGAGGAAGCTCACGCCGGTTGAACCGGCGTGAGCGGGTAGAACTGGCGTGAGCGAGCGGCGCGCTGGAGTGTTTTCATGGTGGCAAGGACGGGGGCGTCGTTCCAAGGGAGGCCGACGACCTGGACGCTGACGGGCAGGCCGAGGCTTTGGGCTTCGACGGCGGCGGCGCGTTTGTCGATGCGGTCTTGGAGGGTTTGGCGCGTGGTTTCGTGGGGTTGGACGGTGGTCATGGGGACGACGCCGGCGGGCATGCCAAAGAGGTTGTAGCGGCCGAAGTAGCTGAAGACCATGGAGAAGTCGTGGCCCATGCCGTCGGGTACAGCGGGGGTGACGCCGCCGGGGCAGACGACGACGTCGACGCCGGCCTTTTCCCAGGCGTCGAAGGCGGCGCGTTGGAATTGGGAGCGCTTGGCGACCAGGGACCAGAAGGTGGCGACGTCTTTTTCGCCGATGGAGGAGACAAGGTCGGCCATGCGGGCCTGGCCGAGCATGGGGAGCATCTTGCCCACGGCGTGGCGCAGGCGCAGCGGGAGGTGTCCGGCGCGCCACATGACTTTGTTGGCGTCGACGATTTTTTCGTCTTGGAGCAGGCCCCGGAGGGTCTTCATGCCGTCGCTGCTGACGCCGCCGACGTAGAGTTGAACGACCTCGCGTTGGTGAACGGGGGGCATGTGGACCAGCTCGGCGCCCAGGTCACTGAGGATGTCGAGGGCTTTGGTGTGGGCGCGCAGGACGGAGGCGGCGGGGGTGATGAAGCCGTCGTTGTCGAAGTAGCCGATGCGGAGCTTGCTGACATCGATGGCGTCGGGGTCGCCCAGGGGCAACGGGGGGACGCGCGGGTCGAGGGGCCAGTGTTTGGGGCTGTCGAGGGCCTTCATCAAGAGGATGATGTCGTCGACGCTACGGGCCATGGGGCCCATCTGGGCTTTGACCAGTTCTTGACCGGCCAGCGCGCTGGTGGCGCCCTGGTTGGACCAGCGGTTGCTGGTGGGTTTGAAGCCGACGATGCCGCAATAGGAGGCGGGAAAGCGGATGGAGCCGCCCAGGTCGGTGCCAAAGCCCAGGACGCTGGAGCCGCTGGCGATGACGGCGCCTTCGCCGCTGCTGGAGCCGCCGGGGCCGTGGGTCAATGCCCAGGGGTTGTGCGTGGCGCCAAAGACGGGGTTTTCGCATTGCATGGGCGAAAGCAGCGCCTGGGGGACGTTGGTCTTGCCCAGGACGATGGCGCCGGACGCTTTGGCCAGTTGAACGGTGACGGCGTCCTTGTCGGCCACCTTGACCAGGCGGCCCTCGACGCCGAGCGTCGAGGCCAGACCTTGGGTGTCGATGTTCTCTTTGACAGAGATGGGCAGGCCGTGGAGGGGTCCGCGCACCTGACCACGGGCGCGCTCTTCATCGCAGCGCTCGGCCTCGGCCAGGGCCTGCTGGCGAAACTGGTGGGCAAAGCCGTTGACCTTGGGCTCGACGGCGTCGGCGCGCTCATGAAGAGACTTGACCACCTCGACCGAGCTGAGCTCACCGCGCTCCAGCGCGGCCAGAATCTCGGTCCCCGTCATCTGATAAACCTTCACGGACGGACCTCCCGATGTGCTGCGCCGCAAACCTCGCCGAGCCACAGCTCAACGTCGTCGATGAACTCATCGACAAAATCCACAATCATGTAGTGCGGCAAGCCTTCGTAGACTTTGAAGGCCTTGTGCGGGCAGGTCAAGCGCCGGTAGAGGGTGGCCATGTAGTCGGTGGGGAAGATGGTGTCGGCGCCCGCCTGCAGGAGCATGACCGGGGTGCGGATGGACTCCACGGCGGTGGGCAACTCGGCGCTGCCAAGCGAGGCCATCGTCTTAAGGCGCACAAAGGGCACCAACAGCGGGTCGGTGTAGAGAACCTTGCGGGCGTTGCCCATGCCACGGACCGGCTCGCGGTGCAGGTCAAGGTAGGCCGTCATGGGCACGGGCAGCTCGGGAGCGACTTGCGCGGCGGCCAGCAGCGCCGGGCGCAGCGCCGACGCCAGCCGGGGCATCCGCGTCAGACGGACACTGTCAGGATCCGAGAGATCGGCGGCGTTGTGACAGACCGCCCCCACCACGGGCGCCCCCGAGGCGGCGTAATAAAAGGCCGTAATGCCGCCCTGGCTTGAACCCGCCACCGCCACAGGACCATGAAAACGACCCCGGGCATACTGAACAGCGGCGTCCATGTCCATGACCAACTCGGCGATGGTGTAGCTGCCTCGTTGACCCCCGCTGCGCCCATGCCCACGCGGATCAAACCCCACCACATTAAACCCGCGGTCCGCCAACGCCGTCAGAAACTCGCCGTAAAGCATTGCATAAGCATTGGTCCCGGGCATGAAGACCACCGTGGGGGCCGAACGGTCGACCTCGATGACGTCCAGGTGAAGCCGCAGGCCACCCGAGTCGACCGAGTCGGCCTCAAAGCGGTCAAAGAAGTTGGGCACGCCGCGCTTTTCACACACCACACCAAAGAACTGACGCAGCCGCTGGGCGTTGGCAAAGCGCTCCGGCGGCGCTCCCGCCGACAACGCACGCACACAAGCCCCCAGAAGATTGCCTCCCATCACCACATCCAACGCATTCATGACCACTCTCCTGCAGCAAACGCCACGTCATTTCCGGCCACCGACGCGCTGCCCTTGCCCGCGCCGCTGTCCTGGGTTTCCTCAACGCGAAACTCGCGCGCCTGATTGATGTACTTGCGCGCCGCCAACAACATGATCGACGGGCTGACCCTGTGAAGCGCCCACAGCATTTTGGCCTAACGCGTCACCACGACGGTGGCCGCGTTGCGCTCAACGCCGCGCAAAATCTGCTCGGCGCACACCTGCGGGGTCACCCCCTCGGGCCACAAATCCAGAATCTTGTCCTTGTCAAAGCCAACCACAGGGCTGGTGTCGTAAATCGGTGTCTCAATCTTGCCCGGACACACCAACGTGACGTTCACACCCAGGTCCGCCGCCTCCGCCCGCATCGCGTGGGTCAACCCCACCACCGCATACTTGCTGGCCGTGTAGGACACCTCACCGGCCAATGGCACCAACCCCGCCACCGAGGCGACGTTGACAATGTGGCCGCGCCCCTGACGGATCATCACCGGATACGCCGCCCGAATCCCGTGAATCACCCCGTACAAGTTCACGTCGATGACCCGCTT
>CAKZKQ010000753.1 GCA_937123825.1 uncultured Pseudomonadota bacterium
ACCCAATTGACCATTACGTGCTGTATGTACCACGTAATCTTTTTCCAATAGCCCTACGATGTAGGTGGTTACATCGGCGTTGTCTTCGATGAGGAGAAGTATAGGCTTATCAGTTTCCTTTTCTTCATTTGATGAAGACAGGGCGAGGTGAAGTTCTGCGACAGGGCTATGGGCTGTTGCGCCTTCTATTTCTGGTGTGGAGGATAGCAGAGGGGCATCGTTACCAACAGGCAACCGAACCGTGAATGTAGATCCCTTACCCGCTTGGCTGGCTACAGTAATCTTGCCGCCCATCAACTCCACCAACTCTTTGCTGATGGCCAGGCCAAGGCCGGTGCCTGCGTGACGCATCAGTGGGTCGCCAGCCTGAGTGAAGGGGTCAAAGATGGCCTCAAGCTGGTCGGCGGCGATGCCGGGGCCGGTGTCTTCAACGGCAAAGCTGACCGAGACCTCGTCGCTGTCATCGGTTTCTGAGATTTTGGTGATGTTGAGCGTGACTTGCCCTTTTTGGGTGAACTTGATGGCGTTGCCCAAGAGGTTCAGCAAGACCTGCTTGAGGCGCTTTTCATCCACGCGGATCCATTCGGGTAGGTTCTCGTCAACGTGGCTGACAAACTCCAGGCCTTTGGTCTGCGCGCGGCTTTGGAGGGACTTGACGACGCCCTCAAAGAAGTCGCCCAGGTGCACCGTGGTGGGGGCCAACTCCATGCGGTGGGCTTCGATCTTGGACATGTCCAGGACATCGTCGATGAGGCTGCGCAGGTGACGCCCGCTGCCTTCGATGATCTTGAGCCCTTCGGCCTGCTTGGGCGAGAGATCGTCGCGGCCCTGGAGGATCTGGGTGTAGCCGAGGATGGCGTTGAGGGGTGTGCGCAGCTCGTGGTTCATGTGGGCCATGAACATGCTCTTGGCGTGGTTGGAGCGCTCGGCCAGTTTGCGGGCCAACTCTTCATCGCCGCGCATGCGCTCCTCTTGCTGCAGTTCGGTGAGGAACCGGCGTAGGAGGTTCTCGGTGTAGGCCACAAAGACCCCGGCGGTGAGAATGATGACCACCCTCATGAAGGCCGGTTTGTAGGCGATCAGGGTGTCAATGATGGATTCTGGGCCGCTGAGGGTCAGCAGGTCGGGGCGCGCCAGCAAAAAGATGCAGATGTACTGCGAGGCGGCCCAGAACGCGACCGAGAGTGGAAACCAGCGCTCTAGAAAGAGGCCGCTGGCTGGCAACATGGCCAGCCATATGAGGGTGTCGGGCGCGTAGATGAAATTGGCGGCGCTTTGGCCTGCCACAAAGACGCTGACCAGCACGCGCAGCAGGGGCATGGAGCACAGGGCAAAGACCAGCGCAAAAGAGCGCTCCCTGGTCAGCTTGTTGTTTCGCGTCCAGTACCACAGCAAAATCGCCCCAGGGGTGATCACGATGCTGTAAAAGGCGTCCAAAACATGCGCGTCGCCAAAAATGACCGGGGGCAGCTCAATCAGGATCATGACCGCGGACAGCGCCACCGACAGGCCGCTGATCTTGTTGATGGTGGCGTTGGCGTTTTGCTGGATGCGCTCGTTGAGCCGTTGCTGCTCCTCGGGGGTCATCTCGCGCGGCTGGCTGCTCATGACATGACACCAAACTTCAGCGCCAGCTTGACCAGCGAAGGGAGGTCGCCGATGTCCAGGCGCTCCATGATCCGCTTGCGGTGGGTGCTGACGGTCGTGGGCGCGATGCCCAACTCGTAGGCGATCTCTTTGTTGGCGTGGCCCGAGACCATCAAAACGACGATCTCGCGCTCGCGGTTGCTGAGCGCTTCAAAGGGGTCTGGTTCGTTGGGGACCGAGGGGGCTGCGACCGGGGTCTGGGCCGTGGCGGTCGTGGAGGTGAAGAGTTCCTGGGCGATGGCCAGGTGGCGCTCGGCGGCTGCGACCGCTGGGCTGGGCTCCTGGTCCGAGAGGAGCAGCGCGTGGGCTTGCTGGATGTGGGCCTGGAGCAACTCGGTGACCATGCCGTGGTTCTGTTCGTTGTCGGCCCCGGTCTTGTCCTGGAGCCACTGGCGCGTGACCTGTTGGATTTGCTTGCCCTGGTCGTGCAAAAGCTCGGTCAGCCGCTCGACCTCCTTATCCAGGTTCTGGCGCTGGGCTTTCTCCTGGGCCACCAGCATGGTCTTGTGTGAGACGCTGGCTTCGAGCAGTTCGGCGTATTGGGCCAACTGCTCCTGCTGGAGCTTGATCTTCAGGTGGGCCTGGACACGGGCGCGCAGCTCGCGCTCCTCGACGGGTTTGATGACGTAGTCGACGCTGCCGGCCTCAAATCCCCTGATTTTGTCCTCGACCTCGGTGCGGCCGCTCATGAAAATGACCGGGATGTCGCGCGTTTCGGGGTCGGCGGCCAGGCGGCGGCAGGTTTCAAAGCCGTCGATGCCCGGCATCACCACATCCAGCAGGATCAGGTCTGGTTTGCCCCGTTTGGCGCGCTCAATCCCCGTGGCGCCGTCTCGGGCGATGAGGATCTGGTAGCTGTAGGCTTTGAGGTATTCGACGACGACCTTGAGGTTGGTGGCGTCGTCATCGACGATCAAGACGGTCTGGCGTTTGTTGGTTGAAAGGGGGCCCATGGAGTGTGTGTCCGTGAGTGGATGGGTGTGCTTTTGGGGATACACGAGTCGCGCATCAGACCGATGTGCAGGTCTGCGACGGGGGTTGGGTGTGGTTTAAACATCCCATCAGGGGATTTTGGACCAGACCTTGGGGTGGAGTCTAACAGAACCAGACCTGCAATTGGAGGGAGAGTTGCGGCTCGTGCTGGCACTCCTTGATGGTGCGCCACAAAGCGAAGGTTGTTCAGTCTTCGAGCGGCTCCAACTCTGCGCGCAGCTCTTTGATGATGTCGTTGCGGTCGGCCGCCGCCAGTGCTTTGCGCAGATACCGCACCCGATGGCCGGGCGGGCACTCGTGGTGTTGGGACATGGCATGCCAGATTTGCACCCAGGACCGACCGCTGTCCTCCGAGCGCCACCCCAATCCCGCCAAAAGATCAAAAAGCTTCTCCAAAACGTCCAACTCCTCCACCCCCAGCCGCTCCAGACCCTCCCAGGCCGCCTCGGCCTGCTCGCCGAGCGTCACCAGGTTCTGATGGATGGGCCACATGGGGTTGTCCTGGGACTGGGTGTCGGTCAGGAAGGTGTTGGGCGAGCCGATGACAAGCTCGGCCAGGGTGTCGAACCAGCACCACATGGCGTGGATGCGGTCATGGAGGCTGCCGTGGTGGAAGGGGATTTGGGCCAGTTCCTGGTCCTCCCACTGCGCTCTGGCCCAGTGGCGGTGGTCATCCAGGGTGGTGGCGAAGGCCTTGCGCTGGGCACCTTCGAGCATGTGGATGACCCGGTGTTGAAGCTGGCGAAAGTCGGGGTCGCTCAGGCTGTAGCCCATAAAGAAGAAGTGGTGGTTGAGCAGGAGCCCTTCAAGAAGGAGCGCCTTGGCGGGGTGGCGGTTGAAGAAGGTGTCGTATTCCTCGCGGGTCAGGACGATGGTGCCGCCAGCCTCGCGGCGCTTGGGGCGCGCGTCGTCGCTGGTGCTAAACGCGTGGCCGTGGAACTTGACCACGCTGACCTCATCGTTTCGCCCCGTGCGCGGCACGTCCTGGTCACGCACAATCCGCGCGTGGGGCCGCCGAAGCGCCTTGAGTGTGCGCTCAATGAGGTTGTCGTAGTTGGTGGTGATGATGTGCTCAAAAGGCAGCGAGAGGAGCAGAAAGTGGGCCAGGCTCAGGGGGACGTCGGCGGTGGCCTCTGGGCCAAAGAAGCGGTTGACGTAGCCCTCGTGGCTGGGGGCCCCTGTCTGGTCGCGGGTGACGGCGTGCCACTGGGCGATGTCCAGGTAGTCCTCTGTGGAGGCGTTTTGCAGTGAGGGCAGCTTCAGGCGTTTTTTGTCCGCCAGATCCTGCAAATCGTCCAGCAACGCCTCGATCAAGTGCTGCCAGGACTTCATCCCCACCCCAGCCGACGCCCCAGCGCCCACAAAAAGCACGCACTCACCGCGCCGCGTGGCCTCGGCCAGAGCGATGGTCCTGGGGTCCACTGTGCGGCGGTCGACGGGGGTTTGGAGCCAGGGCCGAGGCCCGGCGCAGACAAAGCCGCCCAGGGATTCATCAAAGCGCCATTGTGCTTCCAGGGCCTCGTGGCGCACGCGCAGGAAGTTGTGGTGGCTCTGGATGTTGTAGGCCACCAAGATGACGTCCACGCGTTTGCGCAGCTCGGGCTCCAGGGCGTCAAGCGCGGTCAAAATGCCCCGAATCTGGGCGCGGCCAAGCTCCAGCGCCGAAACCTTGGCGCTGTACCCACTGCCGGTGCCCAGCGCAGGAAAGGCCACCCGCAAACGGCGGCGCTCTTTGAGGGTCCGCTGGCCCCGGTCCATCAACTGATCTGCCACGGTGTGGCTGGCCTCAAGGAGCGCCTGGCGGTTGTCGTCGCGCAGGCGCCACTTGCGGGCAATGGGGGCGATGGCGTGCTCGACGTCTCTGGCAAAGGCGTCGCGCATCATCAGCCGCTCATGAACCGAGACCAACTCCTGAAGTGCCACCTCCAGCGCCGATCGAGAGGCCTCTTCGATGACCGCCGGGGAGGTCTCCGAGTGGCGCTCGTTGCCGGCAACCGCGGTGATGACGGTGCCGTAAGGGCCTTGAGGGCGGCCGCTTTCTTCAAGCGAGACCCAGTAGGATTGGCCGGGCTCTTCGATGGGTTTGCGCGCCGGGCGAGGACCGTCAAAATAGACCTCTTTAAAGCCCAGCGAGGGCAGCTTCATGGCCAGACTCAGGTGTCCCTGGACGTTTTGCGCCACGGTGGTGGGGTAGACGATGGCGTCGACCTGTAGCTGGGTCAGGTCGCCCTGGATGACAAAGATGTGGGGGCGCTGGTGGGGGGCCAACGCCTGGGAGACTTTGGGCGAAGCGGAAGAGGGGGGCGTTTTCATGGGGCGAGCGCCTTGTGCCGGGGCAAAATCTGCGGTTCCTGGACCGAAGATACAGCCTCATGGGGATGCGTCCAGCACAAAGGTGCTCTTGGGAATGTCAGAAGCGTTTTGTCAGGAGTCTTCTTTGGCCCAGGCGCGTCGACGTCGGGTCAGGATGGTCCTGGGGCGCTCAATGGGCTCGGTTTTGTGGGAGATGGGTTGGGGCAGGGGGGTTTGGGCCGGGTCTTGGGTTTGACGGCGCAGGGTCCACCATGAGGTCTTGGTCCGGTTGAGCTTGTCCAGCAGGGCCTCGTGGATGGGATCGGGCTCGGGAGCCTCAACCAGAGCCTCCTGGGCCATGTCCAGGGCTTTTTGCCGCTTGGTGTGCTGGACATGGAGTCGAATTTGGACTTTGGGGGGCAGCGCCAGACGGCTCTCCTGAGAAATGATCCGGGTCAACGTGGCCAATTCGCGGCGCGCGGTTTCCACGCGGCCAAGCAGCGACTTGGTGTGGACCTGGAGGGCTTTGTGGGCCTCGGCGCCGTGCTCAACCATGTGTTCAAGGAGCCTCAAGAGCGATTGGGTCAGCGTTTCACCGTTGGGGTGGGCGCGCAGCACAGCCAGGTCGGCGTCAACGGCGATCTGGGCGCGTTGCTCAAAGCCCATGGTGGGGGTGAGCTTCAAGAAGGTCTCGATGGGGACGTGATCCCAGCGGTAACGGTGGTGTCCAAGAACGTGCGCGATGGTGCTGGGATCGAGCCCTGGGCCCTGGAGAATGTCCATCGAGGCGCGCGTGTCCGTGATGGCGGCGTGGAGCTTGCCTTCAAGGCCGTGTAGGCGGTGCAGACCGTGGTGAGACTCCGCGTGGGGTCGCCGCAGCAAGGCGCACTGGTGCCTGATGTGCGCTGCGGTAGACTCGCCGTCCTGGAGTGAGTCGCGCCGCTGTGTGATGTGGTCGATCCACTGCGCCATGGCGGTCTGAAGGGTGCGGATGGTGCGCAGGTCGAGCTTGGCCAGCCGAATGGTGTCCATGATCGTGATGGGGGCCATGGACGCGGCCAGGTTTTGCCATTGGGAGAGCTTGCGCAGCCGCGCCTGGAGCCAGTTCATCAGGGCGTCGCGCTCAAGACCCGTTTGATGGCGAGGGGATTGCGCCAGGATCGCCTCAATGTCTCGGAGATCGATGTGGGCGTTGGCGCTCACAAAGGAGATGGGGCTGCTGGCCCCTTCGACTTGGGATTCAAAGTGGCGCAGCGCCTCGCAGTGGCCCTGGCGCAGGGTCTTGTCCTGGCGCAGGTTGGTGGCCTGGGCCTCAAGCTGGCTGCGCAGGTCGCCAGGGGCCCGGCCGATGGCCTCCAATGCGTCGCCCTCGGCCTGATGCAGTAGCCTGAGGGTGTCCCTGAAGTGGTGTTGGACGATGGTCTTAAAGCTCATGGGGCGGTGTCAATCGCGATGGGCTCTTGGGCGGGCGGCGCCACACATTCTTCGGGGTCAACGGCGCCGAACTCCGGGTCTGGTTGAAACTCGGCAAAGGGGGTCTTGTGCAGGACCAGCGAGCGTCCGTCATGCTTCAACTTACTGCGGTAGCCAGAAATACACATGTCGTGAAGATTTTCAAACCAGCTTGACTCGCCCGACCACAACAACGTCAGCTCGCCAAGGTTTTTCAAGGGGGTCGTGGGCATGCGGTAGATGGCCATGCGGTCAACAAAGGCGCGCGAGTCGTTGCCGCTGCTGCAGGTGTGCGTGGCCAGCAAAAGCTTGTCTGGACCGGCGTCGGCGGTGGTGGTCAGCGCGAGCATGGCGTCTTCGCAGCCCTCCAGGGGCCATTGGGTGTCTTTGGGGACCTTGTAAATGGCTTCAAAGTCGGTGACGGCGTCCACAACACCCCCATCGGCATCCACAATCCCCAACATGAACCCCTGCAAGGGAGAGGCAAATTCCGGGGTGCGCATGACGAGGGTCTGGCCGGGGACCAGCTCAAGGCGCTCTTCGATGTGGCCCTCGGGCAGCGCGGCCAGTGGTTCTAGATCCTTGGAGGCTGGGGGTTCGGTGGTGGGCGACACCGTGGCGGGCTGGGTGGGGGCGCAGGCCTGGG
>CAKZKQ010000754.1 GCA_937123825.1 uncultured Pseudomonadota bacterium
GGGGGGGGGGGGAGGGGGGGGGGGGGGGGGGGGGGGGGGGGGGGGGGGGGGGGGGGGCGGGGGCCGGGGGGGGGGGGGGGGGGGGGGCGGGAGGGGGCGGCGTGCTCGGTGGAGGCGGTGGATTGGATGGCGCAGCGCGTGCCCTTTGAGGGGATGGTGTTGGGTGTGGCCAGTCCGTGGGCGCTTTGGGCGGCGGTGTGTGTGGCGGCGGTGGTGGGGTTGGGGCGCGACGGCGGCGGTCGACGCGCTTTGGTGTGGGTTTTGGCCGGGACGGTGGCGGCCTCGGCGGCGTGGGGCGGTGGTGGGGCAGAGGTGCGGTTTTTTCCGGTGGGGCAGGGGGACGCGATTTTGGTGCGCGATGGGGACGGGGCGGCGATCCTGGTCGACGCCGGGGGGAGCATGGGCGGGGGCGTGGACCCTGGTCGGCGCGTCATTGTGCCGGGGTTGGCGCGCCTGGGGGTGCGCCGTTTGGATGTGGTGATGGTCTCGCACGCCGACGCGGATCACATTGCGGGGATGGCCGAGGTCATTTTGGCCACGTCGCCCCGTGAGGTCTGGTGGCAGACGCCTGAGGATGGTGGTGAGTTGGGGCGCGCGGTGCTGGAGGCCGCCCGGACGGTGGGTGCGCAGGTGGTGGCGCCGCCAGCGCGCTGGCGGTTGGGTGGGTTGGTGGGGCGGCGCTTGGACAGGCCGCTGAGCGCGTCGGTGGCCCAGAAAGTGTCGCGCAATGAGCGCAGCGTGGTGATGGAGGTTGAGGTCGAGGGGGTGAGGCTCTTGTTGACCGGCGACATTGAGGCGGGCGCGGAGTGGCGTTTGGAGCCCTTTTTGAGGCCGGTGCATGTTTTAAAAGTGGCCCACCACGGCAGCAAGACCTCTTCGAGCCAGGGGTTTGTGCGTCGGACGGCGCCGGGTGTGTCGGTGATTCAGGCTGGCCCCGGCAACCGTTTTGGGCATCCCCACGCGCAGGTGGTGGATCGCCTGGGGGACAGCGGCAGCAAGATTGTGGACACAACGTGGTGCGGTGAGTTCGTATTGAGGCCCGTGGGCGGGCGCTTGATGGGGTGGTGTACCCATCGATATTGAACTTGATCCGGTGGGGGATGAGGGGTAGGGTAAAGACAGAACACTTGTTGTATCAGGCGACCACTTCTTCAATCCTTTTTCAGGCATGGCCATTGCCATTGAGTCCTGTCATCCATTTTACTGTGTGTACGGTGTGAAGGTTCGCTCACCGTGGCAAAGGCTGCGGCGAGATGGAGTGCGGCTTTGGGGGCCGATTGAGAGCCGGCCCCTTGTGGCCTTTGGACACCGGTGTTGTGTGTGACAAACAGGTGCAGATGGATACGCGCTTCAGGCTGACTTTTCCAGACACGCGAGCCCTTCAATCATCCTGGGACAAAGACCTGTCTCAAGGGCGCTTCTTTGTGCCCACAAATGAGATGTTACCCCCGTTTTCCAAGGCTGTGTTGGTCTTTCTCCTCGATGGATTCAAGCACGAGTTGGAGATCGAGGCCGAGGTGGTCTTTGTGCTGGAGCCAGGGCGAGGCCCTCAGCCAGGGTTGGGATTGTCGTTTCAGTGGGAGCCGACCCGGTTGAAGGTGGCCAAGGCCTTTGTGGAGCAGCGCTGGGATGATTTTGAGCGCATGGTGTCCAGGCCAGCGCTTCGTCAGGCTGGTGCGGCGCCCAAGGTCAAAAGCAAAGTGCCGCCTGGGCCCAAACTGGACCCTGAACTCAACGCCCGCGTGCTTGGCGATGTGCGCGCCTACATGCGCGCTGTCAACGGACGCAATCACTATCGGGTCCTGGCTGTCGAGTCCGACGCCCCCGAAAAAGACATTCGCCGTGCCTACTCTAAGTTGATGCGACGGTTTCACCCCGACAATTACTTCAGGCGCCTGAGTCGTGAGACGATGACAGAGCTGGAAGTCGCGTATCAGATCATTACGGAAGCGTACGAGACCTTGATGACCGACGAGTCCAGGGCGGCGTACGACATCAAGATCAACAATTTTGGTGGGGCCAAGAACAGTTCCAAGCGTAAAGTGGCGATGTGGCGAAAGCAGAGCTACACCAAGGTCAACCCGAAGTTGGTGAAGCTCTCGGAGTCGCTCCTCAAAGAGGCGCGTTTGTTGGTGGAGCGTGGGGATCACCACGGCGCCCAGGCCAAGCTCAAGCTGGCGTTGCGCTACAACCCCCACATGGATGAGGCCCGTGCGCTGATGGAGGCGTTGGGTCAGGCGGAGGGATAACCGGTGGAAGAGCGTCCGGTGCTGGGCATTGATCTGGGGACATCGAACACCTGCGTGGCGTTTGTCGAAGGCGACGACGTCAAGGTGGTGACCGATGAGCGCGGCCGTCGGGTGACCCCTTCGGTGATTACATTGAACAACCGTGGCGAGGTGGTCGTGGGCCACTTTGCCAAGGCGCAGCAGATCACCAACCCTTACGGGACGCTCTACTCTGCCAAACGGCTCATGGGGCAGTCCGTCGACGCCCGTGAATTGCAGCAGGCCATGAAGTACCTCACCTACGAGGTCGAGGACGACGGCGAGCGCCGCCCGATCTGCAAGCTCAAAGACCTGCGGATTTATCCCCACGAGGTCGCCACCCAGGTCCTGCTCAAGGTCAAGGGGCTGGCCGAGGCATACCTCCAGGTGCCGCTCAAAGAGTCGGTCATCACGGTCCCGGCCCACTTCAATGATCGTCAGCGCAAAGAGACCATGCTGGCGGCCGAGAACGCGGGCCTTGAGGTGCTGCGTTTGATCAACGAGCCGACCGCCGCAGCATTGGCCTACGGTTATGGCCAGGAGCAGCGCGCCACGGTGGCCGTGTACGACCTTGGTGGTGGCACCTTCGACATCTCCATTCTGGACATCGAGAACAACGTCTTTGAGGTCATCGCCACCGGCGGCGACAGCTATCTTGGGGGCGACGACATCAACCGCCGCATCGTGGATTTTGTGGTGGAGAACTTCCAGCAGGACAGCGGCATTGACCTGCGCCGCGACAAGATGGCCATGCAGCGTCTGCTCGACGCCGCCGAGAAGGCCAAGATCGACCTGTCCGAGTCGGACGAGACGGTCATCAACCTACCGCGCATCGCGCCCAACGTCGACTTCAACGCCCACGTCTATCAGCGCCTGACCCGCGCCCAGCTTGAAGAGATGAGCGCGGACTTGATTGAGCAGACCCTGCGGATCTGCACGCGGACCTTTGCCGATGCGCGCGTGGACATCCCCGACATCGACGAGGTCTTGCTGGTCGGCGGTCAGACCCGGATGCCGCTGGTGCGCCAGCGCGTCACGCAGTTCTTTGGCCGCGAGCCCAACGACGAACTCAACCCCGACGAGGTCGTGGCCATCGGCGCCGCCATTCAGGCCTTCACGCTCTTCAACGATGGCGATGACATGCTCCTCATCGACGTCACGCCGTTGACGCTGGGCATCGAGTCGCTCGGTGACCTCTTTGCGCCGGTCATCTTCCGCAACACCAAGGTTCCCCACCGGATCAGCAAGATCTTCACCACCTCCACCGACTATCAGGAGCAGGTGCGGATCAAGGTCTTCCAGGGCGAAAACCGCAACGCCTCGGCCAACACGCCGCTGGGCGAGCTGGTGTTGACGAACATTCGCCAGGCGCTGCGGCGCGAGCCTCGGATCGAGGTCACCTTCCGCATCGACGCCAGCGGCATGCTCCATGTGTCGGCCATGGACCTGGACACCAACGAGTCGCAGTCGATCGTCATCGAAGACTATGCCCATCAGGCGCTGGCGGCCAGTGAGCTGCTGGTCGGCCCCGGTGGTCTGTCCGACTTGGACGACGAGATGCCGCCGGTGGGCTCCTGACACCAAATTGCAGACGTCCGACTCACTTTGTGACGTTTGGGGCGGCCCTGATGGCGCCAGGAACCACGGAACTCACTCGCAATAGCGCTGCTATGGCTTCGTTCGTCCCGAGGCCCCTGACATCCATCATTGCTCGCCCCAAACCTGTGGCTTATCGCTTAGAACTTCGGTCCCTGCCACCCGTTATTGCTCGCCTCAAAGCAAGCCTTTCGTCTCCATTTTGGTATGAGCCCCAAGCGCTCTTCGGAGAGCAACCCCCATGAGACTTGTCCGCCCTCCCGCAGTGCCGCCCGGTGGACGCCTGCACGTGGTGGCGCCCTGCGGCGTGATCGTCGATCAGAACGCAGTCGAGACCAGTGCCCAGTGGCTGCGCGCGCAGGGTTTTGAGGTCACCCTCAGCGACCAACTGGCGTGTTGCGACCCCGACGCGCCCTATCTTGCCGGGACCGACGCTCAGCGCGCCAAGGCTTTGCATGAGGCCTTTGCTGATCCCGAGGTCCACGCCGTCGTCTGTGCCCGTGGCGGTTACGGCGCCATGCGCCTGCTGCCCCTGCTCGACGCTGACCTGATGGCTGCCAACCCCAAGCCGCTCATTGGCTTCTCCGATGTCACGGCGCTGCACGGTTTTCTGGCCACGCAGGCAGGACTGTGCTCTCTGCACGGCCCCCTCATGACCACGCTCGGCCTTCACCTCAACCCCAACACCCCCGACCCCCATCAGAGCGCCCTCGCCATGCGGGACGCGCTCCTTGGTCAGGGTGCGGTGGACATCGGCGCCCTGGAGGTCATTCACCCCGGAGCCTGCCAGGGCCCGCTCTTTGGCGGCAACCTCTCGCTCATCGCCTCCATGCTCGGCTCGCCGTGGTCCCCCGACTTGACCGGCGCGATCCTCTTTGTGGAGGAGGTCGGCGAAGCGGCTTATCGGATGGATAGGTTGCTGACGACGTTGGCGCTGACGGGGATTTTGGGGAAGCTGGCGGGGTTGGTGCTGGGCGATCCTGGCTTTGTTGGCGACCGTTATCTTGAGGCACAGGGCCTGGGCGCCGCGGTGTGTCAGCGGCTGCGGACGTTGACCGAAGGCTTGAACATCCCCGTTTTTGCAGGGCTGCCCGTGGGCCATCGCCGCCACAACTTGACCATGCCCGTCGGTGCCAGCGCCCAACTCTCCTGCGACGCACACGGCGGCCGCCTTCAGGCAGAAGCCGCCACGGCCCCCATTTAAACCCCCACGAAAGGGTCAGCATCCCTTTTAGGCCGCTCTCTGAACCCAAAAGAGGTCGAGCATCTGGTACAATACCAAAATGCAGACGTCCGACTGACTTTGTGACGTTTGGGGCGGCCCTGATGGCGTCAGACGCCACAGAACTCGCTTGCAATAGCGCTGCTATGGCTGCGCTCGTCCTGAGGCGTCTAGCATCCATCATTGCTCGCCCCAAACCCGTGGCTTCTTCTCTTTTTTGAATTGCTTGGGTTTGGCGTCAGGTCTTTGGCGGCTTGATGGCCTGTGGCTCAACGCTGAGAACTTCGGCCCCTGGAACGCATCATTGCTAGCCCCAAAGCAAGCCTTTCGTCTGCATTTTGGTATAAGAAGGGGGTCCCGGTTCCCCCTGGGTGTTGTCCGTCCTGGGTGTCGCCGAGCGTTTGAGCCGGTGTTGAACCTCGCAGTGGGGGGCAGGGCGCGTGTTGGATGGCCATGCAGAGGTGAAAAGAGAATGATGGATCGTGAAGGGTTGCGGCGTTTGCTGGACAAGGGCATCGAGGTGGATCTCTTCTCGGGCGCCCAGGCGGCGTTGGTTCACCAGGGGCAGGTGATTGGGCCTGTGGCGGTGGGCTGGACATCGTACAGGCACGCGCAGCCCGAAGGGGCGCCGCTCTTGCCGATCAGCCAGGAGACCCGCTTTGATCTGGCCAGCTTGACCAAGGCCGTGGTGACCGCACCGCTGGTCTGGCATGCGATGGCCCGGGGAATCATGTCCCCGCAAGATCCTTCCTCGCGTTGGTTGCCGCAGTGGCACGCAGGCGCCGAAGCGGGGGTGACCATGGGACACCTGTTGACCCACACTTCGGGGCTGCCCGCCTGGGTGCCGCTTCACCGCGAAGCCCGCGCGCTGGTGGGTCAGGCCGACCGCCGGGCGCTCTCAGCGGCGATGCAGGGCCTCTTGATGGCCCAATCCCCCCAAGGCGCGCCCGGCAAAGCCGCCTGTTACAGCGATCTGGGTTACATGCTGCTGGGTCTGGCGCTGGAGCGCGCGCTGGGAGGACGGCTCGATGAGCTGGCCAAGGGGCTGATCTTTGATCCGTTGGGGATGACCGGGTGTCGGTTTGTGCGCTCTATGCACGGTGAGCGTCTGGGGCCGGACGTGGCGGCCACGGAGGCGACCGAGGCGTCCAGCCATGGGCCGAGCCTCAGCGGTGAGGTGCACGATGAAAACGCCTGGTCGCTGGGCGGCGTGGCGGGGCACGCGGGGCTCTTTGGCACGGCCGATGACCTGCTCTTGTGGATGTCGGCGCTGCTGGGGGCAGACGGCGGTCCGCCCGCGCCCTGGGGGTTGACCCCTTCGGTGGTGCGTTGGGCGATGAGCCCCAGGGCCGCGTGTCTGGATGAGCAAGGCCAGCCTTTGGGCTCGCATCTTGGAGGGCTCGACACGCCGTCGGGGCCTCAATCCACCGCAGGCCCTCATGCGACGGCGTCCCCGGTGGGGACCACGGTCGGGCACCTGGGTTTTACGGGCACGTCGATGTGGATCGATCGCAGCCGCAAGCTTGGCGTGGTGTTGTTGACCAACCGCGTGCACCCCAAGCGCGATAGGCCCGGCTTTCGGCAGTTCCGCGTGGATTTTCACACCGAAGTCATCGGCGCCTTTGAGCGCCAGAAGCACTGGGTGGCGCTGCCCGAGGCCAAATGCGTCGCGTCCCCCGCCGTGCGGCTCCTGGACGCTGGGCGGCGCGAGTTGGATGTGGCCGTCGATGCGGCGCTGCGGGCGGGCTCTTTGGCCCGCAGCTATTTTCACAGGGATCTGCGCATCAGCCACAAGGGCGACGTCGATCTGGTGACCCAGGCCGACGTGGAGTGCGAAGAGTTGATTGTGGAGACGCTGCGCGCGGCCTTCCCACAAGATGGTTTTATGGCTGAAGAGGACACGGCCGGCGGTCAGGACCGAGAGCGAGTCTGGATCATCGACCCGATCGACGGCACCACCAACTTCAGCCACCGCTTGCCCCACTTTTGCATCTGCATCGCGCTCCAGGTTCAGGGACAGCTTCAGGTCAGCGTCACCTACGACCCAATCCGCGATGAGTTGTTCACCGCCAGGCGCGGCCACGGGGCCTGGCTCAACGGCCGCCGCTTGTCGGTGTCCGGGTGTCGGAGCCTGGGCAAGGCGCTGTCGGCCACGGGCTTCCCCTACGATCGCCAGACCAGCCCCAACAACAACGTCCCCAACCTCAAGGAGATGATCCGCCACATCCAGGGCATCCGCCGGGCTGGCTCTGCGGGCTTGGACATGGCCTACGTTGCGGCAGGGCGTTTGGATCTCTACTGGGAGCTGCGGGTCAAGCCGTGGGACGTGTCAGCGGGGGTCTTGTTGGTGGAAGAAGCCGGCGGGAGGGTCACCGACCCGTTGGGACGCCCCTTTGATCGTCAGGTGGGTGATGTCCTGGCCACCTGCGGCCCCATTCACGCAGAGGCGGTGGCGCGTTTGACGGCGGCCATTGAAGGGGCGTAGAAAGTGAGCACCTTTGCTGGGGGGTCTGCAGGAGCGCCCCGGCAGCAAGCTCGAATGATGAGAACATGCCTGGATTGATGATGTCATACAGATTTGTGCCGCTGGCCTTTTTTATGGGTGCTCTGTTGGCCCTGGCCGCTGGCTGCGACAACGGGATCAAGGTGGGGAACCTGCCGGGTCACGTGGCTTTTGTGGGGCCCACCGCTTCGGATGACCAGGGCGTGGCGACCTTCTTTGGGGTCGTGGACCTTGAGCGGAACATCCTGGACGTCGATGTGGAGATTTGCCCTGAGGGCGCGTCGTGCTTTGTGCCCGAGGTGCTCTCTGGCTCCTCGACCCTCGACGCCGTCCCGGCGGTGGACAAAAACACCGCCAGCGCGCTGCGCCTCTTGTGGCGTCCTTGCGAAGTGGGCGACACGACCCCGCTTTTGGGGGCTCAGACCGAGTTCTCTGTGGTCATGTCCGTGGCCAACTCCGACGTCGAGCCCGTGCGCTCGCCGGTCACCACGTTGGAGTCCATCGGCGTCGATCCGGCCGAGCTGTGCCGCTGAGATCCGCCGCCAAACGCTGGCACGCTCACCGGCGTTTCTTTTCCCAACCCAACCGTTGTTACTGATTCATCAGGCGTTCCTGAATGAGGCGCGCCAGTTGGTAGCCGATGTAGCCCAGCGCGTCGAGTTGTCCCTCGCGGAAGGGCGGGCTGGCGCTGTGGTTGAGGACCTGGATGCAGCCGTAGACGCGGCCCTGGACCTGGATTGGGGCCGACATGAGGCTGGTGACCTTCAAGCCCAGATCGTCGGTGACGCGGCTGGCAAAGCGCGGCTCATCGGCGACATCTTCGACCATGAGGCTGACGCCTTTCTGGGTGCAGAACCCTGCGATGCCCTCGCCGATTTGAAGGCGCACGTCCATGACCTCGTTGGCTTTGGGGCCGCGGGCGGTGGCAAAGTAGAGTTCGCGCCCGTTGGGCGTGGCAAAGAGGACCGAGCCGCTCTCTGCGGCGATCTTCTCCATGGCCATGTCCATGACAAAGTCGGTGGCCTCCTCAATGGACATGTTGAGTTCAAAGATGTCGTGGATTTCCAGGAAGATGTCTTCCAGGGCGCTCTCGGCGACGACCTTGAGATCTTCGGGGCGGACCACGCGGATGGTGGTGCTGGAGCGGCGTTTTTTGTGCTTGGCCAGGGTCTTGGACAGCTCTTCGGCGCTCTCGTTGGGCTTGACGGCCCGCATGCGGGCCTTGGCGCTCACTCTGGCCTGAGGTTGTGAGACGCCCTCGGCCGCCAGCTTCTCAAGCTCCTCCGGGCTGACCGTGGTCATGATGGTGGTGGGCTTGGCGCGGCGGATGTTTTCGGCCAGCTCCGCTGGGATGGGCTCGTTTTTGGGTTTGGTCTCTTTGGGTGGGGCCGTGTCTTTTTTGGCGGTCGCTTTGTCTTTGGGGGTCTTGTTGCCTTTGGAGGTCTTGTCTTCTGCCGGTTTGGCCGCCTTGGCCTTGGGCTCTTGGGTGACTTTGACAGAGCGGGGCTCGGGGGCTGCGCTGGTTTTGGAGGCGGATGGCTTGGAGGGCTCTTTTTTGGGTTTGGTCAGGTTGACCAGAGGCACTTCACCGGGGCGCGGGGCTTCGTCGATGAAGTTGGCAAAGCCCATGTCCACCACATCGGTCGGGTCAGGCTCATCAATGGCAGAGAGCGACTCAGGTCCAATATTGAGGTCCACCTCGGGGGCTTTGGGGGCAGGCTCCGGGTTGACCAGCGGCTTGAGCGTGATGTCGGGCGCCGAGGCCTGCTCGACGGATTCATCTTTGAGCGCTTCGAGCGCTTTGGCCGAGGCAGCGGCCTCCTCAAGCTCGTCGATCAAGAAGCGCATGGGCGCCTTGTGGTCGGGAGCAGCCAGGTCGACCAGTGATGCGGCGTCTTCTGGCTCGTCGAGCGGCTTTGGCCCATCGGAGGTTGGGTCACCCGGCAGCGGGAGGTTTTGAATCCAAGGCGGCGCGTCCTCCTGGATGGTGGCCTCTTCATCCATGGTCGGCGGTTCGGCCGCAGGGGGCTCTTGAGCTGGGATGGGGGCGGTGGCCGCAGGCGCAGAATCTGGTTCTGGCTTGGCTGGGGTGGCCAGCGGCACGGTGCTCTTGGGCACTTTGCTGGGGGCCGAGCGCGCGATCAGCGGCGCGTCATCGGCCTCGGGTTTGTCGTGCTTGGGTTTGGGCGCCGGTTCAACGCTGGGGGCGGCGTCTTGTGGTGTGTCCCTGGCGCCTTCGGGCTGGGTGTTCCAGTTGTTGGTGTTGTGCAGCAGCATGGTGCTGGACGAAGAGCGCAGCGCTGTGGGCTTCTTGGGGGCGGCGCTGACCTGGGCCACCTCGGCCACCTGCTCTTGTGGAGCCAGCGTTTTGAGCGTGAACGTGCGCCGCGAGCGGGCATCGGTCAGCCGCACCGTTTGATCGGGTTGGAGATCACACAGCGCCCCGCGCACCAGCGCCGGGTCTTCGCCACAGGCGGCAAGTCCGGCCCGCAGCGCCGCCTTCCAGTTTCGTGCCTCAACGATCGTGGTCCTGGCCTGGCTTTGCGGGGTGGCCGCAGGAATGTGGACTTCAAAGCGCATGGTGGTCCTGTATGTTGGATGTCGAAGGTGTGTGTCGATGGCCTTTGGCGCTCAATTCAGTGGCCGCAGTTGCCACAACTTCCCTTTTGTTGGCCCGCGTCCTGGCCTTCAAGCCGGTAACCCTGCTCTTTGGCTTGTGTGGGGCTCCAAGCCTGCGTCTGCTCCCCTTTGAGTTCATGATCGCAGTCCAAGCACCGCTCAATGAGTTCTTGTTGGGGGTTCAAGTCGCGGTAAAGCATGACCTGGCGGTCGCATTTGGGGCAGTGGGCGTTGGGAAACGCGACGCCTTCCGGGTCTGCGTCCAGAAAATGCATGGGGCCTCCCTTTAAGGGGCTTTTGCGGTCCCATCCGATGCCCGTTGGCGCTTCTTTGGAGTGATGGGGCCGTAATCTGTGTTACCCTGCCAGTGGTTGTGGGCGCGGCCCACTTCCTGAAACATCTCTTGAGCTTTGGCGATGACCACAGACTCACACCGCGCTGGCGCACCATCGGGTCAGAGGGATTGTGGTCTGTTGTGGATGCTCACAGACATCGACAGAGTTTAAAGTTACCATGCCTCGGGCGTGAATAGAAACCGGACACACCATGCAGAACACGTCGCCCACCGACGTGATAAACCACCAGGGGCCATGCGTCTGGCCGTGCTCCTTTGTTTGCTCGCGCTTACAGCCTGCTCGCCCGACGGTTGCAACCCGATGGGCAGCCCCCAGCAAAGCCAGGAGGACGCTGTGAGGGGGGCGGTGGCGCGCGATGTGCGCCTGGTGATGCCAGGGGCCACCTATTATGCTCGCCCCGGCGCCGCCACACCCTTTGACCAGCGCGTGATGGCGTTTGTGGGCCGCTCCTCGGCGCCCAATCTGCGCCTGGACCCCTGTTTGTCGTTGGCTGCCAGTGAGTTTGGGCGTCACATCGCGCCGCGCGCCGATGGCAGCCTCCACCTACCCAAAGAGCTTCAGGCCGCCGTGCTGCACCATGCCGGGTGTACGGATGGTTGGGTGGCCAGCTACGTCTTCTTCTCCAGCGTGGAAGACGGCGACGACTTCTTTGAGCATCTGGGGCAGACGCTCGGCAAGGCCGGTGAGGCCAACTGGTTGGGGGTGGGGCGCGCCAAAGCCAAGGCGCCCTACAGGTGGGCTTACAGCATCTTCCTGGCAGAGCGCCACGCCAGCTTTGAGCCCATGCCTCGCGCGCTCTCCCCCGGACAGACGCTGACCGTGGCAGGCAAACTCCTGGGAGGGCTTAAAGAGCCCCGCGTCTTGCTTCTTGAGCCCGGCGGCGATGTCATCAACCTCGATGTGCGCCAGGGGCCTGGCGCGCGGTTTAGCGCGTCGTCCTCGGTGGGGCGCGTGGTGGGGGAGCACTGGGTTGAGCTGCTGGCCACCGGTCCCATGGGGCCGCGCGTGGTGGCGCTCTTTCCTGTCTACGTGGGCCAGCCAGCCCCGACCACCGTGCACCTGCCCGCGCCGCCCGATGAGTCCATGGTGGTCACCGAGTCTGACGCCGAGCAGTTGATGTTCAAGCTCCTCAACGAGGACCGACGCCGGTTTGGGTTGGCGCCTTTGGTCTGGGACGAAGATGTGGCCAAGATCGCTCGGGGCCACAGCGCCGACATGAAGGAGCACCAGTTCTTTGCCCACGTGTCCCCGCAGCGCGGCACTTTGGAGAACCGCTTTGGAAAGGCTGGATACGCGGCGCGCGCGATGGCAGAGAACATCAGCCGCAACAACTCGGTCTACGACGCCGAAGAAGGGTTGATGCTCTCGTTGGGCCACCGGGAGAACATCCTCAACACCCAGTTCACCCATGTGGGTGTGGGGGTGGTCTTTGGTGAGGATGAGTATGGCCGCCGGGTGATGTTTTTGACCCAGAACTTTGCCACGCCGCAGCGCAAGTGGACCGGAGATCGCTTCCGTGCGCGGATCATCAAGTCCATTCAGGCAGGCCGCAAGCGCAAGGTCCTGGCCGACATCCGCCAGGATGACACGCTGCAGACCATCGCGGCGCGCTACGCCAGACTCTCTGATCCCGGCAGCGGTGGGCAGAGCGCCGACAAGCTCTCAGAGCTGATTCGGGTGGCGTTGTCCGAAAAGGGGTTCTCCTACCGGGCTTTCTACATCCAGAGCCATACGGTCCTGGATCCCGCTGACGTGCAGGTGCCCGAAGCGGCGCTGCGGGCACACGTCTCCCGTGTGGGCGTGGGGGTCTACCCATCCAAGCAGCCTTCCGGCAGCGTCTTGTGGAAGACGCTCATTCTCCTGACCGAGCACTGATACCAAGTTGCAGACGTCCGACTTACTTTGTGCCGGCCCTGATGACCCCAGGAACCACGTGACTCGCTGTTTGGGACGGCCCTAATGGCGTTATACACCACACGAGTCGCTCGCAATAGCGCTGCTATGGCTTCGCTCCCCGTGAGGCGTCTGACATCCATTATTGCTCGCCCCAAACCTGTGGCTTATCGCTGAGAACTTCAGCCCCTGGGACTCATCATTGCTCGCCATAAAGCAAGCCTTTCGTCTGCATCTTGGTATCAACCGCACACTGCACCGGTGAGCCCTGGAGTTGGTGTTCCAGGGGAGAGATTTGCGCGCTGTACCGTACAGCGCACAGTTCTCCGTACCGTTGCGTGACCAGGGCATCACCATGAAGAGGGGGCGAAGGGCGCACCCCACGGGTGTGTCCCAGGCGCTAGGCCAGGGACTGGCGATGCCGGCGGTTCGAGCCGGTGAAGGAGGCTCTCTTTGATGTCCTCGGGGTCAAGGCACACCGGTGGTGTCCTTGCCTTGAAGGGCAAGAAGGAGAGGTCGAGGGACTTGTCTTTAGCAAAAAAGCTGTTTCAACGTTCTAGCAACCTACGTTCCAAGTTCTCCGGCCGGTGGGTTTTTTGTCGAAAAATATCAAGAAGGCCGTTGTAGACGGTGTGGATGCCCTTTTGATGGGGAGGTGAGAGAGGGGGGTGACGCTGTAGAGTGACAATTTTTGTCACCCCACTCCATGTGGGGGTGGACATATTGCGTCACAAGCTGGTTGCAGCGTTTGTGGGGGGCTGGTGGAGGGGATGCGGTGGTGGTCGCAAGAGAGGGCCCGCTGAAGTGCTCAAGCCCGGCTGGAGCGGTGTCCGTGGGGGTGGGGCCGGGTGGCGAGTGGGGCTTGGGGCTGGCTTTGGACCGGTGGCAGGCACGCAAGTGGTGCGTGCCTGCGACAAGATTGCTTGTCACTTTGGGGCGGCGCCGTCATGCGGGCAGGTCAAGAGCAGTTCTCCAAGCAGGACCACTGGGGTGGCGCCGCTGCGGATGTCGGCGGGGTTGAGCGCCCCCAGGGCATCGATGAGCTCGGAGGTGAGGCTGACGCTGAGCGCTTTGCCCACCGACTGGGCCTGTGCGTCAAGGCCATCGTGGTTGACCAGCACGGCATGCGCGGCGGTCATCAGCGGCGATTGCTCCAGCGCGCCGCGGTGTTTGAGGCTGGTCGCAATGGGACCCTCAATCAAGCTGGCGACCTGGTTGACGCTCAGCGGCACCAGGATGGGAGGCTCGCCCAGCGCCACGCGCGCGATGATGGTGTGCAGCAACGCGTCCAGGTGCAGCGCCTCCACCGGCGGGTGGACGTCGTCTCGGTAAGCGACCTGGGCGATCGCCCCGCGCTCCAGGCGCAAGATGCCAAAGACGGCGGTGAGCTTGAAGGCCAGGCGGCTCAGGCGCACCGCTGCGCGCTCCACCTGCTCCAGGCGCTGAAACGGCTCCACATAATCGCGCCCAGGATCGTGGTAGAGCGGTCGGGGGCGGTTGAGGGCGCTGGCCAGGAGTCTGTCGTTGTGACCCAGCAGGCCGTAGGGGGCCTCATCGACCAGCGTCAGCGCCGTGGCCATGGCGGGCTGAGCCAGCAACGCGCGGGCTTGAACGGCCAACTTGACCACCACGCTGTGGCCAGCCTGGAAGAGGTGCAGCGGGTGGGCCACCGAGAGCATCCGGGCGGCGACCTCGACGTCGCGCTGGGCCATGAACTCCAGGGCAATGTTGAGGTTGCCCAGCACGCGCTGGTAAACTTGACGGCTGGCCTCCAGATCGTGGGGATCGACGGCCTCGGCGGCGATGGCCCGGTTGGTCAGCGCAACCATCGCGAAGCTCATCGACTGCAGATCGCATTGAATCTGACCTTCGACAAGGAGCGTCATCAAACGCCGCCACGCGGTGCCAAAAAACGTCTCATCCTGATCCAGCGGTGCCGCAAAGAGGTCCGGGACCATAAAGAGACCCGTGCCCTCTTGGGCCGCGCTGCTGGGGGAAACCTCAGGCTGGTGACCCTCAAGGGCCTCCAGGAGCGTTCTGCGAAGCGTCGCCGGATCGCGGTTTGCGAAGATCTCCAGCGCCTCGCCCATCTCCACAAAACCAAGCTCTCCAAGGCGCGCCGTGCGAGCCTGGTAAGCGGCCTCCTCCATGGTTGAGGTCAACTCCCAGCGGCACGACTCCAGGATGGTCCAGGCTGCTTTGCGATCAAGCTCATAGAGGCGCTTAAGCAATTGGCGCAGCGATCGGGTCGCGTCTTCGTTGTCGCCAAAGACCAGCGCATAGACCCCATCGAGGGTCTCGTAGGGGCGCTCCAGGGCCAGCAGCTCTTTGGGCAGATCGTCCGGATCTTCGATCACAAAAGCCAGCATGTGCTCCTTGAAGGTCAGCACCAGCGGCTCCAGATCGATATCCTTGATCGCCTCTTTAAAGGACGCGTCGGGCGTCTCCAGCCAGAAAGCATCGATCCAGGGCATGATGGCCCCTGGGTTGAACCGATCTCGCTGCCAGCAGTCGATGTCCACAAAGGTCTGGAGCTGCTCGGGGCTGGCCAGGTGGATCAACTCCAGCGCGTCCTCGCGCCCGATCTCCCGGACCAGATGGTAGAGCGTGTAGGATTGAAGCGAGCGCACAGCGTTCTGGGCGTCCTCGCGGCTGATGATGGCCTGAAGGCGCTCAATGGGTTTGAGGCGCTGAAGCACCATCGGATCCAAAGGCTCAGGGGCAGGCGTGGTGGTCACCAAAGTGTCGTTCATGGGCAGCGCAAACCTCTCGTCAGGCACAAGATCACAGCCTCATCGGCTCAGATCCCAGATTTGTGGGCCATCATCTATAAACACCCCTGCAACACAAGCAAGCTCTTGTGGGGGTGGGGCAGGCGGGCTCGCTGCGCTCGTTTGCCTGCCCCACCCCCACAAGAGCGGTTCGATCGCCTCGCTGCGCTCGTCTCTCTTTTGGTGCGCCTGCTTGGGCAGGCTTTTGGTTCGGTCGCCG
>CAKZKQ010000755.1 GCA_937123825.1 uncultured Pseudomonadota bacterium
CAGAGAAGTGAAAGCACTTTCGACGAGATGCCCCACTCCAACCGGCGAAGCCAAGAACCCCCTCATCGCAAATGCCATAAGTGAGCGAAGCGAACGAACCACAAGGGAGTGAGCGCAGCGAACGACCGAACCATCAGGGAGCGAAGCGACCGCACCGAAAGGAAGACGAGCAAAGCGAGGCGACCGAACCGCGCCCGAACGACCGAGCGCAGCGAGGGAGTGAGAGAGCAAGAGCCGCCCTCACTGCTTCATGCGGCGCACGAGGCGCAAAATGGTTTCGACTTCTTCGGGGGAGGCGGTGGCCAGGAGATCGTCGAGTTCGTTGCGGGAGGCGCTGGAGGGTCCAGAGGGGCCGCCGAAGGAGGACGGGGGCGCGGGGGCAGAGGAGGCGGCGTTGCCCATGGACTCGGTGGCCTTGTTGATGAGGGTGCCGACGGTGCCAGCGGCGCCTTTGAGGGCGCCTGAGACCAGGGATTCGAGGCCGGGGCCTGAGGTGTCGTAGGTGTCGTAGCTCAGGCGGCTTTGGCCCTGATAGGGGATGGCGGTCTGGGGGGCGTCGGGGCCCGTGGGTGCGCCGTAGGCGTCCGAGTTGGACTTGGAGTAGGCGGCGTGGCGGACGTCGGCGTCCCAGGCGCGGCCGGGGGCGAAGGGGCTGTTGGCGTCGGGGGCCGGGGCCGGATCGTAGTCGTCGTCGGGGCTGACAGGGCGGTTGGCCTTGAGCCACTGGACGGTGTCGTAGAGGGTCTGGCCGGGGTCGCGGGGCTGGAAGTCCAGCTCGCGCATGGCCTTGGACCAGTCGATGTACCAGAAGTGCTGGGACATCTCGACGCTGATGGGGTCGATGTCGGGGTCGCGGCCGGCGAATTTCATGGCGGCGTCCATCAGGCGCGCGCCAAAGCGGGCGGCCTTGTTGGGGACCGACACGCGGGGGCGCGGGACACCGGAGATGGATTCGAGGCGCTCAAAGAAGGCTTCGAAGGTCAGGTTGGCCGAGCCCAGCAGGTAGGTGGCGCCAGGGGTGCCGCGCTCCATGGCGGCGCGGAAGGCGGTGGCGGTGTCGCGCACGTCGACGAAGCTGAGGCCTCCGGTGGGGATGAAGGGGATGGCGCCGTCGAGGTAGTTCAGGACGTCCTTGGTGGAGCTCAGGCGGTCGTCGCCGGGTCCAAGCAGGAGCGTGGGGCGCATGAGGATGACGTCGACGTCGGCGCGGCTGGCCTTGGACAGGGCGGTCTTCTCGGCGTAGACCTTGGAGAGGTAGTAGGGCCAGTCCTTGACCAGGTCGGTGACGTGCTCGGCGTCGTCGTTGGGGATGGTGCGGCCCGAGCGGGTCACGCCCACGGTGCCCGAGGTTGAGGCGACGACGACGCGGCCGACTTTGGCCTCCACGGCGGCCTCCAGCACGTTGCGGGTGCCGGTGACGTGGAGGGTAAAGAGGGTGTGGGCGCGGCGCGGGTCGCGCTCGACCTTTCCGGCCAGGTGGAAGACGCCGTCGACCCCTTCCATGGCGGCGGTCAGGTCTTTGGGCTTCAGGACGGAGCCTTTGACAAACTCGGCCCCGGCGCGTTCCAGAGCGCGGTCTTTGCTGCGCGAGAAGATGCGCACGCGGGCGCCGTCCTCTTTGAGGAGCTGGCGCACGAGGTGCTGACCAAGGAATCCTGTGCCGCCGGTGACGAGGTAGAGTTTGCTCATGACAGTCGTGCCTTTAAAAAGGTCTCTATGGGGCCGGTGAGGGTCACCGGCCTGGAGTCTTGAAGTTGGATGGGAGCGGCTGGCGCTGGCGCCGTGGGTTTGTGGGCGCCGTGGCCTGCGTCAAAGGGCAAAGATGTTCTGGAAGGCCATCAGCAGGCCCACGTCGTTGGTCTTGATGTGGCCGTTCATGAACTCGTCCATGGACGGCACGTAGGACTCGTTGACCATCTTGCGGAACATCTCTGGGGAGGTCTTCACCACGCAGTCGGCGCGCCCGTGGGTGGGCTTGCCGGGGTGTGAGGAGCACTTGTCGGGGCTGACCAGGAGGGTCCACTTGCCGCTGTCGCTCTTGCCCAGGCTGAAGTAGAAGGAGACAGGCTCATCGACCTGGTTCTCCTGAAACTTCTGGTCCAGGGTGCGGAAGAGGCCAGCGATCTGGTCGTCCTGCTCCTTGGCCTTGTTGTTTTTGCCCTGGTCCATGAAGCGGCGCCCGGCTTTGAGGGCGAGGATGGCTTCGCGGACAAGGCGAGCAACTTCGAGGTAGGCCTGGCGCGAGGACATGCCGCGGGTGCGCTCTTCGAAGAACTCGTAAGGGATCATCTCGCCGATGTGCACACGCAGGCGGCGGTTCTTGGGCAAGACGGCGCCTTTGGGCAGCGCGCGGTAGGTGCCGCCGAGGTACACGGGCAGGACACCGACCTTGTTGTGCATGACCAGGTAACCCAGCCCCGGGCGGAACTCGGCGATGTCGCCGGTGGTCGAGCGGGTGCCTTCGGGGAAGAGCAGCAGGGGTTGGCCCTGCTGGACCATGTTGCTGACCTCGCTCATGGACTCTTCCAGGGAGCCGGAGCGCTGGACGGGGATGAGGTTGGTCAACTGGCCAAAGTAGGTGCGCTTGGCCTTGGTGTCGAAGAAGTAGTCCGAGGCGGCCAGGGTGCGCAGGTCAGGGGCCCAGTCGGACAGGGCCGTCTTGACCAGCCCCATGTCCAGGTGCGAGCAGTGGTTTGCGGCCACCAGCGCGTGGGTCTGGAAGGGGATGTGTGCCTTGCCGTAGACGCGCATGTCAAAGAGGTCCTTGTAGACCATCTTCTGGGCTTCACCCAGGGCCTGCTTGAGGCTCTTGCGCATCGGTTCGGGGATTTCGGCCAGGTCGCCCAGGGTGGTGTCCTGCTGGACGGGGCGGCGCGCTTCCTGCGGGCGCATGGCGCTGGGCAGGTGGCTGAAGCCGGGGGTGGCGCTGGCGGACTCTTCGTCGTTGTCGATGCGGGCCGAGGTGCGCTCCAGCTTGGACATGATGCCCTGGAGGCTGCCAGCGGCGATCAACTCGTCGGTGCTGAGCTTCTTGCCCGTCTGAGACTCGATGGTGCCCGAGAGCTCGGTGAAAGCCAGGGAGTCAAAGCCCAGGTCGTCGATGAGCGCGGTGTGACGGCTGATGGTGTCGCCCTCGACCCCGGCCAGGTTGGCCGACGCGTCGCGCAGCCAGGTCCACTGACCCCAGATCTCGGCGGCGTTGCCGGTGGTGGCGGTCGTGGCGTCGTTTTTCTCGGTCCCGGCAGCTTCAAGCAGGCCCACGACGGCTTTGCGCTTGATTTTGCGGGTGGCGGTCCTGGGCAGCTCTTCGTAGGTGAAGCGCAGGACCTTGACGCGCTGGTGGTAGGGCAGCCGCGCGGCGGTCAGGTCAAAGTGCTTGCGGATGTCGGCTTCCAACGCGGCGCGGTCTTCGCCGCCGTCTTCGGGGACAATCGGACGCACCATGCAGGCGACGCGCTCAGAGCCTTGACCGTCGGGCAGACCAACGACCGAAAGCTCTTCGATGAGGTCGGCGTGCTCGTAGATTTCCTCAAGCTCGTCGGGGTAGACGTTCTCGCCGTTGGAGGCGACGATGATTTCTTTCTTACGACCGGCGATGAAGAGGCGGCCGCGCTTGTCAATGCGGCCAAGGTCCCCAGTATGGAGCCAGCCGTCCTCGTCGATGACCGCCTCGGTGGCCTCGGCGTTGTTGTAGTAGCCCAGCATGACGTTTCCGCCCTTGGCCACAATCTCGCCGACGCCCGCGGGGTCGGGGTTCTGGATGGTGACCTGGACGCCGGGCAGCGCTTTGCCGACGCTGCCGACGCGCACGCTGGCGCCGGGACGCCCGCAGGTCAGCACCGGGGCCGCCTCGGTCAGGCCGTAGCCCTCCAGCAGCTCAAAGCCCAGCCCATGGAAGGTCTCCATGATGGGGGCAGGCAGGCTGGCGCCGCCCGAGATGAGGTAGCGGATGTTGCCGCCCAGGCCCTTGTGCACGGCCCCGAAGAAGAGGTGGCCCAGGTTGACCTTGAAGCGGTCGCGGGTCAGGCGGTTGAGGCTGACCAGGGTGTCAAAGATGGTCCGCGCCGCCGGGCCGCGCTCGGCGACCTTGCCGGTGATGCGCCGGTGCAGCAGTTGCCACAGCGCAGGCACGCCGATCATGGCCGTGATGCGGTTGTTGGTGAAGGCCCGGTTGAGCGACTCGCCGTTGAGCTCATCCATGTAGGTGATGGTGGCGCCGCGCGACAGCGGCATCAGGAACCCACAGGTGAACTCAAAGGTGTGGTGCAGCGGCAGCACGGACAGGAAGCTGTCGCGGTCGTTGCT
>CAKZKQ010000756.1 GCA_937123825.1 uncultured Pseudomonadota bacterium
GGTTGGTGGTGGGGTGGGGGGCGGCGTAGGGCGCGAGGGCCGCGGTGGTGTCGTTGGCCTGGGGTGTGGTCGGGCCGGTGTCGGTGGCGGCGAGGATGCCGTCGTTGTCGGTGTCGGCCTCTTCCGGGTCGGTCTCACCGGTGCCATCGTTGTTGACGCCGCCGATGCTGTTGTCCACCGCGCCGTTGGTGTTGGCGTCTTCGTTGCCATCGAGGATGCCGTCGTCGTCGGTGTCATCGTCGTTGGGGTCGGTGGTCGTATCGTCGTCGGCGTCTTCGATGTAATCGTCGCTGTTGGTGTCGGTGCCGGCGTAGAGGATGCCGTCACCTTCGCTGACGCCGCCGCTGACTGGCTCGGTGTTGCCCACTTCGAGACCATCGGGCAGGCCATCGCCGTCGGTGTCGGGGTTGTTCGGGTTGGTCGGCTCAAAGTTGGCCAGCGGGCCAGTGCCGGCGATCTCGTTGCCGTCACTGATGCCGTCGTCGTCGCTGTCGGCGTCGATCGGGTTGGTGCCCTGGTCGACCTCTTCGCCGTCGTCCAAACCGTCGTTGTCGGTGTCGGCATCAAAGGGGTCGGTGCCGCGGTCGATCTCGTCGTCGTTGAGCAACCCGTCGCCGTCGGCGTCTTCATCGCAGGCGTCGCCGACACCGTTGTTGTTGGCGTCTTCCTGGTCGGGGTTGAAGTCCAGGCGGCAGTTGTCCTCGTCGTCTGGAACGCCGTCACCGTCCACATCACCGTTGAGGATGATGCTGGTGCTGAAGATGAACTCCGAGGCGACCGTCTTACGCTCGGCGAAGAAGAGATCGAAGGTGTAGGTCTCGCCGACCACCAGGCCAAACTCTGCGGCCACGTTGTCCAACTCTTCCCGATCGCTCAAAGAGGAGTGGATGCCGCCGATGTCGAGGATCTTGCGCCCGTTGACAAAGACCCAAAGGTCATCGTCACCCTCAAACGCCACAAACTCACCACCACGGTATTGGAAGGTGGTGTGCATCTCCATGGTGAAGTGGTAGTTGTGCGCGCGCCCTTCATTGCCAAAGAGCTGGTCATCGATGGGGAAGAAGGCCCGATCGACAAAAAAGTAGGTCCCCTGATCGTCCCGATCCAGGTCCATCACGAAGTTCGTGCGGGCGTTGACCCCCTCGACGTCGCGGTACCACTGGTTGAAGTTGTCCGGGCCTGTGGTGGTGAGCGTTCCATTGATCCCACCGGCGTAGACAGGCTTGTTGTCATTGCCAATTTGATCGGCAGCGATGTCCTGATCCAGGCCATCCACATCGCGCTCAAAGTCCGGGTGCGTGTCCCGGAAGTCGCGCACTGTCGTCTGGATGCTGATCGTCGCCGGCTGAGCCACTGCAGTGCTCTGCACGCACAGCACGCCGCCAAGAATTGTCAACGCAAGAGAGGCCAGACGCAACGATCGCCTGCCCCGAACCATGGTTCTGGTCATGTCCCTTACAACCTCAATGGAGTCTTCCATCTTCAGCAAGTCAAATTTTGAAGAAGGAGTGTCCTACCCACCATGAATAGGTGGTTGGGGGAATGGCTGTTTGTCCCAATCCTGAAGAACAGCCACTGTCGGTGAATTTTTTTGGGGTCGCCCGTCCTTGAGCGATGCCTGAAAATTTTCTGTGTACCACATTAGGCGACATGTGGACCTACTGTCAAATTTAAACTAGAGCGTAATATGCACAGTCTTTCTGTAGTTGTCTGCCTGTGATATGACTACTTTGTACAGCCTGTTGGTGCGTTCAGACTTGTGAATCCCTCAATTGTGAACGATATATTCGGTTTTGGTTGTACGAACAGGTTTCATTCTCAGTAGAGGAATGTATGAGCAAGTATTCTCTTTTGTATGAACACTTTGGCCGAGTCGGACGCCTTGATGAGGCGATCGAGGCGCTTCATTGGGATACGGCGGTGATGATGCCCGCTGGAGGCTCCTCCGCCCGCGCCGAGCAAATGGCGACCCTTGAAGGTCTCTGCCATGGCCTCAAGACCGAGTCCCATTTGGTGCAGTGGTTTGAGCAGGCCGAGCAAGAGGACCTCGATCCCTGGCAGAGCGCCAACCTCAAAGAGATGCGGCGCCAACACCTCCACGCCACCGCCGTGCCCGCCGATCTGGTCGAAGCGCTCAGCCGCGCTGGATCGGCCTGTGAGACCCGCTGGAGAACCGCGCGCGCCGCCGATGACTTCAAAGCACTCGAACCCCTCTTGACCGAGGTTGTCTCCCTGGTCCGCCACAAGGCCCAGGCCAAGTCCGAAGCGCTCGGCTGCCACCCCTACGAAGCGTTGATGGATCTCTACGAGCCCGGCGCCAGCATCAAGCGCCTCGACGCCATCTTTGGGGATCTGGCCGCCTTCCTGCCCGAATTCACCGAGGCGGTCCTTGAGCGTCAGGCCAACGGCCCTGGGGTCATCATGCCTGAAGGCCCCTTTGCGGTGGAGTTGCAAAAGGCCCTGGGGTTGGAGGTGATGAAGGTCCTGGGCTTTGACTTTGAGCACGGCCGCCTCGACGTCAGCCACCACCCCTTTTGCGCAGGCAGCCCCGATGATGTGCGCATCACGACCCGCTACAGCACCGGGGACTTTGTGCAGAGCCTGATGGGCGTCATCCACGAGACGGGCCACGCCCTCTACGAGCGCGGCTTGCCCGCTGGCCAGTGGCGCTTCCAACCCGTGGCCCACGCGCGCGGCATGGGCATGCACGAGAGCCAATCGCTCTTGATGGAGATGCAAGCCTGCCGCAGCCGCCACTTCCTGAGCTTCCTGGCCCCCAAGGTCCGCGAAATTTTTTCGGGTCAGGGCCCGGCCTGGACGACCGAAAACCTCCAGCGCCTCTACGGCAAGGTTGAGCGCGGGCTCATCCGCGTGGACGCCGACGAGGTCACCTATCCTGCCCACGTCATCTTGCGCTACCGCCTGGAGAAGGCGCTGCTGGCCGATGAGCTTCAGGTCGTTGACCTGCCCGAAGCCTGGCGCCAGGGCATGGCCGAGCTGGTCGGGGTGACGCCTGAAAACGACCGCGATGGCTGCATGCAGGACATCCACTGGATGGACGGCTCATTGGGTTACTTCCCCACGTACACGCTCGGAGCCATGACCGCCGCCCAACTCTTTGACGCCGCCTGCCGCCAGTTACCCCAGATCCCCGAAGAGATCTCCAAAGGCAACTTTGCGCCGCTCCTTGGTTGGCTTGGCCCCAATGTCCACGCCGTGGGCAGCAGCAAGTCCACCGAAGAGATCCTCATCGACGCCACCGGCCAGCCCCTCAACGTCCAGATCTTCAAAGATCACCTCCAGCGACGCTACCTCCCCTAGGTTCTGGTCGCCTCCCCCAAAATCCACAATCTTGCATTTGTCTTGGCGGCGCCGTGTAACAAACCGGCGCCTGGGTGCACAGAGCTTTCATGGGGCCGCCTTGGCGGTCGCAGGGCAAAGTCGCGCTTTGTGCCTGACAAAGGTACACTGTGCGCGTGCCCAAAAGAGGTGGTGACTGATTTCACCCACGGAGATCCCAACAATCCCGCGGCCTTTCCAGAAACCACAACCGACCGTGACCCCGGGCCAATGGGGCGCTGGTGCGTTGCTCAAGCAGCACGCGCGGCGCCTGTGGGGGGCCCGATGAATGTCGGTGTGGTCAACAAGCGTTGCCAGGGCTGCGGCGCCAGGAGAATGTATGAGCACGAGCGCGCGACTGCGACAATGGGCAGGGACGCTGTTTTCGGCCAAGAGGCCAGAGCCGTCCTATCCCCTTTTGCCTGAGGTCAGGGAGAGCGGCGAGAGCAACATCAAGGGCCTTTACCTGACCGGTGAGGTGGCCGGAACGCCGTTGATCAAGCTGGGCCTCAATGACGGCGTGCGCGTCATCAACCGCCTCCATGAGGAGCTTGATGAGGGCGGCGGTGACGCAGATGTCCTGGACTTCCTGATTGTCGGGGCGGGCGCTTCGGGGTTGGGGGCGGCCATGCGCGCCCACGAGCTGGGCCGCAACTACGTGGTCATCGAGGCAAACCGCATCGCCCAGACCGTCGTCAACATGTACAAAGGCAAGTTCCTCTTTGCCGAGCCCACCGGGGTGCCCAACAACTCCTCGATGTGGTTTGAGGAGTGCACCCGCGAGGTCCTCCTTGAGCGCTGGCACGCGCAAATCGAGGAGGCTGGGCTCAACATTCGCGAGCACGAAAAGGTCACCAACATCACCCGCAAGGGCGAACTCTTCGACGTGGAGACCGACAAGGGCTCCTTCAAGGCCCGCAGGGTGCTCTTGAGCGTCGGCAAGGCCGGCAACCCGCGCAAGGCCGGGGTGCCCGGTGAAAAGGAGTACGCCACGCGCGTGCACCATACGGTGGGCGATCCCGATCAGATCCGGGGGCAGAAGCTCTTTGTCTACGGCGGCGGTGATGTGGCCTGCGAGGCGGTCCTGGCGCTCAAAGAGCACAACGACGTCACCATGGTCACCATCGACCAGGAGTTCATCTACCCCAAAAAGCGCAACGCCGACGCCATCAAGGCCGCCGCCGCCAGCGGCGAGATCCAGCTCCACATGAGCTCCCACCTGGTCTCCATTGGTGATGGCACCGTCACCTTCAAGACCGGCGACGGCAAAGAACACACCATTGAAAACAACGCCGTCTACGAGATGATCGGCGCCGTCCTGCCGCTGAAGTTCTTCAAGCGCGTGGGCATTCGAATGGAGAACACCTGGGACATCAAAAAATGGATTGTCCTGGCGCTCGTCTTCATCGGGGTCTACTCACTCTACGCCCTCAAGGCCTATCCCAAGCCCGTCTACTCCTGGCCCTTCAATTACATCTTCCCAGAAGGCGGCACCCACCCGGTCTTCTCGGCCTCGGGCTTCTACAGCGGCCTTGAGACGCTCTTCTACATCTGTTTCTACCCCTTCCAGTTCCTCTTCACGAAGGAAGCCTTCGCCGAGATCATGAAGACCCACTGGTTCCAGCAAGGGTACCTCTACTCCTTTGCGTACACCGTGATCATGGGGGTCTTTGGGTATCAGGCGCTCAAGCGCTGGACGGGCGTGGCGCGCGATCCAAAGTATCAAACCTACCGCTACGCCTCACTGCTGGCCTTCCAGATTGTCTTCTTCCTGGTGGCCAATATCGTGGCCGTGCAGGCGCTGAGCATCCAGCACGCCTGGAGGGCCTGGGGGCTCTACCAGCCCTGGCCGCTCTTCTTCAACACCTTCAACTGGTGGTCCGAGTCGGATCCGCGCGCGGTGATGTACTTCTTTATGGGCATGGGGCTCTTTGGGACCTTTGTGGCCATCCCGCTGGCGTCCTACAAGCACGGCAAGCGCTTTTGCACCTGGGTGTGCGGCTGCGGCGGCCTGGCCGAGACGCTCGGAGACCGCTGGCGCCACCTCTCGGCCAAAGGCAAGCGCTCGCGCTCCTGGGAGTTTCAGGGCGTGTTGATCCTCGTGGCGGCCTTCATCGTGACCCTGATCTGCGTCGGCGCCTATCAAACCAGCGGCAACAACGGCTGGTGGCAGGCCTACAGCTACATCGTTGATTTCTGGTTGGTGGCGGTCATCCCGATCGCGCTCTATCCCTTCTTTGGGGGCAAGGTCTGGTGCCGCTACTGGTGCCCGCTGGCGGCCTGGAACGGTCTGCTGGCAGGCTGGTACGGGCGGCTGAAGATCAAGGCCAACGACAAGTGCATCACCTGCACGCTCTGCTCCAAATACTGCCAGGTGGGCGTCGACGTCATGGCCTACGCCAAGAACCAGGAGGCCTTCGACAACTCCAACAGCGCCTGCATCCAGTGCGGCATCTGCATCGATGTCTGCCCCATGGACGTGCTGAGCTTCGACGTCTCCAAAGGCACCGTCCGCCTCAATCAAAGGGCGCTCGCAGAGGCCAACATCTAGCCTTCATCAGCGCTCGCCTCAAAATCACCGTTTGGGATGGGGGCCAGCCCCCAAACCCCCGCTGGGCCTGCAGGCCCAGACCCGCGGTTTAGACCGCGTACCGTTTAAAACGAGCCTTGCGAGGGCGAGAAATCGCAGTCCAGTTCGAGAGATGCGAAAGGCTTGGAGTCACGGCAGTGACTCTCAAGAGATGACACTGGAAAGTGGTATCTCTTAG
>CAKZKQ010000757.1 GCA_937123825.1 uncultured Pseudomonadota bacterium
AGTCATCGCTCCCGTCGCAGCGAAAATCTCTCAACACCGCCTCGCCGTCATCACAGACAAAAACCGGGCAATCGGCCTCGTCCGAGCCGTCATCGCATTCCTCAAAGCCATCGCATTGGTGTCGAAGCTCTATGGTGCTCCCATCATCACACTCAAACGTCGCGGGCCCATCGCACTGCACTTCGTCGGAGCCATCCTCGCAGTCGGTGGTCCCGTCGCATCGATCCAGGGGCGTGACAAACTCTCCGCTGCCACACTCAAAGCCGTGTGTTTCCATGCAGCGTTGGGTGCAAGGGTGGGCTGCGTTAAACAGACCCCCATTGCACATGAAATCACCGACCTCCTGGCATGAATCGAGGGTGTTGACGCATCCAAGGGCACAGTTGAGCAAAGCGGCGTGTGCTTCGTTGTGGCGCGGGACGCTGTTTTGGCATCTGGGATCGCCATCATCGAGGACACCGCACTGCTGCAATCGTGCAGAGGCCTCTTCACAGGTTTGGATCAAGCTTGCGGCGATGTCCGGTGCGTTGTTGGTGTTTTTTGACGACTTTTTGGAGCCACACGCCGTCAAAAGCATGATGGCGGCGCTCAGTCCTGTCAGAAACAAGAAAGTTTTGTGGTGATGGCTGGCCATGGCATTGCGCTCTTTGGGACGTTCCAAACGTCGTTGTCGTGCGTTCCCCGACGTTGGAGGCCTGCGAACGTCATGTGTGACGGTGCCATTTGTGTGAAATGGGGGATTGGGAGCTGCGTCGGTGGGGTGGGGCCTTAGAGGTCGCCTTCAAGGACGGAGATCTTGGGGTTGAGCGCGAGGGCTTTTTTCTTCAACTCTTCGGTCTTGGCCTGGTCGCCTTTGGCTTTGGCGACGCGGGCGCCGGTCCAGTAGATCTCGGCGATGCTCAGCGGCGAGTTGAGGGCCTTGTCGATGGTCTCCTGGGCTTCTTTGAGCTTGTCGTTGGCCAGTTGGGCTTCGGCCAGCGCCTGGAAGCTTTCGGGGTTGGGGCGGCTCTTGGCGGCGTCGCTAAGGAGCTTGAGCGCGATGGAGGCGTCCTGGCCATCTTCAAGGAAGAAGTCGGCGCCGTGGCCGCTCATGGCCTCGGGGAACTTCTTCATCAACTCCAGGTTGCGGGCTTTGGCGCGCTCCATGTGCTCGGCGGCCTCTTTCTTCTTGCCCAGGCTGTCGTAGACGCCCGCGATGGCCACATGGAACTCGGGGTTGTCGGTCTGTTTGATGACCGCTTTGTAGAGTTCCAGCGCGCGGTCGGTGTTGCCCAGCAAGAACTCGATCTCTGCCAGGTGCTCGGTGGCCATGGGGTAGCCGGGGGCGCGCTCATGGGCGGCCTGGTAGAAGACGCGCGCGTCTTTAAAGCGGCCGCTGTGCAGCCTGAGCAACCCGCGCTGGACGTAGAGCCATGCCAGCGGGACCGGCGATGAGTTGGTGTAGAGGGTTTCGGCGCGGGCAAAGCCCTGGTCGGCCTCTTTGAGTTTGCCAAAGGTCTGGAGCGCGCCAGCCAGCCGCGCCACCGAGCCCATCGAGGGGGCGTCGCGCGCGATCTTGGAGAACATGGCTGCGGCGGTCTTGATGTCGCCCCGGTTCCAGGCAAGCTCCGCTTCCATGGGGGCGATCATGTCGTGATCGGCTTTGATCGCTTTGAGCTGCGCCAGGTCTTTGGCGACCGTGTCCCAGCGGTGCAGCGAGAAGTTGGCCTCGATGCGCAGCGCCAGCAATTGCGGGCTTTTGGGCTGGAGCTTGAGGCCGTCTGTGGCAATCCGAGAGGCTTTGTCGATCTCAGAGAGGTCGCCTTCGAGCTTGGCCAGACTCAGGAGCTTGGCGCCGTGAAAGGCGTGCGCCGCCACCGACTTGGGCGCGCGTTCCAGCGCGCTAAAGGAGGTGTTGACCTGCCCGCGCAGCGTGCGAACCATCAAATCAAAGGGGGTGGTGGGCAGCTCTTTGGGGGTCCGTGGCCGCTCCAGGGCTTTTCTGGGCGACGCCATGGGCACCTTGACCTTGTTGCGGGCGCGCCGGGCAAAATCCTTGTCGATTTCGATGGGCACCTTCTTCTTCCAGGGGCCTTTGGCTTTGGGGGCCTCTTTGGCGGCCTTGTCGTTGCCCTTTGCGGCTTTGTCGGCGGCGTTTGGGGCCTTGGCGGGGGCCTTTTTGGAAGAGCAGGCGCTGCCAAAGGCCATGGCGGTCAACACAGCCAGGACCAGCAGCCCAGTGCGGCCAGCGTTGCGGCGCCCATGTGTGGGGTGCGCGGTTTGGGGATGGATCATCACGGACTCCTCAAGATCGAATCGGTGCGACGGCGCGTCCTGGCAGCAGGAGCGGTCAAGTGTTTTGATGCCGTGCATCGTGCTCAGTCGACGGGTGTGCCGTCAAGGGGGCGACAGTCCCCTTGTGCGGCACGCCGTGTATTGTGGCTTGGAAAGGGGTCCAACACACAGGAGCGTGTGTTGGGCAGGCCGCCCCCCAAAGGTAGAGGGGGGCGACAGGCTGCGGATCACTCGGTGGGAGCGGCCGGCAGGTAGGGGAAGTCGTCGAGGAACTCGACTTCGCTGTCCACAGCGTCGGTGACGATCACGGTGCTGGTGGCGTCCACGAGGCTCTGGAGGGTCTTGTCCATGACGTCTTCGGCCAGGGTACGGCCACCGCAGTTGCCGTCGACGCCCAGTTCAAGGGCGAGGTAGCCGTTTTCGCAGTTGTCGATGGAGATGTCGATCTTCAGGACGTCGTTGGCCAGCAGGGCACCCAGGGCCGCGCGCTGGTCAGCCAGCAGGCCGTTGGCGGCGTTGCCGTCGAGGCCATCGACGAACTCAAGGGCAGCGACCATCTCATCGATGAAGGGCTCGCCGCCGCCAGGGGTGGCCTGGTTGAAGGCGTCCTTGTTGTCGGCGGAGATGAGGGCGGTGTTGATGGCGGGACGACCCATGCGGTCGATCTTGCCAAAGGGCAGGCCGCAGACGCCGCCGCCTTCGGGGCCAGCGATGCCGCACAGCTCAAGGCGCTCTTCCTCGTCGAGGGCGATGTCACCAGCCAGCGCGGCGTGGAACTGACGGCACTGGACGGTGTCGCCCTGAGCGTCGCCAAGGTTGCCGTCGGCGGGGTACTCGGCGCAGGCTTCCTGGCAGGCTTCGATGCCGTTCTGAACATCGCCGAAGGTCTCGGCGCAGTTCTCGACCATCAGGCCGCAGTAGGAGTCGCAGGCGTCCGGGGGCGCGTCGACGCAGACACCGCCGCCGTCAGGACCAGCGTGGGGGCAGTGGAAGACCGGGTCGGTGACTTCGGCCACGGTGGCGTGGTAGGTGCGGCACTGGACGGTGTCGCCGCTGGTGTCGCCAACTTCACCGTCAGCGCGGAAGTCGGCGCAGGCCTCTTCACAGGCTTCGCGGCTCTCGTATTGGGCGTTGCCGCCGGTGCAGGCATCGTCGAGCACGTCGCAGTACTCGGTGCAGGGGTCGGGAGCGCAGAGCTCTTCGAGGCCAAAGCCGTCGATGGCCAGCGGCGCGACCGCTTCGCAGGGCAGGCCAGCGGTGGCGATGATCTGCGCGCGGGCGTTCTCGTCTTCTTCGCAGGCTGCCTGGCAGCCGGCCACGATCTGGGGCACCAGGTCGCCGCACAGGTCCACGATCTGATCGCAGGCCGCCACGACTTCGCACTGGGCCTGGCAGTCGGCGATGTCGTCGCCGCCAGCGCAGGCGTCATCATCGGCGCAGTCGGCGTCGTCACAGTCGGTGTCGCCGTCTTCGTCGTTGTCTTCGCCGTCGTCGCAAACTTCGTCGGGAACGTCGTTGTTCTCGTCGTT